>JBCQUO010000015.1:0-37525 GCA_047173955.1 Rikenellaceae bacterium
GTATAAATTTACAAGACTAATTATTTTGATATTAAACTGAAATGTAGTACTTTAGCTGCGCATTACACTCTCTTAGAAAGAGAAACAACATTTTAAATTCAATGATGTGCGTGTTTTACAAACACTCGGTGTACCGAAATGACAAGAAAATAATGATGAATGTGAATGGTGAATGAACGTTAACCTTCGCATGCTGCCACTCGGTTTGAGAATTCAGTCCTGTCTCTGACCTCGGAGGCGTGAGGGCACTCCTCAAACTTTACAGAGCACAAAAAAAGCAGAGGATCCTCATCTCTGAGAAACCCCTGCCTTTGATATGATATGTAATAACCTTAAGTTACATTATTATGCCTTCTTTCCTTTAGCCTCTAACGCTTCAGTGATCTCGATCTCGAAATCTGAAAGTACATTCATGTAGTTGATAAATGCGTCATAAGCTGAATCATATGGGTTGAAGTATGAGTGAACATCACCATCCGAAAGCCACTTAGTAGCCATATAGTAGAAGTGGTCCGATGTCTGCATAAATCTCCAAACAAACTCATAATCTGCACTCTTCAATGCCAAAACCTTGTCGCGTAGAGCATAGATCTTAGCGAACGCCTCGTTTTGAAGGTCGTTACCCAACCAAGCTGTTACGTCGCGCTCCTCATCTGCCCAAGACATTGCGTGTGGACAGTGTAGAACAGATACTGGTTGGTGCTTTTTAGCTGCTGCGCTCACTGTAGCGAAAGTCAACTCACCGCTCTCGATAACCTTTGCAGGCAAAGCCTTCATGAAATCGAAGATTCCAGTTGTTGATTTTTGGTGCTCACCAAATGTCTCATAATCCATAAAGAGGTTAATGATCTCGCCTGAAGCCTCCTCAGAGTTAATCAACCAATCAACATATTTATCTACTGTAAGTGGATACTCATCCCATCCTTGGTTAGAGAAACGGAAAGCGATATCATCAGAGAATTTGTAGTTACGCAACAACAATCTCAACTTCGAGTTGATAGAGTTTGCATATACAAAGTTTGGTGACTTCCAACCCATGACGTGGCGAGCTCCCTCAGCCAACATTGTTTTGAAACCTAGCTTTGCAACCATCTCACCTACTTGGTCATTGTAGATAAGCTCTGTGTTACGGAATGCAGTTGGCTTCACACCAAAAGTCTCCTTAATCATTGCAGCGTGGAGCTTCACCTCGCGCTCGAACTCCTCTGGAGAGGTAAGCGAAGAGAGTGAGTGAGAGTATGTCTCGGCTAAGAACTCTACAGATCCTGTTGCTGCCAACTCCTTGAACGACTCCAACACCTCTGGAGCGTAAGCCTTAAATTGCTCTATTGCACTACCTGTGATCGAGAATGAACACTTAAATGCTCCATTTGTTGACTTAATTAGGTTAAGCAACAAAGCATTCATTGGAAGATAACTCTCACGCGCGATCTTCTGCATGATCGAACGATTTAGTAGATCATCTAGGTAGTTGTGATCCTTGCCCATGTTGAAGAAACGGTATGTCTTCAAACGCCATGGCTGGTGAACTTGAAAGAAAAAACAGATTGTTTTCATATTGTGGTTAGTTTTATTTAGTCTCCGATTCGTTTATTGCGCTCTCATATACAGCCTTGACTTTGGCTGCTGCATCTGTCCATTTAAGACCTGTAACCTCTTCAAGTCCCTTTTGAGCAAACATTTGGTTTAGGGCTGGATACTTAACCAATGCATAGATAGCATCGGCCATAGCATCTACGTTCCAATAGTCAACCTTCACAGCATAGTCCAAAACCTCGGCTACACCACTCTGCTTAGAGATGATTACTGGCACGTTTGATCTCATTGCCTCCAATGGCGAGATACCGAATGGCTCCGACACCGATGGCATGATATATACATCCGAGAGTTGGAACATCTTGTGTACATCATCCCCCTTCAAGAATCCTGTGAAGTGGAAACGGTCCGCTATACCCAATCGTGCGACACGACGAATAACGTGATTCATCATATCTCCAGATCCTGCCATAACAAATCGTACATCTGGAACTCTCTTCAACACCTTTGCAGCAGCCTCGACAAAATAGTCAGGACCCTTTTGATATGTGATACGGCCCAAGAATGTCACGATCTTATCCTTCACACCACGCTCTGGAAGTGGTTCATCCTCCTTCTCTGCAAATCGTACTGCATTGTGAACTGTGACAACTTTGTTGGCATCAATGCCATATTTTGTAATCGCAATATTACGCGTTAGGTTCGACACAGCGATAACCTTATCTGCTGCCATCATACCTCCTTGCTCAATTGCAAAAACTTGTGTATTTACATTCTCACCACTTCGATCGTGCTCCGACGCGTGGAGGTGAACCACAAGTGGTTTACCCGACACCTCTTTAGCTGCGATTCCAGCGTAGTAAGTCAACCAGTCATGAGCGTGGATCACATCAAACTGACCCTCCAACTCCTTAGCTACTTGAGCCGCTACTACTGCATAGCGAGCTACCTCCTCCATAAGGTTTGCACCATATTTTCCCGAAAAGGTGAACTTCTCTGACCATGCGTTAGAAGTGCTCCATGTCTTTTGGCCCGACTTTACAAACTCCTCGTGATATGATTCATACTCCTCTACAGATACGTATGGAACCATATTCGAGTCAATGTGAATAAAGGACAACTTCTCTAACACATCCTCAGCTCCTTTGTAAATTTGGCCATAATCTGCCTCTACATCGCTGGCGTTAACCACCTTTGTGAAGCGTTGATCTTCGTCGCCATATGCTCTAGGAACAACAAATGTAACCTCAACGTCATTACGTGCCAATCCACGTGTCATTCCATAACATGCAGTTCCTAATCCTCCTGCAATGTGGGGTGGAAACTCCCATCCGAACATCAAAACTCTCATTCTTTATTTTTCTCTGATATTTAACATCTATTTCCTCTTATGCTACCTAAACATCATCGTCTCCACCACTCACTCACTACAGGTAACTTTGTCTTACTCCGCCTTAGCTTTTACCACTCTTTTCTTGGGTGCCGCCTTAGCTGTTGTCTCTTTTTTGGGAGCTGCCGCCTTAGCTCGTGGTTTTGCAACCTTTTTTGGAGCTTCAGCAACCTCTTCGCCCTTGTATTTCTCGATCATTTGAGTGATCTCGAGCACCGCTGCCACAGCCGTTGCACACGAAACTGCTCCACGTGAATGGTATGGAGGATTTGGCTCGAAGTACTCGCTGATTGAACCGATTCCCGAAACTTGAATCTCCTCATTGAACTCCTCCAAAATATCCTCTGCCTTCAACAAGAATGACTTGCCCAAAACGTCGAAACATGCCTTCACATAGAATGCCAATGGCCATACCCATACAGAACCATTCTTTGGTGCATTGTTCCAATCCGCGCGAACCATACTTCCATACAATGGATTAAGCGGTGTCAAAGAACGTAGACCCTTCGTTGTCAAAAGGTGTTGGTCTACCACCCTTATTACATTTACTTGCTGCTCTTCGCTCAACATTTTGTAGTCCAAAGCGCAAGCAATAATCATATTTGGACGAATTGAACCCTCCGTAACATCGTAGTTAACGAAGTCTGCCAACCATCCGCTTCCTAACCAGAATAGCTTCAAGAATGACTCTTTTGTTTTGGCTGGCATGTCGCCCCACTGAGCAACAAACTCTTTATCACCAAAATCTTTGGCCAAATCAACTGCATATGATACAGCATTGTACCACAATGCATTGACCTCGACATGATAACCATTACGAGGCTCCACCTGTGCAGTGTCGACCGTAAAGTCCATCCATGAAATAGGCTCCTCATTTGACCATGCCCAGATCAAACCATTGTCGTGAAGCGAAACGCGATCACTTGGATGGTTAGCATATGTCTCGAGAATTGCCTTTAGATCTTTGCCATACTTCTCCCATATTGAGATACGAGTCATGCCGTTCTTCTCCAACTCCTGCATTGTTCTAAATACCCAAAGTGGGCAATCAACTGCATTTTCTGATTTGAACGAATTTCTCAATGTATTGTTTGCGTTGTCCTTCATCAAGGTATCAACAACATCCAAACAATCCTCTCTATTGCCTTGTGTGAGTGTCAATCCCGGAAGTGAGATCATCGCATCGCGACCAATCACACCATACCATGGGTATCCAGCTATCACATCCAAACGGCCATCTTTTTTGCGTGCCAAGAATTGGCGTGCAGCATGCTCCAAGCACGACTTAAAGTCAATCTTGTGTGTACGCTTAGCCACCGACTCTGCGTATGTAGCCTCGATTGTCTCGCCCGAGAACATCTCCTCTGTCGAAACAGAGATAATCACGCTCTCGCCGAATTTAAGATCTACCTCGAAGTAACCGGGAGTTAAAAGATCCTCCAAACCGTCGTAGCCACGAGAGACCTCTTGGATATACTCAAAATCACAGTACCAATCTGGAGCTGGTACATACTCTACGTCCGATCGGTTAGTCTGCATATGCAACCATGGGAATGCGTCGTAAAGGCGACACTTAACACCATTTGTAATGTCATATGAACGACCATCGGCATATAGATTAGCCTTCGACAACTCATGACGATCACGGAAAGCCAAGAATGGACGCAACTGCAAGGTCACAGGTCTATTGCGACCACCCTCCATCAATGTATATTTCACCATCAATTGTGTGCGCTTGTGGATCCACAAAAGTTCCTTGCGCAACACTACATCTCCAATTCTATATGTGATAGTTGGACATGGTGTGTACTCGAAGTCAGTGATGTATTTGTGACCACGTGGCTCATACGCACCACCTTTGTAGCGGTGTAGCGCCAAATTAAAGCGTTGTTCGTCTCGAATGATAGTCTCATCGAGCGACGAAAGTAGCACGAAATCACGCTCGCTATCGTCGATAGGTGCGACAATTAGTCCGTGATATTTACGTGTGTTACAACATACGATTGTAGTACTCATGTAACCACCTCGTCTGTCTGTTGCGAGCATCTCTCTTTGTAGAGAATACTCAAGGTTTCCTAGTTCGTTTTTGTCAAAGGTTAAGGCTGCCATCTCAATATTTTATTTTGTATGACCGAAATTAGTAATAAAAACCGGAAAAAACAAAATTTTTCCGATTTTTATTTAATTTTTATTCAATTTTATATTGTTATGCCCATTTTACTAGTGGCATATCCATTCTGTGAACCAACATATCTGTTTTTGGGTAGATACGCAAAGCTACATCGAACACTCCTGTTTTTGTTGGTACGTAGTCCAATTTGTAGGTAACAGTGCTACCAGTCTCAGAGACCGCGATAAGCTGAGCTGTCTCCATGATGTTTGCTTTCTGTCCGCTCTCAATTTGGTTAGCCACCAACAACTCAACACCTAGATCATCCTTCGAAAGAGTTGCTACATCCAAAGTAACCTCGAAGTGATACTCCTTACCTACATATATAGCCTCGTTGTCGATGCGTGCACGTTGAACATCCAAAATCTTAACATCGCCCCAAGCTGCGTTGATCTTCTTCTTCCAATCTGCCACCTCTGTTGCCATAGCAAAGTTGTTCTCGCGGATCTTGTCGTTACGCTCTGCAAGCTGGTTGTAGAAACGATCCTCGTAGTCGATAATCATGCGGTTCATGGTGAAGTTAGAAGCTACATCTGCGATACAGTTCTTAACATACTTCAACCACTCAACTGGCATGTTGTTCTTGAAACGTGAGTAGTACAAAGGTGCGATTTGCTCCTCGATAGTTGTGTAGATCTTCTCTGCATCCAACTCATCTTGGAAACGTTGATCGGTGAATGTACGCTCCATAGGCAACATCCAACCTGCATCCTCGCGGTAACCCTCAACCCACCATCCATCGAGGACAGAGAACTGAAGAACACCATTCATCACACACTTCTCGCCCGAAGTACCCGATGCCTCCAATGGACGTGTTGGTGTATTCAACCATACATCGACTCCTTGAACCATGTGGCGAGCCAAATCCATATCGTAGTTCTGCATAAACAAGATCTTACCCAAGAACTGTGGCATCATAGATACCTCGACGATACGCTTGATCAAATCCTGACCCGGTTTGTCATTTGGGTGAGCCTTACCTGCAAATACGAATTGAACAGGACGCTCTGGGTTATTTACGATTGCATCCAAACGCTCAAGGTTAGTGAACAACAAGTGAGCACGCTTGTATGTCGCGAAACGACGTGCAAAACCGATTGTCAAGACCTCTGGCTTAAGACCCTCGATGATACGTACGATTTGACTTGGTGAGTCGAAACGAACTTGTGATGGATCCTCGTAGCGGCTACGGATATGGTTAATCAAACGCTTTTTAAGTCTTACACGTGCCTCCCACAACTCTGCATCTGGAATATCGTGTACGCGTTGCCATCCGGGGATATCGTATGTGTGACCTGTGAATGCATTCTCGAAGTACTTAGCATACATCTTACGCATATTTGCTGCAACCCAAGTTGGGAAGTGAACACCATTTGTTACATAGCTGATGTGCAACTCGCTCTTGAAGTATCCGGGCCACATATAACCAAGAAGATCCTTAGATACCTCTCCGTGTAACCACGATACACCATTCACCTCTTGTGAAAGGTTACAAGCCAATACCGACATAGAGAATCTCTCGTTTGGATCAGCTACATTTGTCTTACCTAGGCTCAAGAATTGCTCCCAAGAGATTCCCAAACATCCACTTAGGTGTGGCATATAGTGGTGAATCATTGACTCTGGGAATGCATCGTGACCCGCAGGTACTGGTGTGTGTGTTGTAAAGAGTGACGTTGAACGAACAACCTCGATTGCTTGGCTAAAGTTCAAACCATCCTTCTCGATGAGTTGACGCATACGCTCCAAACCGATAAATGCTGCGTGACCCTCGTTGCAGTGGTAAACTTGCTTTTGAACGCCTACAGCCTCCAAAGCGCGGATACCTCCCAAACCTAGAACCATCTCTTGCTTTAGGCGGTTCTCCCAATCGCCACCATACAAGTGGTGAGTGATCGAACGATCCTCATGCAAGTTATCCTCATGGTCTGTATCGAGAAGGTACAAGCTTACGCGACCCACAGGGCACTTCCATACTCTAGCCAAAACCTCACGTCCGGGCATTGCTACGCTTACTGTAATCCAGTTACCATCTGCGTCACGAACTGGTGCGATTGGCAACTTTTGGAAATTTTGAGCCTCATACGAAGCCTCTTGAGCTCCTTGAGACGACAATTTTTGTGTGAAGTATCCATAACGATACAACAAACCTACTGCTGCCATTGGAACATTACGATCCGAAGCCTCTTTGATATAGTCTCCAGCCAAGATTCCAAGACCTCCCGAGTAGATCTTAAGTGATGAGTGCAAACCAAACTCCATAGAGAAGTATGCCACAGTTGGCATTTGTGGCTCTGGTTGCTCTGCCATATACTCTTGGAACTCCGCATAAACGGTATCCATATTCGCTAGGAATTTCTTATCTTTCTCGATCTCTTGCACACGTTGCAAAGACAAGTTGTCTAGGAGTGCAATAGGGTTTCCCGACAAAGATGCCCATAGTTCAGGGTCAATACTTTCGAAAAGGTTGCGTGCCTCTACATTCCAACACCACCATAGGTTACGCGATAGCTCCTCAAGAGCATGTAGTCTCTCTGGGAAACTCTTCTCGACCATTAGTCGAGTCCAATTTGGTTGTTCAATTGCCATAGTTTGTCCTATTAGGCCAACATACTCATCATCCGCGATTAGTTCTTGTGGATTTTGTATTTGACCGATTCTTGTTAATGAGTTATTTATTGCAGTACTATACGTCTGCTTATATTGTTCAAAAAGATTTGACCACAAAGCGGTCGCGGCGATCTCTGATGCCGATTTTCTATATCTTGCCACCTCTTCGTCGCTGAGCATAGAGTACTCCAACATTGCATCCGCTAAAGCACTTATCACCTCACCATCGTTGTAGTCGTCACGCTCTATCACGCGCACGCCATCGTGGTTCTCCATACCCTCGATCCATAGACCAAAACCTGCGAGTGTGGTGGTGATCGTAGGTACCGAGAATGCTGCCGACTCGAGTGGAGTGTAGCCCCATGGCTCGTAGTACGACGCATAGACCGTAAGATCCATACCCATCAAAACCTCGTAGTAGTCGAGATCAAAGATTCCATCTGTTTTATTAAGGTATGCAGGCACAAATACCAATTTCACCTTCGAATCCACGCGGTCGAACCCTGCACCACTGATTGCATTGAGGGTTTGGTCCCACTGAGGGTTGTCGATGTAGTGTGTGATATTGCGGCTGATATTGGGATCGATCCCCATTGCCGAGTCTTTGAGGTGAGCCTGAAGATCCTTGCGCGGACCCTTGTCACCTGCTGGTACGGTCACATATACCAATACCTCGCGATCCAACACTGGGTTTGCAGCCAACTGCCTGAGCGAATCAATAAAGATGTCGATACCCTTGTTCCTAAACTCGTATCTACCGCTCGTACCTATAATTAATGGCTCCTTATCATATTTGAATCCTATCAATGACTCCGCCACAGCGATCATCTTTTGGCGTGCTACGATGCGCTTTTGAATAGCCTCCTCGCCCTTCCATACGATGTCATCCTCAAAACCATTGGGGGTCACTATATCTACTTCGCGACTAAGAAGCGCTTTACACTCTGCCGCTGTGATATCACTCACCGTAGCAAAGGCATCATAGTTATGAGCCGCCGCCTTCTCCACCGAGTGACGCGCCACAACATTGAAGCGGTGGGCTAGCTCATCGGCATTGAAGTTACTAAGTTCATTGTATAGTGGCAATCTGTTTCCAGCGATGCAACGCCCCATAACAGTTGCGTGCGTAGAGAATACAGTTGCGATCTTGGGGTCGTGAACACGAAGGTAAAGACCTCCCGTTGCAGTCATCCACTCATGGAAATGTGCCACAGCTTTGTCGCTTGGCAAACCATAGAACTTCATGAAGGATGACACTACGATACCTGCTCCAAAACCAAAGAGTGCCGACTCAACATAATCTTCACGACCAGTGATTGAATCGACTCCATAGCCCTCCCACAACTCGGCAAGGACTCTATCTTTTTTGGGAAATAGGCATGTGAAATCCACAAGGATTGCGATTGGTCGGCCCACGATATTCCAGTGTCCAACCCTCACTCTAAGGCCCCTACCACACATGTAGACTCTCCAAGGCTTCAGTAGTTCATTATCCTCTTCGAATTCGGGATGGCCAAACCCTAGGTGGGTAAAATCAGGACCTATAACGATATACTTATCGGCGCTGATTGTACGCGATACCGTCAAAGCTTTCGTTGCTATTACTGTGTGTATACCTCCAACTTTGTTACACACCTCCCAACTTATTTCGAACAAATAGTCGGGAGTATATTTCAAATCACTCATATATTAAATTTATTAAAATATCTCGAATGATTCATAATGATGTCGCAATCCCCTTGCCAGAAAGAGTAGAATGTTACATATTAAGATCACCCATCACCTCTACCCTTTTATTTTGCAAATCAAGGAATACCCTCTTCGGGTGCAAAGGTACAACAAATATTTAAATCACAATAGTTTTTTTTAAATTTTCTTACTAAATATTAACAATATTTTTACTCGTTTACAAATATTACGAATTAAGGTTTGAAATTTCAAACCTTGATTCGTACCTCTTTAGGGAGCAAAACCAAAGTTTTGCGACTAAGTCCCCACCCATTGGGAAGGGATTTAGGGGTGGGGTGAAATATAATTAAAATTGCTCAACTCCTATCACACAAACAACGATTCAATAATCATATCACTTACCATATAGTTGCGTGGCGGAATATACAATCTCTGGGCTTCACGCACCAACTCTCCACTACTCATCCACCTATTCGACTCTCTCTCTAGCTCCGCCCTTGCGTCACATCCAAAAAGCTCTCCAAAACGCTTTAGATCCAACCCCTCGGCACACCTGAGCGATGTCATAACCATCTCATTTCGCTTATCTTGCAGAGTCAACTGCTCGCTTTCGTACCTACCATCACCACCCTCCAAATATCTCTCGATAGAGTCCAGCGCCCAGCGTCTCGACTCACCATCGAAGGAGTGCGCCCCGGGACCAACACCCAAATACTCAACCCCATGCCAATACGAAGAGTTATGTTTGGACCTTTTACCACCCCTTGCGTAGTTCGATATTTCGTAGTGGTCATACCCAGCTTTTGTTAACTTGTCGTGCAACAGCATATACTCCCCCTCTCCGATCGACTCATCGACCAAGGAGAGCTCGCCACGCTGCAACATACGCCCAAATATAGTGTTTGGCTCGATGGTGAGGTGGTAGGCCGCGATATGCTCAACACCCAACTCAATGGCCTTGTCTATGGATCTCTCCAAAACATCTCGCCCAAAGCCCTCGACTCCAAAGATCAGATCAATAGCGATATTGTCGAACCCCACATCTCTTGCCGCTCGCACCGCCTCACACGCCTGCTGGGCCGAATGTCGACGATTCATAAACCTCAACTCCTCGTCATCAAACGACTGCACACCTATACTCAACCGATTAACCCCGACCGCGCGAACGGCCTCCAAATACTCCAAGGTCAAATCATCGGGGTTAGCCTCCAGAGTCACCTCCGCGAGCTGAGAGGTGTCGTATAGCTCAGCTATACGCGATAAAAAAGCCCCCACCTGCTCACCCAAGAGCAGGGAGGGGGTACCGCCACCAAAATATATGGTTCTTATCTTTTTATCTCTCAAATAGTCACACTCATCGCTCAGCTCCGCCATCATTGCCCCAACGACATGAGGCATCCTCCGCAGATCGACACTCCGAAAGAAATCACAGTAGCCGCATACTTTGCGACAAAATGGAATATGTAGGTATATAGCTGACATCTCGACAAACTTAATATTTTTTTTCGAGATTTACAAATCCAGCGGTCATTTACTTATTTAAAAGCGCCTGATTTATGTTCTCCATAAAATCTTCGGCTGGCATAGAACCCTGCAAGCGACCTAAAAATTTCGCTTCACTATCAAAAATCAAATATGTAGGAATCGACCTTACATTATATTGCGACGCAAGCTCACTTCCCGGCGTGTGGTCGACATTGTACTTTGCACACTCAAATCGTGCCGCCATAAATTCACCCACATCTTCGCGCGAAAAGACATTGCTCTCCATAGCTCTACAAGGGGGACACCATGTAGCATAGAGATCTATAAAGATCAACTTCTCGCTCTTCGCCGCTAGCTTTTGCAGTTGGTCGACCGTAACATCATGAAATTTAACCTGTGCTGAAACCGCTCCAACACCGAGTAGCATAGCTACCGAAAAGATAATTTTGCGTAACATACTTTTTATAGTTTTAGTTTTTTTATAGTTTATTTTACTCACCCTCCATAGTCGAGAGCAAACCACATGCCGCTTGTATCTCTTCGCCCCTCGAACGCCTTATGGTTGTGTGGATACCCTTTTGGGTCAATGTGTCCCTAAAGCGAATGATCTTGTCGTCCGAGGGGGAGAAGTAGGGGGAGTCGGGGATCTTGTGGAACTTAATAATATTGAGTCTACACTTCAGCCCATTGAGCAGTCGGCAGATCTCGCGGATATGGTGCGGAGAGTTATTCTTGCCACTCATAAGTATATACTCAAACGACACCCTACGCTGACGCGTAAAATCATACTCCCTCAACACCTTTACAACCTCCGCAATGGGATAGGCCTTCTCTATAGGCATGATCTCGGCACGCTCGTCGCTGTATGGGTTGTGGAGGCTTACAGCCAGATGGACAGATGTAGAGTCCAAGAACCTACGCAACTCGCGCCCCACCCCTGCCGTCGACAGCGTGATACGATAGGGCGACCAGCCATAGCCCCAATCGGCCGTGAGGATCTCGATTGCCGCCAATACATTGTCGGCATTATCCAAAGGCTCGCCCATACCCATAAATACCAGATTGGTCAATTTTTCACGCTCGGGCAACGAAGCCACTTGGTTTAGAATCTCGTTTGTCGTCAACGATGCCTGCAACCCTTGGCGCGCCGTAGCACAAAACGTACACCCCATTCGACACCCCGCCTGCGACGATACGCACAATGTCGCACGATCACCGTCGGGAATATAGGCCGACTCTATGGAGTTTGCGCCCGATGTTTTAAAGAGATATTTTTTCGTTCCATCTGCCGCCTCGCTTTGGTGCGATGGGGCAACTCGACCCACACAATATTGTGTTTTTAGGGCTTCGCGGCCCTTAATCGAGAGATTTGTCATCTCGTCTATGTCCAAAACGTGCTTTACGTACAACCAATTTGCAATTTGTTTGCCAACAAATTTGGGGAGTTGCATTTGGGCGCAAACATCACCTAATTGATTGATAGTCATACCATATAAGGGCTTAAGCTGAGACTCCATCGAAGTTAATTTATTTATTGATTTTGGACAAAGATATTAAAAAACAAAGAAATTTCACGGTTTATTGTGTGAAATTAAAATATTTATAGCTATATTTGTGGTCAAGTGAGGGGGGCTATTGAGCTAAACGGATAAGTCAGACCTAAAACCTAGACAAACAAATAAATAAAATTAATTGATATAAACAATGGAACTTAAAAAAACTCCTAAAGCTGACCTAAAAAACAAAAGAGGTCTATTGCTTGAGATCGGCGTTATCTGTGCCTTGGGTCTCGTGATCTTTGCATTTGCGTACACTCCAAAAGAGCACCGTATCGAGCAAGTTGAAATTTTCTATGGCGCTGTCGAAGAGCAGATCACCGAGATCACTCGCCAAGACCTAGAGAAACCTGTAGCTCCAAAGAAGGTTGAGATCAAAGTACTTAGTACACTTCTCGAGGTTGTAACCAACGATACAACCGTAGAGACTGACCTTGACTTCACTGAGTTTGACGAGGAGACTGAGGTGCTTCAACAAATCGAGGGTCGTGGTGAGGTTATCGAGGATGACCAACCATTCTTGATCGCAGAGACAATGCCATCGTTCCAAGGTGGTGACCTTAGCACATTCCACAAATGGGTGCAAACTCGCGTTAGATACCCACAGATCGCTGCTGAGAATGGTATCTCTGGTCGTGTAATCTTGACATTCGTGATCGAGAAGAATGGTTTGCTAACAAACATCGAGGTGTTGCAGTCGCCAGACCGTTCACTCGCAGATGAGGCTGTACGCGTTTTGCAGTCATCTCCAAGATGGACTCCGGGAAAACAACGTAACCAAGCTGTTCGTGTGAAATTTACACTCCCTGTAGTATTTAGTATCGCAAACTAAATTTAGTTTGTCCACTACCAAATACAGTGTTGCATAAATATTGTATAGGGGTATCTCCAACGGGGGTACCCCTTTTTACAGAAAACAGCTCGGGAGATTTTATAGAAGATAGATAGAAAAATTGGAAAAAAAAGAGACTAAAAAAGAGCACATCGTTGAGACTTCAATTACTCGACGTGCAGTATTGGTCGCTGTAATTCGCGACAACCAAAACCCCAAAGAGGCGATGGAGTTCCTCGATGAATTGGAATTTTTGGCCGAGACAGATGGAATTGAGACGGTGCATAACTTCACGCAGCGTTTGCCTCAACCCTCGTCAAGAATATATGTGGGCCCCGGAAAGTTGCGCGAGATTGGCGAATACTGCAAAGAGAATGAGATCGACCTAGTTATTTTTGATGACGAACTGTCGCCATCGCAGACCAGAAATATCGAGAAGGAGTTGCCCTGCAAAATACTTGATCGCACACGCCTTATCCTCGATATCTTTTTGGCCCGAGCAACTACGGCATATGCCAAAACGCAGGTCCAACTCGCAAACTACGAATATATGCTCCCTCGACTCACTGGCCTTTGGACCCACTTAGAGCGACAACGTGGAGGTACGGGTACGCGTGGAGGAGCTGGAGAGCGCGAGATCGAGACCGATAGACGTATCGTGCGCAACAGAATCACTAAGCTCAAGGAGGATCTCAAAAAGATCGACCGACAGATGGTGGTCCAGAGATCCAACCGAGGAAATATGGTTAGGGTGGCGCTTGTGGGTTATACCAATGTCGGCAAGTCAACGCTTATGAACCTTACGTCGAAGAGCACGGTCTTTGCCGAAAATAAACTCTTTGCTACGCTCGACACAACGGTCAGAAAGGTGGTATTTGACAACCTCCCATTTTTATTGTCCGACACCGTTGGATTTATCCGCAAGCTGCCCACGGAGCTTGTCGAGTCGTTTAAGTCGACATTGGACGAAGTGAGGGAGGCTGATCTGTTGTTGCATGTGGTCGACATTTCGCACCCTCAGTTCGAGGACCAGATCAATGTTGTGAAGCAGACGCTACAAGATATTGGCGCGGGGGATAAACCAGTCTTTTTGATCTTCAACAAGGTTGACGCATATACCTATATTAAAAAGGATGAGGATGATTTGACCCCTGCCACCAAGGAGAATATGTCGTTGGAGGAGCTCAAGGAGAGCTGGATAGCGAAGGCCAACACCCCATGTATATTTATTTCGGCGCTCGAAAAGTCCAACTACGAGAAGTTCCGAGGGGACCTATACGCTATGGTGAGGGAGATCCACGAGGGGCGTTACCCGTTCAATAATTTTCTATACTAAAAGCACACATAACCCAAACACTCACAGAGATGGTAAATATAGTTTCAACAAAGAACTCGATCTTAAATAAGTTTGTCGCCGAGATCCGCGACAAGGATATTCAAAAGGACTCTATGCGCTTTAGACGCAACTTGGAGCGTATTGCGGAGGTTCTGGCATATGAGATATCTAAGACACTCAACTACAAGGATCTCGCTGTGGAGACTCCACTAGGCGAGGCTGTGGTCGCTATGATCGACGACGAGATTGTTTTGGCAACTATCCTCCGCGCTGGAATCCCTTTCCACGCAGGTTTCTTGAACTACTTCGACAATGCGAGCAACGCATTTGTGTCGGCATATCGCAAGTCTCACAAAGACAACAGCTTCGAGGTTAAGTTGGAGTATGTGTCGTGTGGCTCGATCGAGGATAAGATTTTGATTTTGGTCGATCCGATGTTGGCCACTGGTTCATCGCTTGTCATCTCTTATAACGCACTTGTGGCTAAGGGCGGAGAGCCTAAACACACGCATGTCGCAGCAGCTATTGCTAGCGAGCAGGGGGTGGATTACGTTCGAAAGAATATGCCGATGGATAAAACCACAATTTGGACCGCGGCGCTCGACGAGGAGTTGACATCTAAATCGTACATTGTCCCGGGCATCGGCGATGCTGGAGACTTAGCATATGGATCAAAAAAATAATCTATGATACGTCTAACAAAGGAGTTTTCGTTTGAAGCGGCTCACGCTTTGGAGGGTTACGACGGGGCTTGTCGCGAGATCCACGGACACTCGTACAGGCTCTTTGTGACTGTCAAGGGCGAACCTATTTCGGATCTCAGTCACCCCAAATGTGGAATGGTGATGGACTTTGGCGAGCTCAAAAAGATTGTCAACGAACAGATCGTCTCTAAATTAGACCACGCTTTTGTTATGCGTCGCAGCGATATGGCCTCGACAATCGAGGGGTCGATGAGGGGTATATTTTCGAATATTGTACTCGTCGATTACCAACCTACATGCGAAAATATGTTATCTGATTTCACTCAGCGCATAATCCCTCGACTCCCCCAAGGGGTCGAGCTACACTCACTCAAACTACACGAAACCGCAACATCTTTTGCGGAGTGGTACGCCTCGGACAATCTATAGAGGTGGGGGTTGGGTAAGGAAAATAATAATAACGAAAAACACTCTATGAAACGCCTCTTTCTGATTGATGCCTATGCATTGATTTTTAGATATTACTACGCATTTATGGGTCGCCCGATGCGCAACCGCGATGGATTCAATACATCGGTGGTCTTTGGCTTCACGAAGTTTTTGAGGGATATCCTCAAACGCGAGAAACCCGACCTTCTGGGTGTCGCCTTCGACCCTCCGGGGGGAAGTTTTAGGCGCACTATATATCCCGAATATAAAGCTAATCGAGCGGAGACACCCGAAGATATTATCTTGTCAGTGCCCTATGTCAAGAGGGTTGTCGAGGCTCTAAACATTCCGATTTTGGAGGTTGCAGGCTACGAGGCTGACGATGTGATCGGTACACTTTCGAAGATGGGTACAGATGCTGGTTATGAGGTCTTTATGGTCACCCCCGACAAGGATTATGGACAGTTGGTAAGCGACAATTGTAAGATCTATAAACAGAAGGACTCTATGGTCGAAATTATCGACCGCGAGGCTATCAAGGCCAAATATGGCATTGACGATCCCGTTTTGATACGCGACATTTTGGCACTGTGGGGAGATGCTTCGGACAATATCCCCGGGGTTATGGGAGTTGGCGAGAAGAGCGCATGTAAACTTGTGCAACAGTGGGGCACGGTAGAGAATATTTTGGAGAATGTGGGGCAGATTAAGGGTAAGCAGGGTGAGAAGATCGCCGCTGCGGCCGAGACTTTGCCACTCTCTAAGAGGCTCACCACAATCTGTTTGGACACCCCCATCACGCTCGACGAGGAGTTATTAAAGGTCTCGGAGCCCAACAGCGATGCTTTGAGGGTGATATTCACGGAGATGAACTTCACGGCTATGATGGCGGAGTTTGGGATCACACCGATTGCTGCTCAGACTCAACAACCAGCCGCATCATCTTTGCCCACCACCACCGCCCAGCCAAACCCTAAATCGGCTCGTAAGAGCGCTACGTTGGAGGGTCAGGGAGATCTGTTTGCCGCTATGGCGGAGCCTCAAAAAGAGGAGCCCATCGCCCCTAGTACGCCCGATGCCCCCACTACCCTATCGCTATTTAGTCAAGAGGAGATGGAGGTTGTCAAAACCGCTGAGACCACGCCCCACACCTATACGATGGTTAACACTGCCGAGGAGCTAAAGGTGTTGGTCGAGGAGTTGAAGAGTGCCAAGGAGTTCTGCTTCGACACAGAGACCACAGGGCTTGATTTTCTGCGTGATCGAATTGTCGGTCTTTCAATCGCGACAAAGCCACACGAGGCGGTATATATCCCATTCAAGGAGGAGTATACCGAGATCCTGCGCCCTTTGTTCGAGGATGAGTCGATTGATAAGATCGGACAAAACATAAAGTTCGACATTATGGTTATGCGCTCAATTGGCATTGATGTGCGCGGAAAGTTGATCGACACGATGTTGCTGGACTACTTGTTGGATGCCGATGGCAGACACAATATGAACGCGATATCGCTCAGGCATCTTAACTACAAACCCATTGAGATCGAGACACTTATAGGCAAGGGGGCGAAGCAGATCACAATGGATAGGGTGAACCCTAGCCTCGTGTGCGAATATGCGGCCGAGGATGCCGATATAACTCTGCAACTCAAGGAGGTTCTCTACCCACAGATCGTGGAGCAGGGGATCGAGTCTCTCTATTTCGATATCGAGGAGCCACTTATCCGCGTTCTTGCCGACATGGAGTGGGAGGGTGTAACGATCGACTCTGGGGCTTTGGCTCGCTACGGCGATGAACTTACTGGGAAGCTAAACACTCTGCTCACGGAGATCCGCGACGAGGCGGATGAACCTTCACTCAATGTCAATTCGCCCAAGCAATTAGGCGAGATTCTGTTTGGAAAGATGCAGATCACCGACAAACCGAAGCTCACCAAGACCAAGCAATATTGCACCGACGAGGAATACCTGCAAGGGTTCGCCAAGAAGCATAAGATTGTCGATATGATTTTGGAGTATAGGGGTGTTAAGAAGCTGCTGTCGACATATGTCGAGGCACTTCCCGAACTTGTCAACCCCAAAAGTGGCCATATACATAGCTCATATAACCAAGCGGTTACAGCCACAGGGCGACTTTCGTCGACAAACCCTAACCTCCAAAACATCCCTATTCGCGACGAGTCGGGCCGCCCCATTCGTGAGGCATTTATCCCATCAATGCAGGATCGACTATTGCTCTCGGCCGACTATAGCCAAGTGGAGCTACGATTGATGTCCCACCTGAGTGGAGATGAATCACTTATCGAGGCCTTTGCCAATGGTGAGGATATCCACTCCGCCACAGCGGCTAAGTTGTATTCGAAGCAGATTAGTGAGGTGACTTCGGACGAGAGACGCAAGGCCAAGACAGCTAACTTCGGAATTATATATGGCATCTCGGCCTTTGGTCTTAGCCAACGATTGGACATCCCGCGCGCGGAGGCCAAGGCAATTATTGATGGTTACTTCGCTTCTTATCCTGCCGTTAAGGAGTATATGGATCGGGCGATAGAGGGTGCCAAGGAGAGTGGATATGTGACGACACTTTTTGGACGACGCAGATATCTGCGCGACATAAACTCTCGCAATGCGGTGGCTAGAGGTGTGGCCGAACGAAACGCCATAAACGCCCCTATTCAAGGTAGTGCGGCCGACATTATGAAGTTGGCGATGATAAATATTTGGCGCAGGTTCAAGAGCGAGGGCGTTGAGTCAAAGATGATTATGCAGGTTCATGATGAGGTTGTGATAGATCTTGTCGCTTCGGAGGAGGCTACCGTGAGACAAATTGTCAGCTCCGAGATGGAACGCGCCGCAGCTCTTAAGGTACGCTTGATTGCAGAGTGCGGAGTGGGTGAAAATTGGCTTATGGCGCATTAAAAAGTGATAATAGTATGTGGAGAAAATTTCTAGCGGTCGTGCTATCCATAGCACTTCTTGCTTCGGGTTGGAATGGGTGGAGTGGACTCACGCTCCTTGCGGCACTTGTCCCGATGTTGTGGCTCAGCTCCATGGGAGAGGATTCGCGACGTGGATGGTGGCAAATGTGCGGATGGTGTGTGTTGATGTGCGTGGGGTGGAACCTATCGACTATTTTGTGGATCGGCAACTCAACCCCCGTGGGACCTATTGCCGCCACTATCGCTTCATCGTTTATCTCCGCGTTGGGATTTATGATCTATCACTCCATATCTAAAAAAGCCACTAAAGCCCTCAGCTATACTGTTTTGGTATCGCTATGGGTGGCCCTAGAGTACGTCTACACCTACAACGACTTCTCGTGGCCATGGTTGCTCTTGGGCAATGGCCTATCGAACGATATATGGGCGGTGCAGTGGTACGAATATACGGGACTTTATGGAGGTTCGGTGTGGATTCTGCTCTCCAATATTATGATCTATGAGGCGTGGTGTAGGAGAAGTCGCAGCTCTATTTTGGGGGCTGTAGCTGTCACTACCCTACCGCTTATTCTCTCGGCAATTATATATGTCGGCTACGAGGAGCCCAACGATGGCGAGGTGACTGTGAGCGTGGTTCAACCCAATATTGATTGCTACGATAAATTCAATAGCAGCAGGGAGCAGCAGAAACGAAACCTCATTGATCTGATAGCTCAACTCCCCCACAACACACAGTTTATTTTTATGCCCGAGACGACAATCCCCGACTACTATTGGGAGAGTCAACTGGAGCAGATGCCATTCATAAGGGAGCTTCGCGACACCCTCACTAGCCGCTTCGACGATGCGATGATAATTAGCGGTTCCAACACAATGGTCCACTACAAAGAGGGTGAGCAAACACCCACCGCGAGGGCCAATAGAACGGGATATTACGATGTGTTTAACTCCGCTATTGGAGTCAACAGCGAGGCTGGATACCTGCTCCACCACAAGGTTAAGTTGTTGATCGGAGTGGAGAACACCCCGACGTTTGTATTTGATCTCTTCAACTTTTTTGTCATCGACTTGGGAGGTATTGTCGGACAGATTGGTCGCGGCGAGGAGGCGACAACCTTTGCACACAATAGCGTAACCACCGGTCCTGCAATCTGTTACGAAGGTCTATACGGAGATTTCTTCGGAGGTTTCGTTCGCTCAGGAGCGCAATTTATGGGTATTATATCCAATGACGGATGGTGGGGCGACACCGCAGGACACAAACATCTATACTCGATGTCGCAACTTCGCGCTGTGGAGACCCGACGCTGGATTGCACGAAGCGCCAACACTGGAATTTCGGGATTCATCAACTCGCGAGGAGATAGCCTCGAGGAGCTCACATGGGAGGAGCGTGGCACAATAACCCAACAGGTTAAGCTGAACAATCGCGTCACATTCTACACCACCCACGGAGATTATATCGCACGCATTGCTCAATTCATCGCTATTCTTTCACTACTCTACTTTGTCGCCTACCGCATCAAAAAGAGAAACTATCTGGACTAAAAATGAATTACAGCGAGACACTCAACTATCTATTCACAGCGATGCCATCGTTCCAAAATATCGGAGGCGACGCATATAAACCGGGGCTGGAACGCATTATGCAATTTTGCGCAAGGCTCGGAGATCCTCACCTCAAATACAAGGTTATTCACATCGCTGGGACAAATGGCAAAGGCTCCACGTCGCACGCCTTAGCCTCTGTGCTTCAACATGCTGGATACCGCACAGCACTATTCACATCGCCCCACCTGCGCGACTTCCGCGAACGAATAAGGGTCAATGGCTCGATGGTTAGCGAACAGGAGGTCATAGAGTTTGTCGAGAGGTATCGCCCCGACATGGAGGAGCTTCGACTCTCGTTTTTTGAGATGACAGCCGCCATGGCTTTTCGCCACTTCGCACTCCAAGGGGTCGATATAGCTGTGATCGAAACAGGATTGGGCGGACGTTTGGATGCCACAAATATCGTCTCCCCCATCCTCAGCATAATAACAAATATAGGGATCGACCACACCAAATTCCTCGGCTCAAGACTCCCCCAGATCGCTGCCGAGAAGGGGGGAATAATCAAAGACAACAGAGCCGTGATATTGGGCGAGAGGTCGGAAGAGTATACATACGTGATCGAGGAGATTGCGCGCCTCAAGGGGGCTGAACTTCTCTTTGCAGAAGATAAGGTAGAGGTGATTAGCCAAGAGTATAACACAGATGGACAGCTCTTCACTCTGCGCGATATGAGCAACGCTGAGACGCTTGACATAGAGCTTGACATGGGAGGAAGCTACCAAGCAAAAAATATCGTCACCGCTTATGCCGCGATCAAATATCTCGACGGAAGCGGAGAGGTCAAAATCCCCCAAAGTGCTATCACCTCGGGCTTTAGATCGGTCGTATCGACAACATCATTGATGGGAAGGTGGCAAAAGCTCAACGACTTGCCGCTTATGATCTGCGACACTGGCCACAACGCTCATGGGCTGAAATATGTGATGGAACAGCTTCGCGCAACCCCACACAAAAAACTTATCATGGTCCTCGGATTTGCCAACGACAAAAAGCTCGACGAGATCCTCCCCCTCTTCGACCCCAAGGCCCACTTTATATTTACACGCCCCAAGGTCGACCGCGCATTCCCCTGCGAAGAGATAATGGGCGTAGCTAAAAGTCTAGGGCTCGACTGCGAAGCGGTCGATGATGTTCAAGAGGCAATCCTCCACGCCAAAAATATCGCCTCACGCAAAGATCTTATCTTTGTCGGTGGAAGTAACTTCGTGGTCGCTGAGGTATATTAATTGCTTGGACTGCCTAACTCCTAACTCCTAACTCCTAACTCCTAACTCCTAACTCCTAACTCCTAACTCCTAACTCCTAACTCCTAACTTACCTCATAGAATTCATTCTGATACTTGCTTTAACAAGGGCTATAGCGCGTATACGTGCGATATCTATCTCTTTTTCGGCGTGGTGAGGATTTTGGCTCACGAGTTTAACGCGTGATGGGTCGTCGGCACGCTGTATATATTTGACTGTCACGAACTCTTCGCCATCTATATCTATGGAGAGGAGGTACATATCACCCCAGAAGATATCGGAGATTTCGGAGATCTGCTTATATAGAACTATATCGCCACTTTTGAGTAAGGGGTACATTGAGTCTCCGACGATATATATTGCGCCATCGCATTTGGGGAGATTAGGTATATGGATATAATTTATGGGGGTCGCGTACTCGGGCTTGGTAAAGAGTGGGACCAACCCTGCTGACCCCTCTATTGAGTATAGGGGGACGCTTTGAAGGGGGAGGGATGAGTCTGTGCGCAGGGTAAATTTATTAAGATCTGCGGCTGCGTTAAACATATTCCCCACGCCTGTCTCCATCCAGTCGGGGTTGACATTGAACTCCTGAACCAAAATATTAAGGTTACGAGACGAAAGTCCTGCTTTGCCTGTCTCGATCATTGATAGGGCCGCTTTGCCCACCCCAAGTCGTTGAGCTAGTTGCTCTTGAGTAAATCCCAACTCCTTTCTTACCTCTCTAAACCTCTTATTTATCATTTTTGTATAAGTATTAATTATAACAATTATTGAACTTTTGTGTATGATTTTTTAATTTATATCTTATCTTTGTTGCTGCAAAGTTAAGATAATTATCCTCAAAAGCAATCATTTTAACACAAAAAGTTTTAAAAATCATGTATTTAGTTTCAAATGCCATATACGAAAGTATGGCAACACACCTACGTGACGAGATTGGGCAGGACTCCTATTTTTCGGGAGTCATCGAATTTTCGCTCGTAGACAACCAAGGTCACGATGTTGAGTGCCGCGTAGTTGCGTCGCTTATCATCTACCACACCCCACACTCCGCCCCCGAGGGGGACAGTGTGGTTATTTCAAACATTGTACCCGTATGGCTGGAGTGCCATACAATTGTCGATTCGGAGGAGAAAATCAACGATTTTGATACCGAAGAGCTTAAATACCACATCTGCACATGGATATAGTGAAACCACCCACTCTCGAAGAGACAACTCTTCAACTCTGTCCCTTCATGGAGTTCAGCGGTTTCCACTCTACCTACTATCGTCTACTCGAGGAGTTTGCCTACGGACGCGTGCGTAAACTCATTGTTACCATGCCTCCTCAGCACGGTAAAAGTCAGGGGGCGACGACAATGTTACCTGCCTACATGTTGGGGCTCAACCCCGACTTGAGGATCGCTATCGCCTCCTACTCTTCGTCGTTGGCCTCGAAGTTCAATCGCCGTGTTCAACGACTTATCGAGAGTGATGAATACACCTCAATTTTCCCCGACACGACCATCAAGCGCGGTTCGCGCCCGACGAACTATATCCGTACCTCGGACGAAGTGGAGATAATCGGACACGAAGGGTCGCTCCTATCGGTCGGACGCGAAGGGGCACTCACTGGAAATCGCGTGGATTGCTTTATCCTCGACGACCTCTACAAAGATGCAATGGAGGCCAACTCTCCCCTCGTGCGCGATAACTGCTTGGAGTGGTACACTTCGGTGGTTAAGACTCGCATGCACAACACATCGAGCGAACTGATCGTCTTTACGCGTTGGCACGAAGAGGATTTGATCGGCACCCTATGCCAAAGGGAGGAGTACGAACACTTCACCAGCTTTTCGCAAATAGATTCACTCGCCCCTCACAGGTGGCTATACCTCAACTTCGAAGCGCTCAAGAACTCTCCTTCCTCGGAGCTTGATCCCAGAGAGATGGGTGAGGCACTATGGCCCCAAAGACAAAGTGCAGAGCTATTGCTACAGAAGCGCACACTCGACCCCGTGCGTTTTGAGTGTATGTATCAAGGGAATCCATCCACGCGCGAAGGGTTGTTGTATGGTGATAATTTCGAGACATATGAGTTCCTCCCCTCCAACATCCTACGACGCGCGAACTACACCGACACCGCCGACACGGGAGATGACTACCTCTGTTCGATAAACTATGCCGTAGATTTCGATGGAGTGGTCTACATAACAGATGTTGTCTACACGCGCGAACCCATGGAGATCAGTGAACCCTTAGTCGCCACCCTACTCACCGACGAGAAGATCCCCCTAGCTCGTATCGAGAGTAACAATGGCGGACGTGGATTTGCTCGCGCCGTGCAACGCCTCGCCCCCGATGTCAAAGTCGAGTGGTTCTACCAAAGTGCCAACAAAGAGGCGCGCATACTATCGAACTCCGCAACAGTGATTCACCGCCTGCGATGGCCCAAATCATGGCGACAGAGATGGCCCGAACTTGCTGCACACCTCTCAACATATCGCCGACAGTATAGATCAAACAGGTGGCACGACGCAGCCGATGTAATCACCGGAATAGCCGAAATCGAAGTGCGCGATAAAGCATCCAAAAGATCAAAACTGAGGTTTTTGTAGGCTGAGTTTTGTAGGCCATGTTTCTTTGGGTCAGAGGCTGTGTTTAGAGGCTGTGTTTAGAGGCTGTGTTTAGAGGCTGTGTTTAGAGGCTGGACTGCCTAACGCCGGCGGGCGCACAGCAAGCTGTGATTTGTGTTTATTGCGCTTTTGTGCCGTTTGTGGCCGCAAGAGATTTTCGCGCTAAAGCGTGAAATTTAAAATGTTTAATGGTTAATGATGAATGGTTAATGGTGAACCATTTATCATTATCGGCGTTAATCATTCATCATTCATCATTGACCATTATTTTCGGTTGGATGGGGTGTTGTGCACGCGTAGCCCCCCTCTGAGGGGTAATATAAAGATAGTGGATGCTGAACCGAAAGCTCGCTTTCGAGGACAGGATCCACTATTTTTATATTATACGTTCACCGCAAGGTGAACCTCCGCGCTCGCAACAGCACATTCAACCGCAAGGAAAACAAATCACAGCTTGCTGTGCGCCCGCCGGCGTGAGGCAGACTAGCCTCTGACTTCGGAGGCTTAAACCAAAAAACCTAAGGCCTTTAGTTTATGCTATATGGATCTCCCTCGATTACAATTTGAGCCGAGGTTGTTGTGGTGAAGTTTGGTTGTCCTCCGCCCACGTGAATCTCCACATCGCCTGCCGACACGGTTAGGTTTCCGCGATCGTCTACGATACCTAGATCTTGAGCTTTGAGTGTGAAGGTCACACTTTGGGTCTCACCCTTTTTGATGTTGATTTTTTGTAGCCCTTTGAGTGCGCAGTTGGGCACACGCGTATCTCTATTTTTGTGAACCACATATAGCTGCACAGCCTCGTCGCCATCCATCGCTCCGCTATTTGTCACCTGTGCGGTGATCGTAATATCGTCACCAGCCTTTATGACCTTTGGTGCCGCAATATCGCTATAGTCGAATGTCGTGAAGCTCAATCCATAGCCAAATGGGTAGCGCACATCACCCTTGAAGTATCTGTATGTACGGTTCGCCATCGAGTAATCTTCGAAATCTGGAAGGTCGGCATCGCTCTTATAAACAGTTAGAGGCATGCGGCCCGATGGGTTATAGTCGCCAGAGATCACATCGGCAATCGCCTGACCACCAGCCTGTCCGCCATACCACGCTTGGATTATGGCATCTACATTTTCGTTCTCCCACTCCATCGAGATCACCGAGCCCGACATATTAACAAAGACGATAGGTTTACCTGTCTTTTTCAACTCTTTGAGTAGATCTTGCTGAGCTTTGGGAAGGGATATCGTCACTCTATCTCCGCGCGAGAAACCATCCACAGCACCAAATCCGTCGGACTTCTCCTCACCCTCGTAGTCGGCAGATATTCCACCCACATAGATAATCACATCGGACTTTTTAGCTTGCGCAGCAACACTCTTAAAGTCAACACTATCAATAGGGTTGATATGACCCACACCCTCTACGAAGGTAACCTCTGCATTGGTAAAGTTATTCTTCACACCCTCCAAAACGGTTGTTGTGTGCGAAGGGTAGCCAAAGTAGTTACCCATCATCACCTTTTCGTTGTTGGCATTGGGGCCAACGATTGCTATACGCTTAACCTTATTTTGGTTGAGAGGAAGGATATTCTTCTTGTTTTTGAGAAGGACCATACTCTCGCGTGTCATCTTCAGCGCCAAGGCTTTATGCTTGTCACAATCTATAACCTCGTCACCAATAGAGCCATATGGGTTCTTCTCCAATGGATCGAACATACCTAGACGCATACGGATCTCGAATAGTCTTTTGACCGACTTATGGATCTGACGCTCCAAGATAAGGTTATCCTCAACCGCCTGCAAAAGGCTACCGTATGAGCTACCGCACTCCAAATCGGTACCCACTCTCACAGCCGAAGATGTAGCTTCGACAGCATCCGCGTGTGTTTTGTGGTGTTTGTAGAAATCATCTATACCCCAACAGTCCGATGTCACATATCCATCAAATCCCCACTGCTCGCGCAAAATATCGACCATCAACACAGGGTCTCCACAGCAGGGTGCCCCCATGTAGCGGTTGTATGCACACATCACGCCCGACACCTTTGCATCCTTGACCAACACCTTGAAAGCTGGGAGGTAGGTGTCCCACAAGTCATATTTGGATGGGTGAGCATCGTAGGTGTGGCGATTATATTCGGGACCACTATGCACCGCGTAGTGTTTGGCACAGGCCGACGACTTCAAGTAAAAATCATCATCTCCCTGCAAACCTCTGACCATAGAGGAACCCATGATAGCTGCCAAATATGGATCCTCACCATAGGTCTCTTGGCCACGGCCCCAGCGTGGATCCCTAAATATATTGATGTTGGGGGTCCAATATGTCAAACCTTGGTATCTCTTACCCGTTGTCCCCTCGCGCATATCTTTATTAAAAATCGCGCGTCCCTCATCGGAGATCGAGGTTGCAACCTCCTCCAAAAGTTCTGAGTTGAAACTAGCCGCCATACCAATCGCTTGGGGATATACGGTCACCTTCAGACCTGTTCTCACGCGAGCTACTCCATGGAGAGCCTCGTTCCACCAATCATAAGCACACACCCCAAGACGCTCAATCTCGGGAGATTTGTTCTGCATTTGCGACACCTTCTCCTCCAAAGTCATACGCGCAACAAGGTCATCGACCCTCTCATCCAAGCTCAGGGCTGGGTTCTGAAATGGGAACTCATACTCTTGGGCTGTGACATTAAAGGTCAGAAGCGACAAAAGCGCAAAACTTAAAATTACTCTAATTCTTTTCATATTTATTTTAGGTTAGTATCATCAAAGGTAATGTTAATTTCCGAATAAAGGGCATAAAATCTACAAAAAGTGATAATTTCCCAACAACGTAAGTTTTGGATAAGATGCTCTTATCCAAAACTTACGTTAATAATTAAATCCAAAAGCCCACAGTGGTACTACATTCCCGTAGCCCGACTCTATATCATCCTTGACTATATAACCACTCTCCACGCTCTCTATCTGTCGTTGTCCTTTGGCTTTTCCACCCACTTCAAAGGTTTCATCTCCGATGGTGAAATCTGCAACCTTTGACGAAATCACATCACTCATGACACTCATCTGTGAAAAGAAAAAACTCTCTCGGATGTTGCCAATGTCGGGTGTACCCTCCGAAAGTAGGTATATTAGATTAGTGTTGCCTAAGTAAATCTTCTCCACCTTCCCCAACGCTCTAATTCCCTTTGTTTGGTCACGGAGCTGCCCAACTAAACCAGCCTTTTCGAGGTAGTATATAAAATCTGTTACCTTATTGCGGTGGATGTCCATCATCGTAGCTATCTTAGTATAGTTCGGCTTGAAGGGTACACTTTGAGATATGATATATAAGAGTTGACGGAGCTTCTTTGTCGAAGAGATATTCATATTGGCATAGAAGGGAATATCTACCTCCAACATAAGATTTAGAGTTTGGCGTAGCCTCTGTTCATATCCTAACTCTCTAAAAAATGGGTAGTAACCCCTGCGAAGATAATACAAATTGCCGAATAAAAAGTGCAAAATTGATAAAAAAACGCTAATTTTATTTAGCAGTTATACATTCATCCCCAACAAAAAAGAGGTGCAACCTCGCGGCTACACCTCCTCGGACTTTACACCTATTTTTCTATTAGCAAACACGCTCCTCCTCCCGGAGCAATCTTCACCACAAGCTTCGTATTATTGCTCACCTTTATCATTTCAACTTGAAGAGTCTCTCGATTGGTTAGATAGTGAGCATCGCCATCGGTAGACAACTCAGCCACAAACTCGCCATCTGGCAGGAAGTCGAGAGGAATCTCTAGCTCACCGCCGTTCTCGTTGTAGGCAGCTCCGACGATATAATGGTTATCCGTCTCTCGCATCATAGCTACATATTCACCAATCTCACCTAGAAGCGTCTTACTCTCGACCCACGGCATCTTTTGCGCAGAGATGAAACGTAGGAGCGATGGATATTTATTGTAATACTCAGGTATATCGGGGATGATCGTAGCACCTGAGAATACGATAACCGTTCTAGCAGCCTCCGATACCACAGTCGATGGCACAGGTTGGCTCTCATCTATTCTATCGGTGTGACCTTGACGAAGATCAAACATACCGTTGGTCATATCTATCGGGCCAGCAATCATATTAACAAATACAGAGGTGACAAATGTTATAGGGTGGAATACCTTATGACCATCTAGCTGAGCAAAGCAGTACTCACGAGTTAGCGCATTGGGCCATGTACGCATCTGACCATAAGGGTGCACAGGTTGGTCATGATAGTCGACATGCAGTTTATTCTCGGCACAAAGACGCGTAATTAGCACCGTGCGCTCTTGACGCTCATCACTACTGCCACGCATAAATCCATATTTAACACCCGCAGCACCCCACTCTCCGTACTGTTTAAGAGTCTGCTCGATAGGGAATTGACGACCGCCAATATCGTTGAGATATAGCCAGATACCCACATTTCGCTCCTTGGCATAGGCGATCAAAGCACGAACATCATTTGCTTTGTCTCCGACCATAGGGTTTGAATCTTTATTAAACTCAGGACCATACCAATTGGCATCGAGAACAAGATAGCGGATATCGTTCTCGACAGCAAAATCGACCATCTTAATCCACGATGGGTAGTTCATACCATAGGTGAATCCATCGACCTTTGCACCATTGATTCGCCAATCCCAAAGAGCCACACTAGGTTGAACCCATGAGAAATCAATATTGGGATCTGGGTCTGGATTAAGGAGTTCTATAAGGTGAGAATCGACCATAGCACCTGCATTTTCACCAAAGAAGAGAACCCTCCATGCCGATTCACTTCCCGAAGTCACAACCTTTGGAGTTGACGAGACCTCAAAGGTGGTATCGTTAGCTTTCGAGCTAAGCGTCATTGGCTCACCATGTTGGAGATATGCCTCGTGGAGCGCCATAAATTGATCTGCACTAGCCTTTATAGTCATAACTGGCAAGCGGCGACCATCGCTCTCAGATAACTTTTCGGGGCCTACATTATGATTCTCCTCGTTGTAGAACCACGCTGTATAGTCGCCACCAAAGGCAAATTGGGTAAGCTCCTCCGATATCGCAATGGTTTGGTCTTGGTCAACACCCGACTCTGGTATCACATAGCGAAAGGCAACACCTTGGTCATAGGCACGCAGAGCTATCTCCATTTTCTTAATCTTACTCTGCTCCGTTCTATTCTCTAACGAGAGGATAATCTGATTATACTCATCCTTAACAACTCGCCTCTTGCCCCATATAGGCATCCATGTAGATCGCACCTCGTTTTGACTTACACTCGAAATCACCCAACCTTTGGATGGGAAAACTTCACCCTCGGAACTCTGATAGCCCAATAGTGAATTTCTAACTAAAGAGTCTCCATCGGCAATAAACGAGTAGACAAAGTTTCCGCTCTCGTTTTGTTGCACCTCTAATTTCAGCCTCTCATTTGGAGAGGTGGCACTATTGTTTTGGGAACTGCACGATAACGCGAATAGCGCAATTAGCAGTAGAAATGGATAGTTTGTTAATTTCTTCATAGTTATTTTAAGAGTTAGTGGTTATTAAGGTTGGTCTATATAGTTAATGCAAAGATAAATAAATATTTCGATAAATGATTTATATCGCCCATTAAGTCATGCGAATCAAAGTTTTAATTCTCAAACCTTAATTCGCATATTATACAACAAAAAAGAGGTGCAACCTCGCGGCCACACCTCTTTTCATATACGTTTTTGTGAATTATTTCACCTCCTCGAACTCTACATCCTCAGCTTGTTGCTGTTGTTGCGATGCGCCGCCTGCTTGAGCACCGCCATCTTGTGGTTGAGCTTGCTGTTGCTGTGCGTAGATATCCTCCGAAGCTGCTTGCCATGCTGCATTCAACGCCTCGATTGATGAGTCGATAGCTGCCACATCTTGGTTCTTGTGCGCCTCCTTGAGACCCTCCAAAGCACTCTCGATAGCTGACTTCTTCTCCGCTGGGATCTTGTCGCCATACTCCTTGAGTTGCTTCTCCGAAGCGAAGATATTTGAGTCCGCAGCGTTGATCTTCTCGATACGCTCCTTCTCTGCCTTGTCGCTCTCCTCGTTAGCCTTAGCCTCGTCGCGCATACGTTGGATCTCTGCGTCGGTCAAGCCCGAAGATGCCTCGATGCGGATCTTCTGCTCCTTACCTGTACCCTTATCCTTAGCCGACACATTCAAGATACCATTAGCGTCAATATCAAATGTAACCTCGATCTGTGGCACACCGCGTGGAGCTTGTGGAATTCCATCTAGGTGGAAACGACCTAGAGATTTGTTGTCGCGAGCCAATGGACGCTCACCTTGACATATGTTGATCTCTACAGATGGTTGGTTATCTGCCGCTGTCGAGAATGTCTCGCTCTTGCGCGTTGGGATAGTTGTATTTGCGTCGATGAGCTTAGTCATCACACCACCCAAAGTCTCGATTCCAAGAGAAAGTGGAGTCACATCCAACAACAATACATCCTTCACCTCACCTGTGAGTACACCTCCTTGGATTGCAGCTCCTACGGCAACCACCTCATCTGGGTTTACCGAACGGTTTGGAGTCTTTCCGAAGAACTCCTCAACAACCTTTTGGATCGCTGGGATACGTGTTGAACCACCCACCAAGATCACCTCGTCGATTTGACTTGCCGACAAACCAGCATCACGCAAAGCCAACTTACATGGCTCGATTGTGTTGCGAACCAAGTGGTCACACAACTGCTCAAATTTAGCACGTGTAAGCGACATCACAAGGTGCTGAGGGATACCATCAACTGGCATGATGTATGGCAAATTGATCTCTGTAGATGTAGTCGACGAAAGCTCGATCTTTGCCTTCTCAGCAGCCTCCTTAAGGCGTTGAAGAGCCATAGGATCTTTGCGAAGGTCGATTTTGTGCTCAGCCTTAAATGCCTCAGCCATGTAGTCGATCAACACATGGTCGAAGTCGTCACCGCCCAAGTGAGTATCACCATTTGTAGATTTAACCTCGAATACGCCATCACCAAGCTCCAAGATCGAGATATCGAAAGTACCACCACCGAGGTCATATACCGCGATTTTAGCATCCGAATCCTTCTTGTCTAGTCCATAAGCCAATGCTGCTGCTGTAGGCTCGTTGATGATACGACGTACATTAAGACCTGCGATCTCGCCTGCCTCTTTTGTTGCTTGACGCTGTGAATCAGAGAAGTAAGCTGGCACGGTGATAACCGCCTCGTTCACCTCTTGTCCCAAATAATCCTCAGCCGTTTTCTTCATCTTTTGAAGGATGATAGCCGAGATCTCTTGCGGAGTATATTGACGGCCGTCGATATCCACGCGAGGGGTGTTATTGTCGCCCTTCACGATTGCGTATGGAGCGCGAGAGATATCTGAACCTACTTTGTCGTAGCTCTCGCCCATGAAACGTTTGATCGAGAAGATCGTACGCTTAGGGTTTGTGATCGCTTGACGCTTAGCTGGATCACCCACCTTACGCTCTGAGTCTCCTGTGAAACCTACGATCGAAGGAGTTGTTCTATGACCCTCGGCATTTGGAATTACAACGGGCTCATTACCCTCCATTACCGACACACATGAGTTTGTTGTACCTAAATCGATACCAATAATCTTTCCCATAATTTTAACTTTTTATAATTTGTATTTAAATTTCCATTTTGCATGCCACAATTAGCACGTTTTCGAAACCCTTTACAACAAATCATATACCAAACCCCAAAACATGACATTCGTGTGCCAAAATGTCACCCTTATGGAAAAATTATAGTCAGCCTTATGACAATACTGTCAAAAAAACAGTGCAACAATGATAAATGATGAATGGTGAATAGCTTGAGTTTATCCCTATTCATCATTCACCATTCACCATTCATCATTCACCATTCTCCATTCATCATTCACCATTACTCAACGCGAAGTGTCACGCCACCTTGATAGCGGCGTTTTTCGACAAGAACGACATCGCCCACTTTTAGCTCGCCATCAATTATCATATTGGCCATTGGCTCCTCGATCTGGTCGACCAACGTACGACGTAATGATCGCGCTCCATAGCTTCTGTTGTAGCCCATCTCCGCCAACTCTTGACGTGCGGCCGAGGTTATGCGAATGTCGTAACCCAGCTTTTTGACGCGTCCAAATGTAGCATCCAACTCCAAGTCGACAATCTTCTCTATATCTTTTAGTTCCAGATCATTAAAGATCACAACATCATCTATACGATTTAGGAACTCGGGCGAGAAGCAGATCTTAAGTGCCGCGTGATAGTCGTTCTTGCGCGACGGAGGCAACGACTGCGACGCTACACCAAACCCTATACGTGGCTGAGCCTCGGCAATCTTTCGCGAGCCTACATTAGAGGTGATAATGATGATCGTATTGCGGAAATCGACCTTACGCCCTGCACCATCTGTGATGAAACCCTCGTCAAGGAGCTGCAAAAGGAGGTTATATATATCGGAGTGCGCCTTCTCGATCTCGTCCAACAACACAACCGAATAGGGCTCACGACGCACAGGCTCGGTGAGTTGCCCACCCTCGCCATAGCCCACATATCCCGGAGGGGACCCAATCAACCTCGACACCGAGTGGCTGAGGCTATATTCGCTCATGTCGATACGCAACATCGACCCAGACTTATCGAACATCCACGACGATAGCTCCTTAGCGAGCAAGGTCTTACCCACACCCGTAGGCCCCACAAAGAGGAATGTACCTATAGGTCGTTTTTCGTCCCTTAGGCCAGCTCTCGACCTTTTGATTGTCCGCACGATACTATCCACCGCCTCGGCTTGACCTATAACCCTCGAGTGGAGGTGTTCACCCAACCCTTTGAGACGAATGGTGTCGCTCACGGTGATTCGCGCTGTGGGGATTCCCGTTATCATCGTCACCACAGTCTCCACATCCTCCACCCCGATCAGAGGACGTGTCGCGGGAAGTGTAAGTTGTGCCAAAGTCCCCGCCTCATCGAGCAGGTCGATAGCTTTGTCGGGGAGGTACTGGTCGGGGATATATCTCACCGACAGCGATATGCACGCCTCCAGAGCTTCGGGCGAATAGGTCACTTGGTGGTGCTCCTCGTAGTGAGGGGCTATATTTTGGAGTATAAGAAGTGTCTGGTTCTCGGTCGTGGGCTCCACCAAAATCTTCTGGAATCGACGCACAAGGGCCGCATCACTCTCTATGTCTTGTCTATATTCGTCGAGCGTCGTGGCACCGATTGTCTGGATCTCGCCACGCGAAAGGGCTGGTTTGAGGATGTTGGCCACATCCAAGCTCCCCTGCGACGACCCTGCACCCACGATTGTGTGGATCTCGTCGATAAAAATTATGGAGTCATTGGAGCTACGCAGAGCATCCAAAAGTTGCTTCATGCGCTCCTCGAATTCGCCTCTGAACTTTGTCCCAGCCACGAGCGCCGAGAGGTCCAACGAAAAGAGTTTCTTATCTTTGATTGCGGCAGGCACCTCGCCCGAGACGATCCTGAGGGCCAGACCTTCGACCACAGCGCTCTTGCCCACGCCAGCCTCACCTATCAACATCGGGTTATTCTTCTTCCTGCGCGACAGGATCTGCGTCACACGTTCGATCTCCACCTCGCGCCCCACAACGGGATCTATCTTACCCTCGCGAGCCTTAAGGGTCAAATCGACACCAAACGTCTCGAGCGGATGGACGAGGAGCTTCTCCACATCTACATCTATGTCGAGATCCATAGCATCCCCCACATCCATATGTGCCGAGTGGTCGGGCGTAGGGCGACTGTTTGATTTGTAGGTCATCTCGGAGTTAGCCGAGGATTGGACCAACTCCTGCTCTATGCGTTGGTTCGAGACTCCGAAATGTTCCAAATTTTGGGACGTGGCAGTTGTGGTGTCTGCCGCTATAGCGTGGAGGGCATGCAACGAGGTGATACGCGCAACGTCTGGATAACGATCCATCAGCCTCTCGAGAAAGGCCCCATAATATAGTTCAGGGTCATATCCCGAATCGACCTCATCGCGCTGCTTGGTGCTCTGCTCCACTTTGAGGCGGAGTTGATAGAGCTGCCACGACTCCATGATTGTGGCCAAGGTCTGAAACGCGTGAGAGTTTTCGTAGGATATGATCTCCAAAAACAGATGGTCGAGCAGAGAGTGTGTCACTCCATGCTTTGTGGTGGTAAATGTGGCGCGAGCGATCATTCCGCCCAAGCTCCTCGATATGCTACTTCTCATAAGTTCAAAAAATTGTGTGGGGTCAACACCCTTATATAGAATACAAATATACAACATAATTATCATATGTTTTATTGTCAGAAAATAAATCTCAAAAAAAAGACAATAAAAACCAAAGTTGTCCATTAATTATGTAGGGAAACGCAAAAATAATCACCTGCGTTTACCCTCTTTAATTAAGGTAAGAGAAGCATTAATTTTGCAAAACAGTGCAAAAAGAATAACTTTGTATAACAAGATAAACAGAATTTGATTATGGTAAAGATACTTTGGGTCGACGACGAGGTCGAACTCCTAAAACCCCACCTTCTATTTTTGAAGGGCAAAGGATACGAAGTTGCAACGTGTAACAACGGTTATGACGCTATAGATATGGCAACCGAGGAGGCCTACGACCTTATAATCCTCGACGAGATGATGCCCGGAATGACTGGCCTCGAGACGCTCCCCCGAATCAAGGAGGTACGCCCCGACACACCTGTGATTATGGTCACCAAGAGCGAGGAGGAGAATATCATGAACAAGGCCATAGGCTCCAAAATCGCTGACTATATCATCAAGCCCGTCAACCCCAACCAAGTGCTCCTTTCGATCAAGAAGAATGTCCACTCACAACAGCTTGTCACCGAACAGACCACGGCCGACTACCGCTCTGAGTTTGGACGTTTGAGCACATCTTTGCAGATGGCCTCTTCGTTTGCGGAGTGGTGCAACCTCTATCGTCGTCTAACATCATGGGAGATAGAGTTGTCTGAGTCACAGGATAATAGCATACGCGAGGTGTTGTCGTACCAAAAGAACGAGGCGCGCCAAGCATACTCCAAATTTGTGTGCCGCAACTACTACGACTGGATCAACAAAAGGGTCGACGATGTGCCGATCATGTCGCACACCCTTATGCGCAACAATATCTTCCCCGTTGTGGATGAGTCCCCAAAGACCACCCTGCTGCTTATCGACAACTTCCGCTACGACCAGTGGAGAGCTATTGGAGGCTACCTAAGGGGATACTACGACGTGCAGGTCGATGACTTCTACTGCGCGATCCTCCCCACCGCGACACAATATGCTCGCAACGCAATATTTGCAGGTCTGATGCCGCTAAGCATATCTAAACTTATGCCCGACAAGTGGCTTAACGACTATGAGGAGGGTGGAAAAAATAACTTCGAGGAGGATTTCCTCCGCCGACAGATGCAATCCACAGGCAAAGATTATAAGATGACCTTCGATAAGCTCATCCGCCCCGAACATGGACGTAAGTTGTTGGATAACATCTCGCGCATATACGATGCCGACTTCTCGGTTATTGTCTACAACTTCCTCGACATCTTGTCACACGCACGCACCGAGACCGACATCATCCGCGAACTGACCGAGGATGAGGCCTCATTCCGCTCGCTCACACGTTCGTGGTTCGAACACTCGGAGCTATACACAATCCTCAAACTCTTAAGCGAGAAGGGGCACACCGTGATTATAACCTCCGACCACGGCACCGTGAGGGTCGACAACCCCGTGAAGGTGACAGGAGACAAACAGACCTCGGCAAACCTGCGCTACAAAACAGGGCGAAACTTGTCGTACAACCGCCGCGACGTGTATGAGGTGACCAAACCCGAGGATATACAACTCCCATCTTCGAACCTCACATCGAGCTATATATTTGCCTACGACACCGATTTTTTGGTCTACAACAACGATGCGAATAGACATATTAGGTACTATCGAAATACATTCCAGCACGGAGGAATCTCGATGGAGGAGATGATCGTTCCATACATTGTGCTCAAACCCAAAGGGGGAAAATAGTGACAATATATGGCGGTCTGAAAAAAAATTGTTACTTTTGTCGCCTCACAAGACACTTAAGATAATTTAAATGAAGAAAATAGAGATAGATTCTCTCTCGCAACTCGATGATGTTGCACAAGCTGTTCTCGATAGTTTGAGTGGACGCAATGTAGTGCTACTGCGCGGCGGTATGGGTGCTGGAAAGACAACCCTCATACGCTCTATTGTCGAGTGCGCTGGATCCGCAGACAATGTAACAAGCCCTACATTTGCAATTGTTAATCAATACCTTACATGCGACGACGATATTATATATCACTTCGACATGTATCGTATCGACAAGATCGAGGAGGCTCTGGACTTCGGAGTCGAGGAGTACCTCTACTCGGGTGAGTTGTGCCTTATCGAGTGGCCCGAGAAGATCGAAGAGCTCCTCCCCGACAATGTGATGACCATAACGATCGAAGCTCCAACACCCACCCAGAGAATTTTCACTATAGACTAAACCAAACATTCTAAAGAGATGCAAAAATACGAATCAAAACAACACCAAATACTGCTCCCTGCGGAGCAAATATATACACTCATAAGTCGCTTCGATAACCTCACCCCAGCCGTTGGCGACAAGGTCGAGGAGTGGCAGGCCGACGAGGATAGATGTTCGTTCAAAGCCAAGGGGTTCACCGTCAAACTACGCATAGATGAGCGCGTTAGCCCCAAACACATCAAGATCGTCGGTGACGAAGGAGGCGTGCCTATTGACTTCTCGTTCTGGATCCAACTGCACTCAGCAGGACCCTACGACACTCGCTTTAGACTCGTGCTACATGCCGAACTTAATATGATGATGAAGATGATGATCGGCGGTAAACTCCAAGATGGCTTGGACCAAATAGCCGAAGGAATAGCCCAAGCATTCTCACAAGCTAGAGGGCAATGATGAATGATCAATGATCAATGATTAACGCCGATAATGATAAATAATTCACCATTCATCATCCACCATTATTTTTTGCCCTCGCTTTGAGTGATGGGGCCGCGACTTGGGGTCCCCCAACGGGGGAATAATATAAAATTATGACCTCAGACCGAAAGCTTGCTTTCAAGGTCTGAGGTCATAATTTTGTATTAAACGTTCACTGAAGGTGAACTAAAAAGTCGCGGCCGCAACACAAAAGTGCAATAAACACAAATCACAGCTTGCTGTGCGCCCGCCGGCGTGAGGCATCTGACCAAAGGCCTCTAATTAAGCCTCTGACAAAACGCTTCTAATTAGTCGACCCTTAAGAACCACAATATCCGATTTCAGTATATTCCTGAGGTCGGATATTCTTTCTGATATATTCACAGA
>JBCQUO010000016.1:0-37082 GCA_047173955.1 Rikenellaceae bacterium
TGATTAATTGTTGCTTCTCCATGCTCAAAGATACAGATAATTATTTGAATATCAAAGTATTATCGAATTTATTCTGAAAATTACCTTGCAATGGTCTCATAAGGTTCCCTTATCCAAAACTCACGTTTATAGATAATGTAGCGCAAACGCGTATAGAGATTATGGATCAAATAATAGAGGAGGGAGTCAAGAGTCGCCTAGCAACAGCCATGGGTGAAGGAGCCGAAGTATCGTCACCCTCCCCCTCTATCAAGCCCCGAACAACAACCTCGGCGACAGATGAAATGAAGGAGGCAAACGAGATTATAGCAAAGAAGCTATCTCCCCTCAAAGGGCAAATCGTCCTCCTCGACTTCTGGGCTATGTGGTGCTCACCCTGCCGCAGCGGAATGATGGATAGCTACAAACTCAAAGAGCAGATGAAAGGGTATGATATGGCATTTGCATATATAACTACCGAAAAAAACTCTCCAACATCAACGCGCGAAAAATTCCTCGCCGACAACAAAATCGAAGGGTTGTCACTCGTTATATCTAATGATGAGTGGCTCACGATATCTGTCGCTTACAATATATCAGGCATTCCCCGATACATGCTCATCGACAAAGATGGTAAGGTTATAGACCCGCAGTATATCTTCCATAGCCTCAATATCCCTAAACTCAAGGAGCTAGCAGTCCAGCCTCTAACCACAGCCTCTAACCAAAAGCCTCTTAAACATCCGAAAACCTTAAGCGGTTTTGAGTTGGGGGTTTGTTTTGAGGGCGAGTTTGCCGACCCATATTACGAATCCGCCTGTTAGGATCAGGTTAAGCACGAGGGTGAGGGCCGAGATTATGAGGGCGTTGCTATCGAGGTTATAGCTTATGGCTATAAAGATAACTCCTGCGCCGACCTCTCCGCGCGTGAACATACCCACCGAGACAGCTAGGCGCTAACTAAATTTACGATCGCGGTAGAAGAAGATAGGCATTAGCTTACCCACGTTGGATAGTATAGTGACCATTACGACGTGGAAAGCGATCTCGCCCCACGACATCATGGGCACGGTTGAGATCATCACCTCGGGGTTTATTTCGAACTTTCCGCCCATCACGAATGGCACGCTCAGACCCACGAGGAACATAAAAAATAGCGATATGAACGACGACACGTTACGTTCCGTGGGGGTATCTATATGTTTATGTTTAATCACCATTCCGAGCACGAATGCAGGAAGGAGCACCTCTACGTGTATGCTATTATCGAACCCAAGGAAGTGTTTCGATGCGACATATAGAGCGTGTGTAGCGCCAAAGACCGCCACGGAGTAGCATAGGATTGCGAACCAATTTTGGGGTATATTATATGAGTCTAGCTTTTTCCAGCCGAACCACAGCAACACAAAGACGATAGCCACTACAGCCGCCATTTGCCACTTCATGCCGATCATCATGATCTGGAGGGGTATCATCAGCAGGATTGTGTCGAGGTCGTCGAAGATCGCTAGGACCTGTATTTTTTGATATATCCAGCTCTTCGAGAGGTTGAGCGTAGCGAGCATAGCGAAGAGTATACCTGCCGATGTGGGGGCAGCGAAACGGCTGAGCAGCAGGCTCTCTTTCCACGCTTGGCTCTCGATCCACATATTGGATGGGAGGAGCACAAAGATAAAATATACGGCTATAAGCAACCAAGGCAGTGCGGCTGTAGCCATTGCTATGAAGTAGTCGGTGGTGTATGACCTCCAGCGACTTTTGTCTAACTCAAACTCGCGCCCCACGTTTATCATAATAAACGACAAACAGATATGAAGCAGGGGGGTCATATAGGTTTGTTTGATATCGACGAACTCGCCTCCCATGATGGGCGGAAGGATCTGTGAGAGTGTGAGTCCGACCAGAAGGAGCAGGGAGAAGGATAGAACTTTTTTCATAAATTGGGTAGTTGTATTTTTAATATAATTGGTCGTAGTTACATTCCATAAATCAGCACCACCGCGCTAGCTGCTACACCCTCTTCACGTCCTTCGAACCCCAGCTTTTCGGTTGTTGTTGCTTTGATCGAGACATCCTCGACCCCGAGCCCCATCACTTCGGCCAGCGTAGAGCGCATGGTATCTATGTGTGGACGTAGTTTAGGGCGCTGCATTCTGATCGTCGAATCTACGTTCGAGATCTCGTAACCGTGGTCACGAAGCAGCGAGCAGGTGCGCCTGAGCAAAATTTTTGAATCTATGGATTTAAACTCTGAGGAGTTATCGGGGAAGTGGAGCCCTATGTCGCCCAGCGCTGCTGCACCCAACAGTGCGTCACATATCGCGTGGATCAACACATCGCCATCTGAGTGGGCGACACAACCGTGGGTGTGTGGGACAACAATACCTCCCAAACACAACGTAAGCCCCTCTGCGAGGCGGTGGACATCATATCCTTCTCCGATTCTTATTCTCATAGCTGACCGCAAATATAGTACAATTATTGTAGATTTAGAAAAAAAATATTATTTTTGTGAAAAAAATAACACTCATGGAACAGATAGCCAAATTAGAGCCTACGCAAGTGTGGGAGATTTTCGATTCGATCACCAAGGTACCTCGCCCCTCGACCAAGGAGGAGAAGATTATCGCGTGGCTGATTGATTTTGCCAAGGAGCATGGCCTCGACTACAAGCGCGACAAGGTGGGAAACGTCCTTATTACTCGCCCTGCGGCAGAGGGTAAAGAGGAGTCTAAGCGTGTGACTTTGCAGTCGCATATAGATATGGTATGCGAGAAGGATTCGGATGTGGAGTTTAACTTCGAGACGGACGCTATCCGCACCAAGATCGTCGATGGATGGATCACTGCTTCGGGGACCACTCTGGGAGCTGATTGCGGAATAGGTATGGCGGCAGCTTTGGCGGCCCTTATCGACCCCGATATTGAGCGTGGCGAGTTGGAGGCTCTCTTTACGGTCAACGAGGAGATAGGGCTCACGGGTGCTATGGAGTTGGGCGAGGAGATGATAACGAGCCAGCTACTTATCAATTTGGACTCCGAGGAGGAGGGCGAGATCTGCATAGGTTGCGCTGGAGGTGTCGATACAGTTGCTACATTTGACTATAGCGAGGAGGATGCACCCAAGGACTTTACATACTACCGTGTCGATGTGTCGGCCCTTAAGGGTGGCCACTCGGGCGAGGATATAAACAAGGGGCGTGCCAATGCCAATAAACTAATCGCTAGGCTTTTGTGGGAGTGCTCGCAGAGCTACAATATGCGTCTGAGCTACCTACATGGTGGCAATCTTCGCAACGCAATTCCGCGCGAGGCCTATGCTGTGTTTGGAATCCCTACGCGCCATATCGTCGAATTTACGATGAGCTTCGAGAGCTTTGTGGAGAGTGTCGAGGAGGAGTTTGCCGTTGTGGAGCCCTCGTTGACAATGACCCTGAGCGAGATGCCGCAGATCGAGACGATCATCGACAAGGAGAGCCAGCAGGGGTTGATCTTCTCGCTTATGGGGGTGCCCAATGGGGTTATCTCGATGTCGATGGTGATGGAGAATTTGGTCGAGACATCGACTAATCTCGCTTCGGTGAGGTTCACCGAGAACCATACGATTGTGGTGGCTACGAGCCAACGTTCGTCGCGCGAGAGCGGCAAGACATACGCCAAGCAGATGGTAGAGTCGGTATTTAGGCTCGCTGGTGCCGAGGTGACCCACTCGGATGGTTATCCGGGGTGGACACCCAATCCATCCTCTAAACTTCTGGATGTGGCGCGCGACTGCTTCGCGGAGCAGTACGATGGTAAGATGCCTGTGGTGAGGGCTATGCACGCAGGTTTGGAGTGTGGATTGTTCCTCGAGAACTTCCCCGATCTCGACATGATTTCGTTTGGTCCCACAATGGAGGGGGTCCACTCGCCCGACGAAAGGCTCAATATCGAGTCGGTCGGTAGGTTCTGGATTTTGTTGAAAAATATTCTACAGAAAATATAATCAATAGTCGTTTAATCAGACCGTTATTTATACGTCATTGCGGCCCCTGAGCCGCAATCCATAGCGAAACATTACACGACCTAGGTGTGGAGATTGCGGATCGGAGTCCGCAATGACGAGGGGGATTATATTTAGTATTTATAAAGACTGTGCATTTAAGAAAAATAAAAAGATGGCTAAAAGTTGGGCAAAAGTGCTGTGCGCAGTAATCTACTCATTGGCGATAAACCACACCGCAAAGGCCCAAACCGCACAAGATCAACTATATATAGATCACGATACATATGTCGACCTCAAAGAGAATATCTCTTTCGAGGTCGACAATTCGTTTTTTAGCACCAACCTCTCCCTAGGCTCAGACACCTACGAGGAGCTCAACAGATACCTCTATACCCCGATCTCTACCAAACGTCGCGGCGTGGGGTGGTGGCAGGTGAACCGCACCCTCCGTGATCCACTCCCACAACTCAATATCACGCAACCCACAGCCGATGGCTCGCTGAAGATCTTCGCCTCGACGCATAACTACCGCGTTGGAGCCGAGGGGTCGTGGAGTCGGGCCCTTAGCAATGGGTGGGGAGTGTCGGCATATGTGTCGGGACGCACAGGGCGCGACATGAGCGTGGAGGGGGTATTCCTCAATCAGCTAACCCCATCGCTCACCCTAACCAAAGAGTTCACATCGGACCATATCTTAGCTATTGATCTGTCGGCCCCCTACCAAATGCGAGGGCTACGCAGCAGCGCCACACAAGAGGCTTATGACCTCACCCACAACAACCTCTATAACCCCTCGTGGGGATATTACCATGGCGAGGTGCGTAACTCGCGCGTGGTGCGCAACTTCCTACCCACACTCTCGGCTCAATACTTCCTCACCATCTCCTCCACAACAACGCTCACAGCCCACCTAGAGGCGGAGTATGGCACACGCAAACTAAGTAGGCTCGGGTGGTACGACACCTCCAACCCCACACCCAACTACTACTCCAAGCTCCCGAGCTACTTCGAGGGGAGTGAGGCATATGACCAAGTTGTGGCGGTGTGGCAACAAAACGATAGCGACTATACACAGGTGGCGTGGGATAAATTGGAGGCTATAAACAGCCAATCGACCGATGGGGAGTCACTCTATGTGGTCGAAGATCAGGTCGAAAGGGTATGCGATATAGAGGCCCACGTGCTAATGAGCTCCACGCTGTCGCAATCGGTGGTGGTAGGATATGGCCTCCACATAAATAGCTACAACCACCGCAACTACAAGCAGATGCGCGACCTACTGAGTGGGGAGTACCTGCTCGATATGGATCAATATGCAGGCGACGATGTGCAGGTGGGCAACGAGATGCAGAACAACCTACGCGACCCCAACCGCAAGATCACCCAAGGTGACCGCTTTAGCTACGATTATGACCACCGACGAAGGCTCATAGAGGCGATGGCAAAGATCAACTACCGAGGTGACTTCATCCATTTCGAGATGGCTGGAGTCATTGGCAACGAATATATATACCGCACGGGGCACTACGAAAAGGAGAGATTTTCGGGCGCAGGATCTTATGGTGACTCACCGAAAATATCCCTGCCCACCTATAACCTCTCCGTTGTGACATCCTACGCCATAGCTCCGCAGCAAACCATTTCGCTCCGTGCAAATATCAGCTCCACAGCCCCTCTGTCGAGGTATCTATTTGTCGCCCCACAATACTCCAACACAATAATCGACAACCCCACAACCGAGAAGATCGCCTCCGCATCCATAGCCTACAACCTCACCACCCCATATGTTAACCTATCTATAGAGGGCTACATCCTCTGCGCCTCCGACATGGGCGAGGTGTGGCAGGGGTATGACGACTTATCGTCGACTTACTGTGACGTTGTTATCTCCGACATAGCCACCCGATCTATGGGTGTCGAGGCGAGTTGCGAAGTAAACGTGGGACGTAACCTCAAACTCACCTCCACACTCGCATTTGGGGGTTACACATATACCTCCGCCCCACTGGTAACCCTCTACAACGATGTCGACATGAGCATCGTGAGCCAATCTCAAGCCTCCGCAGTCAAGGGGTTCATTGTCGGTAATGCACCCCAAATAGTCACCACCGCAGGGGCCACATACTTCTCGCCCAAAGGTTTTATAGTCGATGCCGACTTAGCATATTATGCCCAAAGATATATAGCCCCCTCCATCACACGCCGCACAAATCGCATACTCAGCAGCGCTACATCCGTCGAGGGACTCGCCCAGATGATATACCAAGAGAGGCTCCCCAACACCTTCAACGCCTCAATCGCCATAATCAAAAACTTCTCCGTAGGGCGCAATAACCGCCTCACAGCAATCGCCAAGGTCGATAATATATTGGGCTCCAACAACACAATCTCCTCTGCGCGCGAGGGAAACAGAGTCCTCAGCAGCTACTCCAACAGCGTGACATATAGTTATACCCCACAATCCTCAACATACCAATACGCCGTAGGACGTACCCTCTACCTCTCGCTGAAGTATAGGTTTTGAGTGTGTTCCTTTTAAGAGGCTGGACTGCCCTCATGCTGGGCAGGCGCACAGCGTGAGGGCAGTCCAGCCTCTTAATGTCCGAAAAGACAGACTCTTACATAGGTTTATAGACAACCTCGATAGATCCTTTTTTGACGGGTTGAGTGAAGTCCACGCCGATACGGTATGATGTACGGCCGCTGCGGAGTTTCTCTACGGGGACAACCTCGTCCTTGATTACTATATCGCCACCTTTGGCTTTGATTTCGACTTTGACTCTGTGATCACCTGTATTGAGGATGATGGTGTTATCTTTGATTTCGTACTCTACGTTAACCATCACCGCAGTACCAAATATCACTGCCTCGCTAGCCTCGAAGCTATCTGTAACGGTGATTTTACCCTTTCCGCCCTTATCGTTCTCGAGTGTGCGCTCTAGCTTTTTGATCATTGGAAGCTCGTATGCAGGGAGGATATCTAGCTTAGCGAAATCTTTCTTATCCTCGAACTTAGTCTTTGTGACTTTGCCTTTGAACTCAGCACCCGATGACTGTAGGGTGTTGTTGATACGAGGCACTGGGTGTCCCCAAGAGCTACGTGCAGGGTTAGATGGAGAGAATGCGCCAGCCACATATGATGGAGCTCCGATATCGCCAGCCACGAGGTCGTTGCCTAGGCGGATGAAGTAGCTACCCACATCGTTGTGGTTGTGGTTCTCGGCATTGTGACCTGCTTTGATAGCCACCGAGAATGGGGTCTTTTGGATTCCGCGCGAGATAACGATTCCGCAGTCGTCGAAGTATGTGACTGGAGGAAGCTCCGTCTTATCCTTTTTGGCTGTGTACTTATCGGCATCTCTCCAGCCGATGATTGTGAATACCGACTCGTCGGGCTTGAAGTATGTAGGTTTCTTTGCTCCGTAGTGTTTAGCCGACATTAGGTATGCGAAGTTGTCGTTACCCTCACCCACGCTAGTCACACCATCCGAGAATGGAGCGTACCATTTATTGTGGATCTCGTAGTTAGCAGGGAAGTTTCCTACAGCGACCATCTTGTCGGGGTTGTCGAACTTGAAGAGGTCGATCTTGCCATCTGAGTAGTCGTAGAAGATCTCCGCGAGGTATAGGTAGTGGCCAAAGCCGTAGTTCCAGTAGCCTAGACCCTCAGAGCAATATCCGTCCTCACCAAATCCAGACATGTAGTGCTTCATGCTGTTGAGCGCACAACCCATAGCTACGATGCGCTCAGCGCGATCTTGAGATGTGGTCATGATCGTGAGGAGGGTACCACTTGTACATACTGAGTTCCAGTTACTTTTGGCTGTTATCCACTTGTTGTCATTAGGAGTTTTGCCGCTACAACTGTTTAGGTATGAGTCCGTGATACGGTATCTGATCTGGCGAAGGATCTCTGCGCGAAGCTCACTCGATAGCTTATCTGTGAGGGTGATCTCTGTGAGTGCCAAGATGAAACCGAACTTACGAGCACCGAGGTCGATAGTCACTCTACGGCCCTCCAACACGCCATTCTCCTTGTCGTCGTGGTTGGGGTGAACCCACGACTTCATCGCCATGATAGCGCGGCTGAAGGTCTCGATTTGAGCCAAGAACTTACCCTCGTTTTGAATACACTCCGCGATCAAGAAGCGCTCCAATTTATCCATTGTGCTGTAGTAGCGAGGCTTGTATATACCGCGATTTCCTTCGAGGTTGGCGCGACGATAGATCTCGTCCGAGATTGGCACCTCGGGCTCAGCAGTGATAAGCTCCAACGCCTCGGCTAGGTAGGCCTTACCCTCTTTGGATTTAGCTATGTCGCCCCAATATTTACGATCTGTGATCGCTGGGAATGGAGCGTATGTATCCTCGGGGATCACCTTCTCCAACATCTCTATTTGGGCAGCTGTAGGATATATTTCATCGCCTTGGGCCTTACCCAGATAGCTCTTCATATTAAATCCTGCGGCCATCGCAGGGGCAAAAAATGACACTAAGCATATGGTTGTTAGTATCAGAACTTTCGAAATTTTCGATTTCATGTTTTAGGTATTTTAGTTGGTTTATATTTAAATATTATGTTTTATTGCATAAAGGTAAACCTTTTTTATATTTTTTGCAAATTATTGTTTTTTATTACACTATCTTCATTCACCATTTATCATTCACCATTCATCATTAATTTACGTTCTCCAAAATAAATTATTAAATAAAACGTTATATTTCGCAAATGCGAGTTAGCAAATGTGGGCATAAATGGGTGTGTGTGGGGCTAATGTCTATTTTTTTTTGAAAAAACGAAAAATTATTTATACCTTTGATGGATGTTAATTTGTAATTAAATGTAGCAATATAGGCTCCGTAGTGAAATTAAAAATGTATTAAATATTGGCTTTGCCACCATCTTACAATAAAAATGAAAAAAATATTATCAATTTTCCTTATTCTCACACTCTGTTTCTCCTTTCAGTTCTGCTCCAAAGACTCTTCGGATTCGGATACAGATGTGGAAGAACAGACAGATGATCTAGACGACGATTACAACACCGATAGCACCAAGGTATATAGCTATTTGATTGATTTCGAAGCTAAAAGTTTCCCTTACAACAACGACACGTGGATTATCCTCGACGCTACAGCTTCGACAGAGGACTTCGCTGGCTTGAGCGCATCTCTAGCATCTGTAGCTACTTTGAGCTCTACACGAAAGATCACACTCGAGTTCCCCAACATGGAGAGCATACCCGATTATGCGATCTTCGGCACAACATCCCAGAGCGACACCTACGACTCATCGGCAATACTCTCCGTGAGTGCCGAAAAAGCAACATCAGTTGGTAATTACGCCTTCTATGGCTGCTCATCTTTGGAGTCGGTCGATCTACCCCAAGCGATCTCAATCGGTGACCACGCCTTTAGATCTTGCCCCACACTAAAGTCGGTATACGTTCCACAGGCTACATCTGTTGGGGGATATGCCTTTAGATCTTGTAAAGACCTAGAGTCTATTGATCTACCTTTGGTAACCTCAATTGGCACCTATGCATTCTACTACTGCTCGGCCCTAGAGACGATCTCTCTGCCCGAAGTAACAACGATTGGTAACTACGCATTCTACTACTGCTCGGCCCTAGAGTCATTCTCTTTGCCCCAAGTAACAACAATTGGTAATTACGCATTCTTCTCGTGCACGACCGTAGACTCTATAGATCTACCCCTAGCAACAACGATAGGAAACTACGCATTCTACACCTGCACGGCACTCGATACCGTCGACGCACCTTTGGCAACGTCAATTGGCTCAGGCGCATTTTATGGTTGCACAGCCCTAGAGACGATCTCTTTCCCCGAGGCGCTCTCGGTAGGCGACTCTGCATTCGAGGCTTGCGCATCGCTTGTCTCTGTGTCACTCCCCTTGGCAACATCAATTGGAGCCTCTACGTTCCGCACCTGCACGATACTAAACTCTACGGAGCTATCTTCTGTAGTTACTGTTGGAAACTACGCATTCTATAAATGTTATGGCCTAAAGGCGGTATCTCTACCCGAGGTGACAACGATTGGCACAAATGCATTCTACTCTTGCACAGCCGTAGAGTCGATCTCCTTGCCTCGAGCAACCTCAATCGGTTATGCAGCATTCCGCTATAACTCAGCTATGACCTCTGCCTACATGCCTGCGGTCACCACGATTGGTAATTATGCATTCCAATATTGCACAGCCCTCAAATCTGTGACACTATCAACCGACAGTGATACATACCTGACTAGCTTGGGTGGCTCAGATGTATTCTCTACCACATACACATCCAATATAGACCTTACATTGGGTGCGTCAAACTCTTCATTGGTGAGCGGCACAACCCTAACGGTAGATGTCTATTCCTATACCTTCAACTCGATAACTTTGTTGTAGTCAATCGAGGGGCTGTTTTGGAGGCTGTTTTGGAGGCAGTCCAGCCTCTTAAATAACAAATAGCCTCTATATCTTCAATAAAATTTTTGCTTGTTCGATAGCGGCGTTGCTTATGTGTGATCCCGAGATCATGGTAGCTATTTGGTTGACTCGCTGGGTGTTATCGAGGAGTTTGATGTTTGTACGTCCGTCGCTTTTGTAGACGACGAAGTGTGTTTCGCCTTTGGCGGCCACTTGTGGGAGGTGTGTTATGTCGACCACTTGGAGCGAATCCGAGAGGGTCGATATTATCTCGCCCATCGCGTCGGCTATCTGCCCCGACACACCTGTGTCTATCTCGTCGAAGATGATCGTTGGGAGCTGTTTGTGTTTGGCTAGCAGGGATTTGAGCGACAACATTACGCGCGACAGCTCACCTCCAGATGCTATTTTATCTATGGGCTGGGGGGTGAAGGCGGCGTTGGACGAGAAGAGGAACTCGACGTTGTTGACACCCGACAGGCATAGCTCTGCGCGACGAGACACCTCGATTACGATCTTGGCCTCGCTCATCCCCAACATCTTGAGGGTCTTGCAAATTGCCACACCAAACTCCGTGGCTGCGCTCTTGCGCCTTGCCTCGATCTCTTGTGCCACCTCCATCGCCTCTTGGTGGCGGAGGGCTATCTCTTGGCGGAGGGTTGTTATCTCCTCGTCGCTGTTGTTTATTTTGGTGAGTTTCGATATGTACTCTTCGCGCAGCGAGATTAACTCTTCGAGGTTTGCGACCCTGTGTTTTTGGCATAGGGAGTATATCATCCCTAGGCGGTCACTGAGTTTGGTGAGGCGTTCGGGGTTACACTCTATGCGTTCGCAGTCGCGTGCTACAGAGGTGTTTATATCCTTTAGCTCGGCCAATACACCCTCTAGGCGCGCGGCATACTCCGCGGCTATATCGTAATTCTTGTGTATCGACAAGAGTTCATTTTGCGAATTTTTGAGCTCCACCAACACCCCGATCTCCTCGCGATCTAACCTATTGCGTAGCGTGGTGAGGACCTCATTTATGCGGTCGGCATTTTCGAGGATCAAGAGCTCCTTCTCGATCTCCTCGCTCTCGCCCTCGATGAGTTTGGCCCCGACGAGCTCATCGACCTGAAAGGTCACCCACTCCTGATCTCGTGCTATCTCCTTGGCCGAGGCCTCGAGCGAAGAGAGCTCTGCGCGGAGCTTGGATAGGGCCGAGTACACATCGCGATACTTGGTCAGCAGCTTTGTGTTCTTGGCCACCAGATCAAGAGCCTCGATGCGGAACTCTTCGGAGTTTAGCACTAAATTTTGGTGTTGCGAATGTATATCTATTAGCCTAGCCCCCAGCTCTTTGAGGTCGGCTAGGGTCACAGGGATATCCCCCACAAACGCGCGACTTTTGCCCGAGGGGGCGATTGTGCGACGCACCGAAACAGACTCCTCCCACTCCCAATCTTTGGCCTCGAAGAGAGGTTTGAGCTTGAGGGTCGAGATGTCGAAAATCGCCTCCACGACACAACTTTTGGTGTTGTCCTTGATTGCCGACCCCTCGTTCTTGTTGCCCAACAGAAGGCCCAGAGCCCCCAGAAGGATAGATTTTCCAGCTCCTGTCTCACCCGTGATGATGTTGAGCTTGGGGTCCAACGCCATCTCGAGGTGGTCTATAAGTGCGTAGTTATCAACCGTTATACTTCGTAACATTTTTGTTTACCTATTAATATATATATTATATACCTTATAATAGTGTCTCGATCTTGTCGACTATTCGTTGCGCTACATCCGCCTTAGACATCAACTCCAACTCCTCATTGCTCCCCTCGCTTACGAATGTAACCTTGTTGGTGTCGCCACCAAATCCAGCCCCCGCGTCGCGCAGAGAGTTCAGAACCACAAAGTCGAACCCTTTGCGTTTGAGTTTACTTTGGGCATGTGCCTGCTCGTCGTTGGTCTCCAGAGCAAAGCCGACCAACACCTTGGAGCCCTTGTTGGCCCCCAGCTCAGCGGCTATATCGCGCGTACGTTTGAGCTCTATGCGTAGGTCATCATCCCCCTTTTTGAGCTTTTGCGAAGCTACATCTCGGGGGGTATAGTCCGCCACAGCAGCACACATAACTCCACCATCGGCCTTCGCAAATGCCTCCACCGAAGCGTTATACATCTCCTCGGCCGAGACCACATCGACCCTATCGACCCCCTTAGGGGCCTCCAATGCTGTGCGTCCGCTAATGAGCGTCACCCTAGCACCTCGATCGGCCAAAGCACCTGCTATAGCGTAGCCCATCTTGCCTGTGGAGTGGTTGGTGATATATCTCACGGGGTCAATAGCCTCGATCGTAGCCCCTGCCGTGACTATGAAGTGCTTGCCCTCTACGTTACTTTTTTTTTTAGAGTCAGCCTCTGATTCAGCCTTAGCTTTAGCTTTAGCGGCCAAAGCCTCCACCGCCCCAAAAATCTCCTCGGGCTCCGACATACGTCCCTTGCCCACAAGTCCGCTGGCCAACTCTCCCGACCCCGGCTCCACGATATGGACTCCGCGACCCCTCAGTGTCTCGATGTTTTGTTGAGTCGCTGGGTGTGCATACATATCGAGGTCCATAGCTGGGGCCACCACAACTTGGCACCTAGCCGAGAGGTAGGTGGTGAGCAGCAAATTATCGGCAATACCATAGGCCATCTTAGCCATTGTGTTGGCCGTGGCTGGGGCGATAACCATGTAATCGGCCCATTCGCCCAGACTGACATGCGAATTCCACTCCCCATTTTCGGGGTTGAAGAACTCCACCAAGATCGGGTTCTTCGAAAGCGTCGCCATGGTGAGTGGGGTGATAAACTGCTTGGCGAGAGGGGTCATAATGACCTTTACGTCGCACCCTGCGACTTTGAACAGGCGGCATAGATGTGCAGCTTTGTAGGCTGCGATGCTTCCCGTGATGCACAACAAAATATTCATCCTAATCTCTGTTATCCTAAATATATGCGAATTAAGTTTTGAACTTTTTTCGCCTTTTTTATAATTTTTTATACTTTACCCCACCCCTAAATCCCCTCCCTTGGGAGGGGACTTAGTCGCAAAACCAAGGTTTTGCTCCCTTAATTCCTTATCCTAAATATACACAAAGGGTGACGTTAGAGCTTACGCCCCACGTCACACCCATTATTAAATATAGCCCCACCAATGGGTCTACATATGTTTTACTTGCCCTCTTTGTAGTAAACTTCCTCCTCGAGGAACTCCTCTGTAGCGATCAAAACAGGCTTTGGTAGGCGCTCGTAGTAACGCGAGATCTCGATCTGTTCGTGATTCTCAAATGTCTCCTCCATAGTGTCGGTTGGTGACGAAAAATCTGCCAACTTACGTGTAAGCTCCACTTTAAGCTCCGATGAGATTTGGTTGGCGCGACGTGAGATGATGTTTAGCGACTTGTAGATATTGCCTGTTTCGTGGTCCAAATCTGCCAACTGGCGAGTTACGGTGTTGTTAGGAATGTTCTTCTTGATCTCCATTATGTTATATTGTAATATTTTTATTCTCTTTTCTTAACTTCTTACTTAAACGAGGATTTTTTATCTCCCCCTCCTCCCTCTATTTGGAAAGTATCGTTTCCCCCTTGTTTTCGAGCAGGCTAGGGTCGCTCGTTTGGAGGAATGTTCTCGACACTGCGACCTTTTTGTCTATCTCCTTTTTGTATTGCGAACGTGGGAACTCCGCGATAAAGGTGTAGTACATATCAATAACTGCCATATGTCGATCGTTCTCCAACTCCTCGATTGAGTTGTCTGCCAACTCAAATGCCGCCATAATCATGTAGTACATAATCTTCTCTCTGTTCGACGACTCGGGGTACTCTCTAAGTGCATTTTTGAGAGCCACAATAGCCGATTTGTAGTAGCCGATTTTGTAGTATGTATATGCGTTCAGAAATGATCGGTCGTATAGGCGCTGCACAAGCTCCTCGCGGATACTCCTAAAGTCATCTACCTTGTCGCTATCTGGGTGGCGCGAGAAGAACTCGTCGATGCTAGCTATTGCCATCTCCGTTCCTGTCTGATCTCTTTCGGGGCCAGCGGATGTGTAGTAGTAGCTCAATGTCATCATACCCTCGGCATCCTCCAACAAGTGGCTACGATAGTGGCGCTTACGATACTCCTCGAAGTAAGATATTGCACTGTAGTAATCCTCATCTTTGAATTTACTCTTTGCCGTGAAGAACATAATCGAATCTTCGAGATTGGAACCAACGTAGTAGGTAAGCACATTCTCAAAGCAGCGAGCCGCCTTGGCATATTTGCCCCTTTCGTAATAATCCATCGAGACCTCATAGATCGTCTCGGGATCTGCGTTGCTCAAGATGCTTGTGGTTCCACAACTTCCCAATATAGCCGCAACAAAGAGGCTCATAATTAATTTGTATATTCTCTGCTTCATTCGAGTTATAATATTGCGCAAAATTAAATATAAATAGTTGAACTCACAAATTATCGAGCCCTTATGTCACTAAAATGATCCTAATTTAGACCTTTTTACCTAGCGTTGTAGGCCTCAAGCGCTTTGCCGAGTATAAAGAGCGCACGTTGAAGGTCATCTTTATTAAGAACGTATGCAATACGCACTTCATTGCGTCCATTGGCAGGATCTGAGTAAAAACCTGACGCTGGGGCCAACATTACCGTCTCACCTTCGTAGTTAAAATCCGAAAGACACCACTGGCAGAACTCGTCGCTATCGTCGACTGGGAGCCTCGCAACGGTGTAGAAAGCACCCATCGGGATGGGCGAATATACCCCCGGGATGTGGTTCAACCCATCGACCAAAAATTTGCGCCTCTCGATATATTCGTCGTAACAATCTATTTTGTATTCGCGCGGTGCATCTATCGAGGCCTCGGCCACGATCTGACCAATGAGCGGTGGGCTGAGTCTCGCTTGGCAAAACTTCATCACCGCATTACGCAAAGTTTCGTTCTTGGTGATTAGCGCACCGATTCTGATTCCACACTCCGAGTATCTCTTCGACACAGAGTCTATGAGCACTACGTTTTTCTCGATACCCTCCAAGTGGCATGCCGAGATGTAGGGTGAGCCTGTGTATATGAACTCGCGGTATACCTCGTCCGAGAACAAGAAGAGGTCGTACTTCTTGACCAAGTCGCGGATCTGGTCCATCTCCTTGCGCGTGTAGAGGTATCCCGTAGGGTTGTTGGGGTTGCAGATCAAAATTCCGCGTGTGCGGTCATTTATCTGAGCCTCAAATGATTTGATATCGGGGAGTGCAAACCCCTGCTCTATGGTCGACACCACGGGCTTAATCACCGCGCCTGCCGATATAGCGAAGGCCATGTAGTTGGCATAGGCTGGCTCGGGGACGATAATCTCGTCTCCGGGGTTTAGGCACGACATAAAGGCAAACAACACCGCTTCGGATCCGCCAGTGGTTATAATCACCTCATCGGGAGTGAGTTTGATTTGGTACTGTGCGTAGTAGTCCACCAACTTTTTGCGAAGCGACAAGAAGCCATCACTGGGGCTATACTCCAACACTTTGCGATCTATATTCTTTAGCGCCTCGAGACCCACTTCGGGGCTATTGAGGTCGGGCTGTCCGATATTGAGGTGATAGACTTTCACACCGCGAGCCTTAGCTGCGTCTGCCAAAGGTCCGAGTTTACGTATTGGTGATGCCGGCATTTGCTCGGCACGTTGTGATATATGAGGCATTACCTTTTAATATTTTATAACTTTACAATTGGGCAAAGATACATTTTTTAGATGAAAAATTGCTAGATTTTATCTATTTATTCGTAAATTATTAAATTTGTGGGGGGTAAAGAGATAAAACTGCTATTAGTTTATTGTCTTTTCACCATAGTTTTATAACTTTGCGCTCTTAAGTGCTTACTTAAAGTAATTGCACTTTGAAGTAATTGCGAATTAAAGTTTGAATAGTTTATACTAAACCAACCTCGTCATTGCGGACTCGATCCGCAATCTCGATGTAGTGTTTCGCTAGGGATTGCGGATCGGAGTCCGCAATGACGATATGATCGGAGTCCGCAATGACGTTCGGGATTAAACTTGAATTGAATAAAATATTTCAAACTGATAAGAAGCAGAACTTAACAACGCATGAATAAAAATTCTAAAAATATAAATGTAATGCAGATCGCAGACAAATATTCACCCCAGCAGCTCGAATCCAAGTGGTATGACTTCTGGATCGAGAAGAACCTTTTTCACTCTGAGCCCGATGAGCGCGAACCATACACAATCGTAATCCCTCCGCCCAATGTCACAGGTATGTTGCATATGGGCCACATGCTCAACAACACGCTCCAAGATGTCTTGGTGCGTCGTGCACGTATGATGGGCAAGAACGCTTGTTGGGTTCCCGGTACCGACCACGCCTCTATCGCTACAGAGGCTAAGGTGGTGGCTAAGCTCAAAGCTGAGGGTATAGACAAAAATTCCCTCACGCGAGAGGAGTTCCTTCGCCACGCTTGGGAGTGGAAAGAGGAGTATGGAGGTGTGATCCTCAAACAGCTCCGCACGTTGGGTGCTTCGTGCGATTGGGATCGTACATGTTTCACAATGGACGAGGCGCGCACCGAGAGCGTTTTGCGTGTATTCTGCGACCTCTACGAGAAGGGTAAGATCTATCGCGGCGTGAGAATGGTCAACTGGGACCCTTCGGCCAAAACAGCCCTTTCGGATGAGGAGGTGATCTACAAAGAGTCGCAAGGTAAGCTCTACTACCTCAGATACCAAGTTGTTGGTTCGGACCAAAACATAATTGTCGCTACGACTCGTCCCGAGACAATATTGGGCGATACGGCGTTGTGTATCAACCCCAACGACGAGAGGTACAAATGGCTCGCAGAGGGAGCCAAAGTTGTCGTTCCATTGGTGGGTCGCGAGATCCCGATCATCTACGACGAGTATGTTGATATAGAGTTCGGTACGGGAGCTCTGAAGGTTACCCCAGCACACGATGTTAATGACTATATGTTGGGCGAGAAGTTCGGCTTGGAGGTGATCGATATCTTCGAGGATGATGGAACAATCAACGACAAGGTTGGAATCTATGTGGGCGTGGATCGTTTTGAGTGTCGCAAACAGATTGAGGGCGATTTGACAGCTGCTAACTTGATGGAGAAGGTCGAGGCCTACACCAACAACGTAGGTTACTCGGAGCGTACAGGTGTCGCTATCGAGCCTAAGTTGTCTATGCAGTGGTTTATGTCGATGGCCGATATCGCCAAACCAGCTACCGATGCGGTGATGGATGACATCATCAAGTTTGTCCCTGCCAAATACAAAAATACATATCGCCACTGGATGGAGAACATCAAGGATTGGTGTATCTCGCGTCAGTTGTGGTGGGGTCAAAGAATCCCTGCTTACTACCTCCCCAAGGGTGGATTTGTGGTGGCTTTGACTGCCGAGGAGGCTTTGGAGAAGGCACGCGCAAAGAGTGGCGACGAGTCGCTCACTATCGCTGATTTGCGCCAAGACGAAGATGTTTTGGATACATGGTTCAGCTCGTGGTTGTGGCCAATCTCGGTTTTCGATGGCATCCGCAACCCTGATAGTGAGGAGATCAACTATTATTACCCCACAAACGATTTGGTTACGGGTCCCGATATTATCTTCTTCTGGGTGGCACGTATGATTATGTCGGGCTACGAGTATCGCCAAGAGATGCCATTTAAGAATGTATATTTCACAGGTATCGTGCGCGACAAGATCGGCCGCAAGATGTCGAAGCAGTTGGGTAACTCACCCGACCCATTGGACCTCATTGCGGAGTATGGAGCCGATGGTGTGCGTGTGGCGATGATGTTGTGTTCGTCGGCAGGTAACGACCTTATGTTCGACAATGCGCTGTGCGAGCAGGGGCGTAACTTCGGCAACAAGGTCTTTAACGCCTACCGCCTAATCAATGGCTGGGAGGTCGATAGCGCCTTGTCTCAGAGCGAGAATAACCGCTTGGCTATTGAGTGGTTCGAGGCGAAGTTCAATAAGGCATTGGCCGAGATCGAGAGCGATTTTGAGGGTTACAGAATCTCGGAGGCTTTGATGGTTGTATATCGTCTGTTCTGGGATGACTTCAGCGGTTGGTACCTAGAGATGGTCAAACCAGCATACCAGTGCCCAATCGACGCGGAGACACTCGCAGCTACAAAATCATACTTCGACAAGCTAATGAGGGTGTTGCACCCTTTCATGCCATTCTTGACCGAGGAGATCTGGCAAGATATAGAGGAGCGCTCGGGCGACTCAATCATGGTTAACTTGATGCCTACAAAGGGAGATGTCAACGAGGAGATTTTGGCTCGTTTTGAGTTGGCCCAAGAGGTGATCTCGCAGATCCGTAACATCCGCAAGAGCAAAAATATGGCTATGCGCGAGGAGTTGACGCTCAATGTTATGGAGGATGCAAACTACCCCAAAGAATACGCTCCAGTGATCGTCAAGATGGCTAACCTTTCGCAGATCGAGGCGGTGAGCGAGAAGGAGGCTACAGCGGCTGGATTTATCGTCAAGACAACCCAATATTTCGTCCCTCTAGGCGACAAGATCGACAAAGAGGCGGAGGTCAAGAAGTTAACGGAGGACCTTAAGTATCAGGAGGGATTCTTGATGAGCGTTATGAAGAAGCTCTCGAACGAGAGATTTGTGGGCTCGGCACCTCAAAAAGTCGTCGACAACGAGCGCTCTAAGCAGGCCGATGCCGAGGCGAAGATCGCGGCAATCAAGGAGCAATTGGCTGCCCTCCAATAACGCATGGCTCAACCAATTACAATATATACCGATGGCTCCGCTCTGGGTAACCCCGGGGCTGGAGGCTACGGTGTGGTTCTCCTCTCGGGCCCCTTTCGCAAGGAGCTCTCGCAGGGGTTCACCCTCACGACCAACAACCGCATGGAGCTGATGGCTGTGTGTGTGGGGTTGGAGACGCTCAAAAATCAGGGCTCCGACGTTACTGTCTACTCCGACTCCAAATATGTGGTCGACGCGGTGGAGAAGCGTTGGCTCTTTGGATGGGAGAAGAAGGGGTACAAAGATAAGAAGAACCCCGACCTGTGGCGACGATTTTTGAAGATCTACCGCTGCCACAATGTTAAGTTCGTGTGGGTCAAGGGGCACGCCTCCAATGTCGAAAATAATCGCTGCGACACATTGGCTGTGGCGGCGGCCAATAACCGTGCATCACATATGGTGGATGTGGGGTATAGTGGGGGTGAGTAATATAAACCAAAAGAGAGATATATGTTTAAAATCTACCTTAAACTTTTAGAATTCGCAAGCCCTCTGAGGAAGTATGTAGCGCCATATTTCCTCTTTGCTGTGCTCTACTCGATATTCAATGCCTTCAACTACGCAATGATTATCCCCATCCTCAACACGATGTTCTCCGAAGGGTTCGACTTCGTGGCTGTATACTCGCTCCCCCAATTTTCGATGAGCGGTGAGTACTACGATGCGGTGATAAACTTCATATATACATCTTTCTTTGGGGCTACCTTTGTGATGCGCAATATGTTGGTGCTCTTGGCCTCGATGGCAATCATGATGACGCTGCTGAGCAACCTGTTCCGATATATGTGTGCAATGACGGTCGAAGATATGCGCAAGCGAGCGTTGGAGCGTATGCGCAACAAGATGTTTGACCATGTGATGGATATGAATGTCGGTTACCTCAATGACCAACGCAAGGGAGATATCATAGCCAAAATCTCGTCGGACGTAACAGTTGTCCAGATGTGTATCACCAACACCCTGCAAGTCGCTTTCCGTGAGCCATTTTTGATTATCACATACATAGTAACCATGGTGGCCATATCGTGGCAGTTGTCGATCTTGTCGATCTTCTTCCTTCCCCTCGTGGCCCTTGTCATAGGTCAGATCGTCAAGCGCCTACGTCACCCTGCACGTAGGGTCCAAGAGATCAATGCCGAGATGGTGAGCATGCTCGATGAGTCGCTGTCGGGAATAAAGATCATCAAGGGGTACAACGCCACCGAATATATCAAGGATAAATACCACACCGCCAACCGCGCTGTGGCCGACACAACACTCTCCATAGCACGTAGCCAACAGTTGGCCTCGCCCGTGAGCGAGACAATGGGTGTAGCGGCGATATGTGTGGTGATAGTCTTTGGTGGAGGTTTGGTTGCCGCCGATGAACTCGATGCAGCTTCGTTCCTAGCGTTCATAGCCATCTTCTCGCAAATCATCCGCCCCGTGCGCTCCATAATAGATCAGTTCTCCAATATCAACCAAGGTATAGCCGCTGGTGAGCGTGTGTTGGAGCTCCTCGACGAGAAGAGCCAGATAGTCGATAAGCAAGGGGCTCATGAGCTCGTGGAGTTCAAGGATAAGATCGAATTTAAGAATGTACACTTCTCGTACGATGAGTCGCGCGAGGTGATTAAAGGTGTAGACATCACAATCCGCAAAGGCGAGACAATAGCCTTCGTAGGCCCCTCGGGAGGTGGAAAATCAACCCTCGGAGAGCTCGTCCCTAGGTTCTGGGATGTCAAAGGCGGTGATATACTTATAGACGGTATCTCGATTAGGGATATAACCCAAGAGAGCCTCCGCAAACAGATGGGTATAGTGTCGCAAGATACCGTGCTCTTCAATGACTCAATCATGGCCAACCTATCTATGGGGCGCAGAGATGCCTCATTCGAGGAGATCATGGCTGCTGCCAAAGTGGCCAATGCCCACGATTTTATCATGGATAGCGAACATGGCTACGACACCAACATTGGTGACCGCGGATCTAAACTATCGGGCGGACAGCGCCAACGCCTCAGCATAGCGCGCGCAGTGCTTAAAGATCCCTCGATCCTTATCCTCGACGAAGCAACATCGGCCCTCGACACCGAGAGCGAAAAGCTCGTCCAAGATGCACTCTCGAAACTCCTCGTGGGGCGCACCTCAATAGTCGTTGCCCACCGCCTAAGCACCATCTATAACGCCGATAAAATCTATGTCATAGATAAAGGCCGCGTAGCAGAAAGCGGTACACACGCCCAACTCCTCGATAAAAAAGGTATATACTCTAAACTTATCGAGATGCAATCGTTCGAGTAGAGGTTTTTTGTTAAGGGACTGTGTTAAGTAGTTGTTTAATAGTTTTTTAAGAGGCTAGGCTGCCTCACGCCGGCGGGCGCACAGCAAGCTGTGATTTGTCCTCCTTGCGCTTTGTGTGCCGTTTGAGGCCGCGATGGGTTTTCGCGCTAAAGCGTGAAATTTAAAATATTTAATGGTGGACCCAGATCTCGAAAGTAAACTTTCGGCTCCGTGTCCACCATTAAACATTTATTCCCCCAGAAGGGGGAACCCCCTCGTGGCCCCATCACCCAAAACGAGGAGGTATCACTCACAACTCAATATGTCTCAGCTTTTCTCAGTCTTACTCAGTATTTTTCAGTTCCTTTATTCGCATAAATTATAAAGTTATACTACACAAAATTTGCAAAATTCGATTAGAGTAATTACCTTTGTGGATATGGAACTATTGAATGTATGCCGAATGTCTATGCCGATGATGCACAGCCACCGTTGAGGAGGTAGGACGTTCATGTAGTTACAACACATAGCAATCCGACTTCCCTAAGAGGTCGGATTGTTTTGTTAGGATTTTAAAATTAGAGAAATATATAAAATTATGGAACAGAAAAAGTATAGTTTTGATACGCTCCAAGTGCATGCTGGTCAGCGTCCAGACCCTGTTACGGGGGCGAGCACATTGCCTATATACCAAAGTACGGCATATGTTTTCGATAGCGCTGAGCAGGGCGCAGCACGTTTCGCCCTCGAGGAGGGGGGAAATATCTACACCCGTTTGGCCAACCCCACAACAGATGTTTTCGAGCAACGTATGGCGGCCCTAGAGGGTGGTGTTGCTGCGGTGGCTACTGCGTCGGGTATGTCGGCACAGTTCACAGCCTTGGCGACAATCACTAGCGCTGGAGAGAATATCGTAACTACATCTTATCTCTATGGTGGAACCTTCAACGCCTTCAGACATGTCTTTTCGAGACTTGGTATAGAGGTGAGATTTGCCAATGGAGATGATCCCAAAAGCATTGAGTCGCTCATTGATGATAAGACCAAGGCTATCTATTTGGAGACTATCGGAAACCCAGAGTTCAGTATTCCAGATTTTGAGCCTATCGTCGAGATCGCGCGCAAAAAGGGCGTTGTGCTCTTCTGTGACAACACATTTGGATGTGGAGGATATTTCTGCCGCCCATTCGATTTGGGTGTGAATATCATCACCCACTCAGCCACTAAGTGGATCGGTGGCCACGCTAACTCTATGGGAGGCGTTGTTGTCGATGGAGGAACTTTCGATTGGAGCGGAGGTAAATACCCATTGATCTCGGAGCCTGTGGAGAGCTACCACGGTGTGAATTTCTTGGAGAGATTTGGAGCTGCGGCCTTTGCGGTGAAGGTTAGGTGCGAGGGTCTGCGCGACTTCGGAGCTTGTCAATCTCCTTTCAACGCCTTCTTGTTGGCCCAAGGGTTGGAGACTCTCTCTTTGCGCGCTCAACGTTCGGCAGACAACGCTATGGAGCTTGCTGAGTGGTTGCAGGCGCACCCAAAAGTCGAGAGCGTGAACTACCCGGGACTCAAAGGAAATAAATATAAAGCGTTGGCAGACAAATATCTACGCAACGGATATGGATGTGTATTGTCATTTAGGGTCAAAGGCGGAATGGCCGAGGCTTCGAAGGTGATCGACAATGTAGAGCTTTTGTACCACGTAGCTAATGTGGGCGACAATAAGTCTCTTATCATCAACCCAGCGTCGACGACACACTCGCAGCTCAGCGAGGCGGAGATGATCTCGGCAGGTGTCTATCCCAACCTATTGCGTGTGTCGGCAGGTATCGAAAATATCGAGGATATAAAGGCTGATTTGGATGCAGCTCTAAAACAATTGTAAATCATGCGAATTAAGGTTTGAGAATTCAAACCTTGATTCGCACCTCTTGAGGGAGCAAAACCTTGGTTTTGCGACTAAGTCCCCACCCTTTGGGAGGGGATTTAGGGGTGGGGTAAAGTATAATAATTGTAAAAAAAGCGAAAAAGTTCAAACCTTAATTCTCATAAATCATCCAACTATAAGGAATGTAATGAATATCAAATACTATAACCACACGGAGCCCTTTGTGCTCGAAAGCGGAGCTGTGCTCCCCGAACTAACTATCGCCTACTCCACATATGGGGAGCAGAGCAGGGAGCACAACAATGTCGTGTGGGTATGTCACGCACTCACAGCAAACTCCGATGTTCAGGATTGGTGGCCACACACGGTCGAAGAGGGGGCTATATTGGACCCTGCGGAGCACTTCGTGGTGTGTGCAAACTTTATCGGGTCGCCTTATGGTACCACAGCACCCCTGCACACCAACCCCGAGACTGGGGAGCCATACTATGGCGATTTCCCCGATTTCACGATCCGCGATATGGTGCGTGCTCACCAGATATTGGCTACTTACCTCGGTGTTGACGATATAGATATGATCCTCGGCTGTTCGGTCGGTGGTTTTCAAGCTCTGGAGTGGGCCGTTATGGAGCCCAAGAGGTTCTCGAAGTTGATATTGGTAGCTACGGCCGCTAAGGCTACTCCGTGGTGCATAGCCATCGACGAGACTATGCGCATGGCTATCCGTGCCGACAGAACCTTTGGCGAGAGGCGTGCCGACGCTGGATTGGATGGATTGTCGGCCGCTAGAGCCATCGCGCTGCTCACCTATAGAGGTTTCTATGGCTACAACATAACTCAGCAAAATGGTGATGAACGTATCTTTGACCACCGCGCATCGAGCTACCAGAGGTACCAAGGGCAGAAGCTAGTCAATAGGTACAACGTCTACTCGTACTACTCGATCCTCAACTCGTTCGATACGCACGACGTGGGGCGCGGACGTGGGGGCACAGAGAAGGCCCTATCGACAATCGAGGCGGAGACAATCGTGGTGGGCATAACGACAGATATTCTCTTTCCTCCATGCGACCTTGTTAAGCTGTGCGAGATAATCCCCAACGCCCGATACGAGGAGATAGAGTCCCCATTTGGCCACGATGGGTTCTTGGTGGAGCACGAGATATTCAACAAGATGTTGCTGCCTGTGATGAAGCGCAAATAGAACAAAAAGCCCTTTTTGTTGAAGGAAAGAAATATTTAGTAGAGAGCACAATATATAATCTTTCTGCGTCGTTTGTTGACTAAAGATAGCACATGTTGAAACCCGTTATTTAATTTGCCTATGGAGGATAAAATCGACACAACAACAGACTTTACACATCACAACGACGAGGAGCTACTGCTCAATGAGGTTATACGCGATAATGCTGATCTCTTCTTTATCCATTGCTGCCTCGGTGAACTCACTTCACAACGCGAAGAGATGGAAGTCTAAAAGAGATGAACAAGAGTTGAGTGATTGGTGGTTAGTTTGTCCGCTTTTGAGTAATGTTTACTCAAAAGCGGATTTTTTGTTTGCCTTTGTTAAGAGGCTATTTCAGAGGCTGGACCGCCCGCCGGCGTGAGGCAGACCAGCCTCTTAAAAGCTAGCCTCTAACCCAGACCAGCCTCTTAAAAGCCTCCCTCTAAAAAAGGGCGTTTTCGTCTGATTTGGGTTTATATCCGAGGTGTTGGAATGCGAGGTTTGTAGCTTCGCGGCCGCGGGGTGTACGCTTGAGGAATCCCTCTTTTATGAGGAATGGTTCGTAGACCTCCTCTATTGTGCCTGCATCTTCGCCCACGGCTGTAGCTATTGTGCCTAGTCCTACGGGGCCTCCTTTGAACTTTTCTATTATGACGCTAAGGATCTTGTTGTCCATCTGGTCGAGGCCGTGCGAGTCTATGTTGAGGGCTGCGAGGGCTATGCGTGTTATCTCGAGGTCTATGTGTCCTTCGCCTTTGACCATTGCGAAGTCGCGCACACGTCTAAGCAGAGCGTTGGCTATACGAGGTGTTCCGCGTGAGCGCAGAGCGACCTCCAACGAAGCGTCATCATCTATCGAGACCCCAAGTATAGAGGCCGAGCGAGTGACGATGCCCGAAAGTGTTGCAGCGTCGTAATATTCGAGGTGGCACTGTATACCAAACCTAGCGCGCAGGGGCGATGTCAGAAGTCCGCTGCGTGTGGTGGCTCCGACGAGGGTGAAGGCAGGGAGCTCGATCTGTATGGACCTTGCCGAGGGGCCTTTGTCGAGCACTATATCAATCTTGTAGTCCTCCATTGCGGAGTATAGGTACTCTTCGACTATAGGGCTCAGGCGGTGGATCTCATCTATGAAGAGGAGGTCACCTTGGTCGAGGGATGTGAGTAGCCCTGCCAGATCGCCGGGTTTATCGAGCACGGGTCCCGAAGTGATCTTTATCTGCGCCCCCATCTCGTGGGCTATGATATTGGCGAGGGTTGTTTTACCCAATCCGGGAGGTCCGTGAAGAAGCACGTGGTCGAGAGAGTCGCCCCTCATGATCGCGGCCTTAATAAATATTTTTAAATTATCGACTATCTTATCTTGGCCCGAGAAGGCTTTGAGCTGGGATGGCCGTATTTTGTTTTCGAACTCTAGGTCGCTATCTGGGCTACGGTAAATTGACATCTTATACCTATATATTAATGCGTTGGTCTACAAATCCTCTGTTGTTGCGTTGCTAATATCAATATCGAAGTCTCCGCCGAGTGTTATTTGGCGGTGGAAAGACTCGCGGTAAGATATAGTAGATTCGGATCTACGAAGGCCAAGGGGCCTTATTCGGCTCTGGATAATCTCGTGCAGATGGCTGTTGTTGCGCGCAAAAACCTTGATTAGTAGGTCGTATGATCCTGTTGTGAAGTGGCACTCCACAACTTCGGGGATCAGTTTGATCTGCTCCACGACAGCTTCGAGGTCTGCTTCGGGGTCGAAGTAGAGGCTCACGTAGGCGCATGTTTCGTACCCTATCTTATTGACATTGAGGGTGAACTGTGATCCGGTGATAATATTACTCGCCATAAGTTTCTGGATCCTTTGGTGGATCGCAGCACCCGACACATTGCATATGCGCGCTACTTCGAGGAACGAGATACGTGCATTATTGGAAATGAGCCTAAGTATTTTGTTGTCTAGCTCGTCAAGGTTGTTCTCTTCGTTTATCATCGTACAGATATTAAGTTTCAACAAAAATATGAAATTTTGTTGAATTATAAAAATATTTTGCCATTTGGTATAAATTATATATCGTTTGGCCTTTTTCGCTTACAGTTTTATATTTTTAAAATTTCTAAGTAAATTCATTGCGCTAATATTGCAAATCGGAGGTGTCAAAAGCTCTATCTTTGTGGTGTGAGAAGGAGATAGCGCTTCGGCCGAAGTGCACCAGAGAGGATAAATAGTTGATTTTAAGTTCTCGGTTCTCCCAAATCACAGTGGCTCGCAAAGCTACAATGTTCTTTGAGTTTTTCATATAAATTTACATTTTTTATAATCTTTTTGAAAAGAGTGAGAGATATTTTCATAGTCTCGAAAAAAAATGCTAATTTTGCACGACTAATTATATTATGTGTAGAGTGCGATGATACTAATAAATTCACAATTTCTAAAGGTGGCTCACAATGAGGTCCAAGAGCGAATTGACCAAAGAGTGAATATCTTTAGTAGGGTTAACCCCAAAGCGACCTTGATAAGGTTAGATAGCGGTGATGTCGTGAGACCCATCGCTCCTTGTGTTGTCGAGGCTATGGGGGCCAGTATCAGAGAGATGGGCGAGGTTGAGGGCTTTAAGGGCCGCGGCCCAGTCGAAGGGTATGACTTCCTAATCGACGCGATCGTGAAGGGAGACTACAAAAGTCGCAAAGTAAAAATTGGTCGAGACGAGGTCTTTATAAACCATGGAGCCAAAGAGGATTTGGGCGCTATAGGCGATATCCTTTGCCGCGATGTGAGGATCGCAGTTGTGGATCCTGTATTTCAGACCTTTGTCGAATCGAACGTAATCGGTAATCGAGCAGGAGATTTGGATGGCAACCTACAATGGAGCCACCTGATCCACCTTAACTGTAGCGCAGAAAATGGCTTTATGCCCGAATTACCATCCGTACGTCCCGATGTGATTTATTTAAACTACCCCAACGACCCCACAGGTTGCGTTATGACACGCAAAGAGTTGGAGAAGTGGGTTAAGTATGCACTTCAAAACAATGCCTTGATATTGTTTGATGCAACTTACAAATCATTTATCACAGACCCCGAGATACCACACAGTATCTACGAGATCAAAGGGGCACGTAAAACGGCGATCGAGATTAGAAGTTTTTCGAAAAATGGCGGTTTCACTGGTCTGCATTGCGGATATACGGTGATCCCAAAAGATATCGAGGGGTACTCCTTCAGTACAGATAGGAGCGCACCACTCAACGTTCTTTGGCGTAGACGACAAGAGATTAAAAATTACTCACCTGCTTATGTTATTCAACGTGGTGCAGAGTCACTTTTTACCGAAGAGGGACAGTTAAGTGTCCAAGAGAATGTAAGTTATTATATGAAAAATGTGTCGATTCTTCGCGACGCACTCTCGCAGACAAGACTCAAGTTTTGGGGCGGCGTAAATGCTCCATACATCTGGGTTGAATCTCCGTATGAGAGTTCGTGGAAGCTATTCGACAAGTTACTCAATGAGTGTCATATAGTATCTTCTCCGGGCGAACGATTCGGTTCGCGAGGTAAAGGTTTTGTGAGGTTAAGCGGTTTTGCTGACCAATCAAAGGTGATTATGGCATCAATCCGAATATCTGACTTAGATATTTAGGGTTTTAACTTAAAGTGACTATTTATTTTGTGGCAACTCGGATTTCCCGGGCGAGGTGTCATATCTATATACAATAGTGAAACAGTTAGAGGTTGTTTAATATTTTTTAATAAAAAAAGGTTAGTATTATGAAAACTAGAAAATTTTTACTCGGTCTTGTGGCATCGGTTATGTCACTTACAGTAGCAGCTCCAGCAATGGCAGCAGAACTAGAGGTAACAGGTGGTGTTGACATCGTAAGTGCTTCAATTTGGCGCGGAACAGTTTGTGGAGGTCCATCTATCCAACCAGCTGCAACAGCTGCAATCGCAGGATTCTCTGTAACTGCATGGGCAAGCCAAGAGATCGCTGCAATGGGTACAAACAAAGGTCAAAGCGAGTTGGACTTCACATTTGCTTACGAGGTTGGTGGTTTCACTGTAGCATACACAAACTACTGGTGGACTCCTGATACTCCATACTTCACAAAGGGTACACACCTTTCAGAGGTAACTCTTGCTTACCAATTTGGCGAGAAGTTCCCATTGGCAATTTCATGGAACACAATGGTTGGTGGAGATCAAGATTATGAGGATTACTCAACTTACATCGACTTCTCATACCCCTTTGCAGTTGGTAGCGTAGATATGGCTGCATCGGTAGCAGTAACTCCATGGGAGGGTATGTACTCAAACGGAAAGAGCGGTTTCCAAGTAGCTTCTGTAGGTCTTAACGGTTCTAAGACAATCGTAGAGACAGAGAAGATCTCAATCCCAGTATTCGTAGATTTGTCATTCTCTCCAGTACAAAAGCAAGCTTACTTGGTAGCAGGAGTATCTTTCGGATTCTAAGAAGAATTTATCACTAAGTAGATTTGATATGAAAAAGATTGAAGCAATCATCCGCAAGACAAAGTTCGAGGATGTAAAAGAAGCCCTCTATGAGGCAGGAATTGAATGGTTCTCTTATATGAATGTTCGCGGTGTAGGTAAATCACGCCAAGAGCGTATCTACCGTGGTGTAGTTTATGATACAAGCTATATTGAGCGTATCATGCTCTCAATCGTAGTTCGCGACATGAATGTAAAACCAACAGTAGATGCAATCATTGGTGCAGCTCAGTCAGGCGAGGTTGGCGACGGTCGAATCTTTATTAGCACTATTGATGACACTGTAAGCATCCGCACAGGAAAAGCTGGTGATACAACACTTTACACAACTGATAAATAGAGGAGGATAAGATAATGGAAGAAATGGCAACAGTAGCACAGATCGGTGAGCTAGCAAAGGCACTCGATACGGTATGGATTCTTTTGGCGGCGATGCTTGTGTTTATCATGCAGGCAGGTTTCGCAATGGTTGAGTCGGGTTTTGCACGTAGCAAGAATACAGCAAACATCTTGATGAAAAACCTTTTGGACTTCTCAGTAGGCTCAATCTTGTTTTGGGCAGTAGGTTTCGGTATCATGTACGGTTCAGGTTTGTTCGGATCGGTTGATTATGATGGATTTGAGGGTAACATTCCAGATATGGCAGATATGGCGTTCCAAACAATGTTCTGCGCAACAGCAGCAACAATCGTATCGGGAGCCGTTGCAGAGCGTACTAAGTTCTCAGCATATTTGATGTACTCGGTAGTAATTTTCGCAGTGATCTATCCTATCTCAGGATCATGGTCATGGGGAGGCGGTTGGTTGTCAACATTGGGAGAGACCCTATTTGACAACGCAGATGCAAACTTCAATGACTTCGCAGGTTCAGCAATCGTTCACTCTGTAGGAGGATGGTTGGCACTAGCAGGAGCAGCAATCGTAGGCCCACGTATCGGTAAGTATACAAAAGAGGGTAAAGTACGTGCTATCCCGGGACATAACCTTACAATCGCAGCACTTGGAGTATTTATCCTTTGGTTTGGATGGTTCGGATTCAACCCCGGTTCACAGCTAGCAGCTTCTTCGGAGGCAGATAGCCTTGGAATATCTCAAACATTCATGACTACCAACCTTGCAGCAGCAGCTGGAGCAGTAGTAGCATTGATCACAGCTTGGGTTAAGTATGGCAAACCAACTCTTTCACTTGCGCTCAATGGTGTGTTGGCAGGTTTGGTAGGTATCACAGCAGGATGTAACTTGGTTTCACCAGCAGGAGCTATCGCAATCGGTGCAATCTGTGGATTCGTAATGATCTTCGCAGTAGAGTTCTTCGATAACGTACTTAAGATTGATGATCCAGTAGGTGCAATCTCAGTACACGGTGTTTGTGGTACTTTGGGTACAATCCTTACAGGTGTGTTCGCAATGGAGACTGGTTTGATCGCAGGAGAGTTTGATTTCTTTGCAGTAGAGGTGATCGGAGCATTCACATACATGGCATGGGGTATCGGAACAGGATTCATCCTATTCAAAGTAGTTGATATGGTTCACGGCATGCGAGTTGAGGAGCGTATCGAAGAGGAGGGTCTCGATATCTACGAGCACGGAGAGTCTGCTTATAACTAATCAAAAGAGAAGAGTTCGAATGGGAGCTTACCTCACGGGTTGTTATATGTGTGTCGACGCAAATAAAATAATGATGGTAAGCTCTTATGAGTAACTTACGAAATAGGAGATCTCCCTCACCGATTGTGGTGAGGGGGTGATCTTATGAGAGAGGCAAAAATTTGTCAACGTAAGTTTGGAGTGGGAGCAAAAAATATAATTGGTAAAGATATTGACATGAAAAATGTAGTTTTAGTGTTAGTTCTCAAACCAAATTTACGTTACAAATTTTTAAATTAAATAAAACAGTGAAACTATTTATTCCTAAAGGCTATCGCCCACGTTTGGTTCCCGAGACCATGGAGCAGGCGGTAAAGATGCTGAAACAAGGATTTCAGGATGAGTTGTCATCGAGACTAGATTTGCGTCGCGTGACAGCACCACTATTTGTACTTTCGGGTACTGGAGTTAATGATGATCTCAATGGAGTTGAGGGACCTGTATCGTTCAAGATCAAAGATATGGGAGGGGTGCAAGCCGAGGTTGTGCACTCGTTGGCGAAGTGGAAAAGAATGAAACTTGGATCGTATGGAATGCCAGTAGGATATGGTCTATATACGGATATGAACGCAATCCGTACCGACGAGGAGTTGAGTAACATCCACTCTTTGTATGTGGACCAATGGGATTGGGAGCGCACAATTTCTGCGGAGCAGAGAACGTTAGATTTCTTGAAGTCAATCGTCGAGAAGATCTACGCGTCACTCAAGGCGACAGAGAGATTGGTATATGCTAACTTCCCACATATCACACCAGTTTTGCCAGAGAGAATCACCTTCTTGCAGTCGGAGGATCTCTTGACAATGTATCCCGGACTCACTGCTAAGCAGCGAGAGAAGGCGGCTGCTAAAAAATACGGTGCTATCTTTTTGATGGGTATCGGTGGCGTATTGAGCAACGGCGAGAAGCACGATGGACGTGCTCCTGATTACGACGATTGGTCAACGTCAACATTTGACGAATACAAAGGCCTCAACGGAGATTTGATTTTGTGGAACGAGATATTGGATGACTCTTTGGAGATCTCCTCGATGGGAATTAGAGTCGATAAGGAGGCTCTATTGCGACAGTTAGATATCGCAGGATGTCCAGAGAGAGTTGAGTTGGAGTTTCATAAATCACTACTCGAGGATCGTATTCCGCTCTCTATCGGTGGAGGTATTGGTCAGTCAAGACTTTGCATGTTCTTCCTCAGGTGTGCACATATCGGCGAGGTTCAATCGTCGTTGTGGCCCGACGAGATGATTAGAATGTGCGAGGAGAACAACATAAATTTGAAATAAAAACAAAATTAATTTATAATAACAGTATGAGTACATTGAGATTTTCACAGATTATGGAGGCTAACGGCCACAAATCTGTAGACGTAAGCTGTGCTGGCCGTCCAGTGGACGAGTTCGGTAAGTATGTTTTCAACCGCCAAAAGATGCAGAAATACCTTTCGAAGCAGGTATACAAGTCATTGATCGACTCTATCGACAACGGTAAGGAGTTGGATCGTTCGATCGCAGATGGCGTTGCAACAGGAATGAAACAATGGGCTATTGATATGGGTGCTACCCACTACACTCACTGGTTCCAACCCCTCACAGGTGGTACAGCGGAGAAGCATGATGCTTTCGTAGAGCATGATGGTCGTGGTGGTATGGTCGAGGAGTTCTCGGGCAAATTGCTTGTTCAACAAGAGCCAGATGCATCATCATTCCCTAATGGAGGTCTACGTAACACATTCGAGGCTCGTGGTTATTCGGCATGGGATCCAGCATCTCCAGCATTCGTTGTTGGCGACACACTTTGTATCCCAACAGTATTTATCTCATACACAGGTGAGGCTCTTGACTACAAGACTCCACTTTTGAGATCTATCAACGCAATCGACGCAGCTGCAACTAAAGTAGCTCAATACTTCAATGAGGAGGTTTCGACTGTCGTTTCTAACCTTGGTTGGGAGCAAGAGTACTTCTTGGTAGATGAGTCATTGTATGTAGCACGTCCAGACTTGGTACTTACAGGTCGTACACTTATGGGTCACGATTCAGCTAAGAACCAACAGTTGGAGGATCACTACTTCGGATCTATCCCATCACGCGTTTTGGCATTTATGACAGACCTTGAGAACGAGTCATTGAAATTGGGTATCCCAGTTAAGACACGTCACAACGAGGTTGCTCCAAACCAATTTGAGTTGGCTCCAATCTACGAGGAGTGTAACTTGGCAAATGACCACAACTTGCTCATTATGTCTGTAATGGAGAAGGTTGCATCTCGCCACAACTTCCGTGTATTGTTGCACGAGAAGCCATTCAAGGGAATCAACGGTTCGGGTAAGCACTGTAACTGGAGTTTGTGCTCTAAGTGTGGAATCAACTTCTTCTCTCCGGGCAAAGATGGTGTATCTAACCTTCGTTTCATCACTTTCGTAGCGAACGTAATGAAGGCTGTTCACAAGCACAATGCTCTTTTGAAGGCAGCTATCTCTTCTGCAACTAACGCACACCGTTTGGGCGCAAATGAGGCACCTCCAGCGATCATCTCTATCTTTATGGGTACACAAGTTTCTGAGGTATTGGAGAAGTTGGCATCGGCAGATATGGACGATATCATCACATTCGACGACAAAGCAGCTTTGGAGTTGGGCGTAGCTCACTTGCCATCAATCTTGTTGGACAACACAGACCGTAACCGTACATCGCCATTCGCGTTTACAGGTAACCGTTTCGAGTTCCGTGCGGTAGGTTCATCGGCTAACTGCGGTGGTACAATCTTGACACTTAACACAGTTGTTGCAGAGCAGTTGCAAGAGTTCGCTGTAGAGGTAGATGGTTTGATCGCAGGTGGAATGACCAAAGATACAGCTATCCTAACGGTTGTTAAGCGCCTTATCAACGAGTCAGCAGCTATCCGTTTCAACGGTAATGGTTATGGTGACGAGTGGAAGGTAGAGGCAGCAGCTCGCGGTTTGGATTGCGAGACAAGCGTACCAGTTATCTTCGATGCATACCTCAAAGATGAGACTATGGCAGCATTCTCTAAGATGGGCGTATTGAACCACGCTGAGTTGGAGTCACGTTGCGAGGTTAAGTGGGAGACTTACACAAAGAAGATTCAGATCGAGGCTCGCGTATTGGGCGATTTGGCTATGAACCACATCATCCCAGTAGCTTCGGCTTACCAAGGTTCTTTGCTTGATAATGTAGCTAAGATGAAGTCATTGTTCGAGGGCGAGGAGTTCGTAACTATCAGTGCACAAGATGTTAAGATCATCAAGAAGATGGCTGAGCATATCAACTTCGTAAACAAGACTGTAGCTGAGATGATCGAGGCTCGTAAGGCGGCTAACGCGATCGAGTCTGAGAGAGAGAAAGCTATTGCATACCACGATACAGTTATTCCATTGATGGATGCAATTCGTTACCACATCGACAAATTGGAGTTGATCGTTGACGATAGAATGTGGACTCTACCTAAGTACAGAGAACTTTTATTTATTAGATAAGAATTGGCAGAAAGAATGAAACAACATACGCTTCAGATGAGTGCTAAGCAGGGTCTTTACGACCCTGCTTTTGAGCGTGATGCATGTGGTGTCGGAATTGTATTCGACATCAATGGAAAGAAATCACACAAAATAATTGACGATGGACTCAAAGTCCTTGAAAATATGATACATAGAGGTGCCGAGGGTGCCGATCCAGCTACTGGTGACGGAGCGGGAATCATGATTCAAGTGCCACATGAGTTTATTTTGTTGCAAGGAATCCATGTCCCAGAGAATGGAACCTATGGAACAGGAATGGTCTTTATCCCCAACGATGAGAGTCGCGTAGCGGAGGTAATCGCATCTATGAAAGTGTGCGCCGAGGCTGAGGGGTTGGAGATCTTGGCAGTGCGCGATGTGCCTGTAGACAACTCAATGTTGGGCGAGGGTGCATTGGCTGTTGAGCCAGCTATCAAGCAGATCGTAGTGGTGGAGAAGACAAAGTGCGATATGCCTTTGGATTTGAGACTTTACCGTGCTCGCAGACGTATGGAGAAGGCAAACACGGACTCTTATGTGGTTAGTTTGTCGTCGAAGAATATGGTCTACAAAGGCATGTTGTCGTCGGACCAATTGCGTCACTACTACCTCGATTTAGAGAACCCAACACTCACTTCGGGAATCTCACTTGTTCACTCACGTTTTAGTACGAACACCTTCCCAGCTTGGGCATTGGCACAGCCATTCCGTCTGTTGGGTCACAATGGTGAGATCAACACTATCCGTGGAAATAGATTGTGGACAACAGCCCGCGAGAGTGTTCTCATGAGCGACAAGATGGGCGAGATGTCGGACATCTTGCCAGTGGCTTTGCCCGGCATGAGTGATAGTGCATCGTTGGACAACGTTTTGGAGTTCTTCGTGATGAGCGGAATGTCTATCCCTCACGCATTGTCTATGTTGGTGCCTCAGAGCTTCAACGACAAGAACCCAATCTCTCAGGAGATGAAGGATTACTACGAGTATCACAGTATCTTGATGGAGCCATGGGATGGTCCAGCGGCGTTGATATTCTCGGATGGTCGCTACGCAGGAGGAATGTTGGATCGTAATGGTTTGCGCCCGACGCGTTTCACCCTCACCAAAGATGGTCTTATGATTATAGCTTCGGAGGCTGGAGTTTTGCCAGTCGACGCAGAGGATGTGATCGAGAAGGGACGTTTGGAGCCGGGACGTATCATCGTTGTTGATACCCAAACTGGTCGCATCTATCGTGACGAGGAGGTTAAGAACGAGTTGGCAGCAAACTTCCCATATGGAGAGTGGTTGCGCAAGAACCGTATCCACCTCTCGGAGATCACTTCGGGCCGTAAGGTGTCGGTAGCTGTTCCTGAGTTGGCCAAGATGCAGAGCGCATTTGGTTACTTCGAGGAGGAGGTAGGCAAGGTATTGGTACCGATGGTCGAGGGCGGATATGAGCCTACAGGATCAATGGGTAACGATGCTCCTTTGGCTGTTTTTTCAGAGAAGCCACAGTTGTTGTTCAACTACTTCCGTCAACAATTTGCTCAGGTGACCAACCCACCAATCGACCCAATCCGCGAGGAGTTGGTTATGTCGTTGGAGGGTTACATTGGTGCTATCGACCATAGCTTGCTCACCCCATCGGAGGATTTGTGCAAGATGGTTCATATGACACAGCCAATCCTTACCAACCGCGATATTGACATCTTGCGTCATATCGACTATAAGGGTTTCCGCGCCAAGACTTTGGATGCTACATTCGAGATCAAGGAGGGAGCCGAGGGTATGAAGGCTGCTATCGAGCGTCTGTGCAATGAGGCAGCCGAGGCGGTTGATGGCACGGTTAACTATGTGATCTTGTCGGACAGAGGCGTGAGCGCAACGCGTGCAGCTATCCCATCGGTGATGGTTGTATCGGCTGTTCACCACTTCTTGATCTCGCAACGCAAGCGTGTTCAAACGGCTTTGATCGTTGAGACAGGAGAGGCTCGCGAGGTTATGCACTTCGCATTGTTGTTGGGTTATGGAGCAAGTGCTATCAACCCATACATGGCATACGCAACCATCGACAACTTGGTTAAGCAAAAGACCATCTCGTTGGATTACGCTACCGCAGAGAAGAACTTCATCAAGGGAGTTGGTAAGGGATTGTTGAAGGTGATCTCTAAGATGGGTATCTCGACAATCGGAAGTTACCGCGGAGCTCAACTCTTCGAGGCTGTTGGTCTGTCGGCAGATGTTATCGAGACATACTTCACAGGCACCACAACAACTGTTGGTGGAGCCGATATGGAGGATATCGCTCGCGATGTGTTGCGTTTCCACGCAGCTGCATTCGAGAGTGCAGATCTAGGTGATTTGGGTCAATATAGCTATCGTAAGGAGGGTGAGAAGCATGCTTGGAACCCAGAGACAATCGCTACATTGCAGATCGCTACTCGTTTGGGAAGCTACAAGAAATTCAAGGAGTATACATCATACGTCAACGAGAAGCAACGTCCAATCTTCCTTCGCGACCGTTTGGACTACAAGAAGGGTCAAGCTATCGACATCTCGGATGTAGAGTCTAAGGAGTCTATCATGCGTCGATTTGTTACAGGAGCTATGTCTTTTGGATCAATCAGCAAGGAGGCTCATGAGGCTATGGCAATCGCTATGAACCGCATTGGCGGAAAGAGTAATACAGGTGAGGGTGGTGAGGACCCAACACGTTTCATCCCACGCGAAGACGGTACGTCGGCACGTTCGGCTATCAAGCAGATCGCTTCGGGACGTTTCGGTGTTACGGCTAACTACCTTATCAATGCAGACGAGATCCAGATCAAGATCGCTCAGGGAGCTAAGCCCGGTGAGGGA
>JBCQUO010000085.1:0-5567 GCA_047173955.1 Rikenellaceae bacterium
AGAGTTTTACCTCTCTTTCCTCTCTGAAAAAATATTTTATCTCATTCCCTGCAACACTTCAACTCCTCAGTTGCATTTACAAGTTGAATTTAGGTTTTGACACACTCCCACAAATCGCCTAACGCAATTTAAAGGTATCACACATAGATCTATTATGCAAATATTTCACTCGATTAATTGGCCAACGACCAAATCTAATGGTCAACGACCAAAATGCGGAGGGCAGAGCCGCCCCTAGCTCTTCAATTTATCGGTCAGATACTTCAAGAGTATAAGCCACGCCAGAGATGACTTATTCCAATATCTCGAGAAGAAATCACGCGCCGTATCGCTAGGCGAGTGCAGCGCCTTGAGATGTTTCATCATATGTCGCGCTATACGATACTCAATCTTGGTGATCTTATCGTCGATCGGCATCTGCTCCCACTCTGGAGTATACATAGGTAGTCGATCCTGCCACTTTTGATGGAGCTTGCGAGTCGCCTCGACCCACTGCTCATTGAACGAACCCGTCGACAGATGCTCTATGTCGAGCGTGAAGCAGACATAATTTTTATAGTTCTGAGCCACCGACAATGCAAAATCGAGATCGTAGCAGTGGAAACGATCCAACAACACCTCATCGAATTGGTTGTGCTGCCACACATCGCGTCGCGCAAAGAGACACAATCCATCGAGGGTTATGACCTGCGAAAACTCCTCCTCGCGAGGGTTGTGCAACTCTCGTGTTATATTGCCATTCTTGCGGTGTTGGATCACATTTATTCGCGTCGCCTCGTGCAGACACCCCCACCCCGAATAGCTCTGGTGTTTGATCGCACTACCTGCGAAGCCGATCACTCCGCAATCACTCTCTTGGAGCTTCGCGATGATCTTTGCTGCCCAGTCATTACTCTTGATGATCACATCCTCGTGGACGAAACAGAGATAGTCATACTTCGCATCTTTAGCACAATTGTTGTACACCCGACAGATACCATATCCATCGACACGGTTATCATAGGCGATAAACTCAAACGGAACACCCGCCGTCTGCGCAATGTTTTCATTGAGCTTAGCGGCCAAAGTGGGGTTGACACTACAACAAATAAATGTTATCATCGAAATAGAATTTGACAAAAAACAGCAAAAATTACGCCACAAAGGTAGGCTTTTTTACCGAGAATACACCTACTTTAACCTGATTATTTTTCGACAAATCAAAATATTAACAATTAATAAAGCGTTAAAATAACATAGTATTGTTGTTAAAGTAAAAAAATAGCTATACCTTTGCGCCTTGAAGCGAGGGGTAAGAGTGGGAGTTTTGTGAATTTTAAGCCTTTTTATGGGAAGTTTTAAACGTTATATATCAAGTAAGCAGTTCTTTACAAACTACAGTCGCATGTGGCCATACTTTAAACCTTATTGGTTTAGGTCGTTGATCGCAATGCTTATTTGTATACCGATCGGATCGCTGGATGCCGTAATTGCACTGGCTCTAAGGCCATATATGGATCTGGTGATGATCGACCAGAGCTTGGAGTCACCATGGTACATCCCGATGACCATCATCTTCTTTGCGCTGATTCAGGGCATACTCACCTATCTATCGTTCTACCTCAATACATGGGTTGGAACGAAGGTGGCCAATGGACTAAAGCGAGATCTATTTAGCAAGCTATTGTCGCACGACGCGGCCTATTACAATAACCAGAATTCGGGCGATCTGATCTATAGGTATAACAACATTGCCGATAGTGCATGCTCGGGTCTGCTCGACAATTTGCGTATCTTTATTCAGCGCTTCTTCGGCTCTATATCGTTGGTTTTTGTGCTATTTTACAACTCGTGGCAGTTGGCTATCGTGGCTATTATTGTGTTGGGGTTGTCGTTGGCACCTGTCGCCTCGATCCGCAAACGTATCAACTCAGTCTTTGCAAAGAGCGTTCAGGCCGATTCGGCTGTATTGACGGTCTACAACGAGACGATTAGCGGAAATAAAACCATCTCGTCGTATAATCTGCAAGATTACCAGCGTCGCTCGTTTGATCGAATATTGGGTAACATATTTGGTATTCGCATCAAGATGGTGCAGCGCACCTCGTGGCTCTCGCCCTTGATGCACATCATCATCTCGATCGGTATCGCCTTTTCGATCGGGTTTGGTAGCCACTTGATACTCACGCAACAGATTACCGCTGGTAGCTTCGTGTCGTTTATCACGGCATTGATTCTGTTGTATAACCCGATCAAGAATATTGGTAACAACTTCAATCAGGTGCAGTTATCGTTCTTGGCCATCGAGTCGGTTTTTGGCTCGCTGTCGGAGCAGCCATCGATTGTCAATGCAGAGTCGACAATCGAGATGGAGCACCGTTGCGACTCAATTGTTTTCGACAACGTAAACTTCGAGTATGTTGCCAACACCCCTGTATTGCACAATATATCGTTTAGTGCAAGTGGTGGCGAGTCGATAGCGTTGGTTGGCAACTCGGGCGGAGGCAAGAGTACGATTGCCAATCTACTGCCCCGTTTCTACGATGTGACGAGCGGTTCGATCCGTATCAATGGCATCGATATACGCGAGTATAGCGTTGAGTCATTGCGCGACAATATCTCGGTTGTGTTCCAAGATAACTTCCTCTTTTCGGCCACTATTCGCGAAAATATCATGTGTGGTCGTGCAGACGCTACGCCCGAGGAGTTTGAGCAGGCGCTTAAGTTGGCCTACCTCGATGAGTTTGTAAGCACACTGGAGTGTGGTGTCGACACCTACATCGGAGAGCGCGGAGTGTTGCTGTCGGGAGGCCAGAAGCAGCGAGTAGCCATCGCGCGGGCCTTCTTGAAGGATGCTCCAATTGTGGTTATGGATGAGGCGACCTCGGCACTGGATAACCAATCGGAGGCGATTGTTCAGAAGGCGATCGACAATTTGATGAAGAGCAAGACGGTCTTTGTGATCGCCCACCGCCTATCGACGATTGTCAATGCCGACAAGATTGTGGTTTTGAACCATGGTGTCATCAGCGAGATGGGCACCCATTCGGAGCTATTGGCTATCGAGGGTGGAGCATATAGCACCCTCTACAACGCTCAGTTCCGAGAGTCGTAACCCTTGGTTTTGCGTTATATTTAAGATTAGTATATGGTCACTGTGGCCATTTGGCACCATCCAGAGCTTGATAGATAAACCGAGCAGTTAAATTTAGTGGATAAAATTTGCATTTGATTTTTTTTTCTCGTACATTTGCACCACTAAAGAGCACTCTTTAGCGGTAAGGCCCGTTCGTCTATCGGTTAGGACGCCAGGTTTTCATCCTGGAAAGAGGAGTTCGACTCTCCTACGGGCTACATTTTTGAGAGATAAAGAAACTAAAATATATAAATTACATAAAGAAGATATGGCAAATCATAAGTCATCAAAGAAGAGAATTCGTCAGACAGCAACTAAGCGTGCTCACAACAGACTATTCCACAAGACAACTCGTAACGCAGTGAAGGCGTTGCGCGCAACAAGCGAGAAGAGCGCTGCAGAGGTACTTCTTCCAAAGGTAGCAGCAATGCTTGATAAGCTAGCTAAGCACAACATTATCCACAAGAACAAGGCGGGTAACCTAAAGAGTGCAATGCAGCTTCACGTGAATGCACTTTAATCTAGAGTGCACACTTTAATCTAAAGCGCGCACTTTATTCAGAGATAGAGTACTCTTTAAAGAGAGTACTTTAAGTTGAAATACTACACGTAGACTGCCACCAAAAGGGCAGTCTACGTTCTCATTTTATCTCCTCACCCTATCCCAATAGGGTTGTTTAGGAGTTTTACAGATTCTAAAACAAACGACTACAAATATGGCAATCGAGCTTAAGGACCTTACGAAGGTTGAGGATAACTACTCACAGTGGTACAATGAATTGGTAATCAAAGCGGGGTTGGCTGAGAACTCAGCGGTGCGTGGATGTATGGTTATCAAACCATATGGATATGCTATTTGGGAGAATATGCAGGCTGCGTTGGACAAGATGTTTAAGCAGACGGGGCACCAAAATGCCTACTTCCCACTCTTTATCCCCAAGTCATTCTTCTCGAAAGAGGCGAGCCACGTCGAGGGATTTGCTAAGGAGTGTGCGGTGGTGACTCACTATCGTCTCAAGAATGATCCCGATGGCAATGGTGTGGTTGTCGACCCTTCGGCTAAGTTGGAGGAGGAGTTGATCGTACGCCCAACGTCGGAGACTATCATCTGGAATACATACAAGGGTTGGATACAATCATATCGTGACCTTCCGATCTTGTGCAACCAGTGGGCGAATGTTGTTCGTTGGGAGATGCGCACACGTCTGTTCTTGCGCACGGCCGAGTTCTTGTGGCAGGAGGGACATACGGCTCATGCGACGAAGCAGGAGGCTATCGAGGAGACACATAAGATGATCCACGTCTACGAGAAGTTTGCTCAGGAGTGGATGGCACTGCCAGTGATCGTAGGTCACAAATCACCCAATGAGCGCTTTGCAGGGGCGGAGGATACACTCACCATCGAGGCATTGATGCAGGATGGTAAGGCGTTGCAGAGCGGAACATCGCACTTCTTGGCGCAAAACTTCGCCAAGGCGTTCGACGTACAGTTCACCAACAACGAGGGTAAGCAGGAGTATGTGTGGGCTACGTCGTGGGGTGTCTCGACACGCTTGATGGGTGCGTTGATTATGGCTCACTCGGACAACAATGGTTTGGTGTTGCCTCCAAAGTTGGCACCCATCCATGTGGTGTTGGTACCTATTTATAAGGGTGACGAGCAGTTGGCCGTAATGCGCGAGAAGATGAACGCTATTGCCGAGGAGTTGCGCGAGCGTGGATTGTCGGTCAAGGTCGATGATCGTGACAACATCCGCTCGGGCTTCAAATTTGCAGAGTATGAGTTGAAGGGAGTTCCAGTTCGTTTGGCTCTTGGCCCTCGTGATTTGGCAAATGGCACTATCGAGTTGGCACGTCGCGATACACTCACCAAAGAGGTTGTGTCACAGGATGGTCTGACAGATCGCGTGGTGGCGTTGATGGATGACATTCAGCAAAATATCTACAATAAATCGTTGACCTATCGCGACTCGATGATTACCAAGGCCGATACATGGGATGAGTTCCTAGATCTGTTGGACAACAAGGGGGGATTCATCTCGGCACACTGGGACGGTACACCCGAGACCGAGCAGGCGATCAAGGATGCTACCAAGGCGACAATCCGCTGTATCCCCGTCGATGCAGTCGAGGAGGATGGAGTTTGTATCTTCACAGGCAAGCCATCGAAGATGCGAGTACTATTTGCTCGTAGCTACTAGATTGATTAACAGTTGGTTGAGATTTTATTTATAAAATAGATGGGTTAAAATTAGGATTTAACATAATTTTAACCTATCTTTGTATCACAAATCGCGGGATAGAGCAGTTGGCAGCTCGTCGGGCTCATAACCCGGAGGTCGGAGGTTCGAGTCCTTCTCCCGCTACTACCAAAAAGAGAGATACCTTATAAGGTGTCTCTCTTTTTGTTTTGCCTGTATGTCCCGTCCTAAAATAGGTTTACACTAAGTAG
>JBCQUO010000086.1:0-5558 GCA_047173955.1 Rikenellaceae bacterium
ATTTGAACAAGTTCAATTGCGCTCGGTTTGTCAGCAGTTGGGGGAGACTTATTTTAGAGGTGTTTTGAATAAGGTTCCCTTATCCAAAACTCACGTTCATAATTATTTCATATTTGACCCCACCCCCAAACCCCCTCCCTTGTGGAGTGGGCTTAGTCGCTATACTTCGTTTCGCTCCCACGATTTATCATTTATCATTGACCATTTATCATTCACAACTCACCATCGACCAAAAAAGTTTAGGGCAGAGACGAAAAAAATGGCGGAATATATATGTAGTTCAAAAATAAAGAGTTATATTTGCAGCCGCATCAGGCGTTTATGGGGTCTCTCCACGGTGGGTTGACTGAGTGACGCTGTAGGTAATATATTAAAAATAAAAGAATTAAAATGAAAAGTATTCAAATTTCAGCATCTGCACGCGCAGATTTCGGTAAGAAGGCAACAAAGGCTGTACGTCGTGAGGGCGGTGTTCCATGTGTATTGTACGGAGGTGGCGATGTAGTAACTTTCTCTGTAGAGGTTAAGTCTCTTAAGGAGTTGATCTACACTCCAAACTCATTCATCGTAGAGTTGAACATCGACGGAAAGATCGAGAAGGCTGTATTGCGTGATGTTCAGTTCCACCCAGTACGTGAGCAAATCTTGCACATCGACTTCTTCCGCGTGATCGAGGATAAGCCAGTTGCTATCGCTGTTCCAGTACGCTTGGAGGGTAACGCTGCCGGTGTTAAGGTCGGTGGTAAGTTGGCTCTTTCGGCTCGTAAGTTGGTTGTTAGCGCTATGGAGGCAAACCTTCCAGATGAGATCGTTATCGACGTTACAGATCTTGAGTTGGGTAAGACAATCTTCGTTGGTGACTTGGCTGTAGAGAACGTTAAGTTCCTTACTCCTGCTACAACTGCAGTTTGTGCCGTACGTGTAACTCGTGCTTCACGTTCACAAGCTAACCAAGCGTAAGTTTGAACAATGAAATACCTAGTTGTAGGGTTGGGTAACATCGGCGCTGAGTATGCCGAAACCCGACACAACATTGGATTTAAAGTGTTGGATGCCTTAGCTGAGGCATCCAACACTACTTTTAGGAGCGAGAGGTATGGGAGCATCGCGGAGCTCAAATTCAAGGGGCGACACATCACACTCCTCAAACCAGCTACCTATATGAACCTCTCGGGCAAGGCGGTGCGGTATTGGCTCGACGCGCTGAAGATCTCGAAAGAGAACTTGTTGGTGATCTCGGACGACATCGCTATCCCCTTTGGTACCCTCCGCATGAGGGGCAAGGGAAGTGCTGGGGGGCACAATGGACTCAAAAATATCAATGAGCTCACGGGTGGTGAGAACTACGCGCGCATACGTTTTGGTGTGGGTGGCGATTTCGCCAAGGGTCACCAAGTGGACTATGTGTTGGGCGAGTGGAGCGACGAGGAGAGAGAGAAGTTGGAGGAGAGGCTTAAGCTATTCTCGGAGGCTATCTTGTCGTTTGCCACGGCTGGACTCTCGAACACGATGAATGGTTTCAATAATAAGTAGCATCCCGACGAAAGTTTTTTTTGCGAAAAATTATTGCAACTCATTGTATATTAGAATTAATTGGCTATCTTTGCAGTCGCTTTTGGCCTCCGATGAGGGGTCGAGGGCCTATAATAATTTAATTTTTAAACGTTTATGAACAATTACGAAACCGTTTTCATTGTCACTCCAGTCTTGTCAGAGGCTCAGGTACAGGAGGTGGCTGACAAATTCCAAGGTGTTATCACCGAGAACGGCGGTCAGATTGAGAATAGAGAGAACTGGGGCTTGAAGAAGCTTGCTTATCCTATTCAAAAGAAGACTACCGGTTTCTACTTTTTGATTGAGTTCTCATCGGAGAGTGGTGAGATCGTAGAGAAACTTGAGACAATGTATCGTCGCGACGAGCGCGTTATCCGTTTCCTTACTTTCAAACAAGACAAATTCGCAGTAGAGTATTCTGCACGTCGTCGTGCTAAACTTTCTAACAAATCGGAGGAATAATCATGGCAGATAACAGACCAGCACAATCAGAGATCAGATACCTTAATCCAGTATCTGTAGATGTAAAGAAGAAAAAATACTGCCGTTTCAAAAAGCTCGGCATCAAGTATGTAGATTATAAGGACGGTGAGTTCTTGAAGAAGTTCCTCAATGAGCAAGGTAAGATCCTTCCTCGTCGTTTGACTGGTACTTCTCAAAAGTTCCAAAAGAAGGTAGCCCAAGCTGTTAAGCGTGCTCGCCACTTGGCAATCCTTCCGTTCGTAACAGATTGTATGAAATAATAAAGAGGAGGAAATAGTAATGGAGATCATTCTTATTAAAGACATCGAGAACTTGGGTTACGCAAACGAGATCGTTAACGTTAAACCCGGTTATGCCAACAACTACTTGATCCCTCAAGGATTTGCTAAAAGCGCTACTGCTTCAGCAAAGAAGATTTTGGCTGAGAACCTAAAGCAACGTGCTCACAAGGATGCTAAGATTTTGGCAGACGCTCAAGCACTTGCAGAGAAGGTTGCTAATCTACCTCTTACTATCAGCGCGAAAGCTGAGGAGGGTAAATTGTTTGGTACAGTAACATCAGCAGATATCGCTGAGGCTATGGCTGCTAAGGGCGTAGAGCTCGATCGCAAGTCTATCTCGGTTGATGCAATCAAGACTGTTGGTGAGTACGAGGCGGTAGCTAAGATCCACCGTGATGTTAAGGCTACAATCAAACTAAGCGTTGTTGCAGCAGAGTAATTAGTATTCTCGACCAACACAATACTTTATGAGGGAGGCTCGTTCGAGTCGCCGTCACTGAAATGGAGACCATTCACAATTATGTGAGTGGTCTTTTTTTGTATATCCATATATAATTTATAACTTTGGGGTTAAGTAGAGAACGTTGCAAGGCGGCGAAATTTCAAAGATACCATAGAGTTATGATCGGTCACGTACGCTAGGTACGCTCCCTCACATCCTCTACGCCATCTTTAAAATTACATCCACCTATCAACGTTCTTAAGTATCGGTGCAAAACAAACATTTTGCAATGTTCTCAAGTAGTGTAAAACAGCAACAAAACTCCTAACCATGAAAACATCAAATATAGCTCTATCGGCCGCTATGGTAGCTGCTTTGGGGCCACTATCCACCCTCGCTGCCCAAAAAGAGGCCGAGCGCCCCAATATAATCTTTATCTTGGTCGACGACTTGGGATATGCCGATGTGGGGTTCAATGGCTCGACATTTTTCGAGACCCCCAATATCGACCAGTTAGCATCGCAGAGTGTGGTGTTCGATAACTCATACATGTATCCCACATCGTCGCCCTCGCGCACAGCTATCTTCACGGGGCAGCAATCCTTCAGAACGGGGGTCTACACCGTGCCTGTGTTGGAGAAGGGGTCGGCCGAGGAGAATATCTTTTCGAGGTGGTGCGTGAGCACCGATATTCCCATCTACTCCGAGGTTCTGAGCGAGGTGGGCTACAAGTCTATTCACTTGGGTAAGTGGCATATAGTGGGGCCCGACCCTATAGAGGAGGAGGGGTTGGAGTACCCCTTCGCCAAGAAGCTCTCGCAGCCTAACCCCGGGAGTTACACATGGGTATCGGCCCATAAAACAGATCCGAGGATAACCAAATACTATCCCCAAGAGAGGGGCTTTGTGGAGAATGTGGGTGGTACATATCGCGGAGATCCTGCCCTCTGCGAGGGTGGATATGCCAACCCTAGCGGAGGTTACAAGGCTCCCTTCACCAACCCATTCATCGAGCCTAAGGCTGGCGATGAGTGGTTGACCGACCGCTTGACAGACGACGCTATAGGTTTCATGAAGGAGTACAGAGATGAGCCATTCTTCATAAATCTACATTACTATACTGTTCACCGCCCCATCGTGAAACGTAGTGAGGAGTTATACCAAAAATATGCAGCCAAGGCTGGGGATGAGACTCTGGGTCAAGGTCTGGGGCCAAAGCGTGATGACCACTGTGCCTATGCCACGATGATCGAGTCGTTGGACGATAATGTGGCCAAGATCATGGAGTTCCTGCGCGAATCGGGGCTGGAGGAGAATACCGTGGTTGTCTTTACGTCGGACAATGGGCACAACAGCATTGTGAGCGACAACAAACTTATGCGCGGAGCCAAAGGGGCTATATATGAGGGAGGTGTGAGGGTGCCCACGTTTATATATTGGAGTGGACATATCCAAGGGCGTGTGTCGGAGGTTCCTGTCTCGAGCGTCGATTACTTCCCGACCTTCCTCGATATTGCCAATATAGAGGGCTACGATGGAACTCTCGATGGTGTCTCGATCCTCCCATACCTCAAAAAAGATAATGCCAAAGGGTATGAGCGCCCCATAATTTGGCAGCTCAGCAGTCAATATATTCACGGCACATGTACGGCCGTGAGGTGCGGAGATTATAAGCTCATTGAGTTCCTAGCATCGGGAGAGGTGGAGCTCTATAACCTCAAAGAGGATCCCATGGAGAGCATAAACCTAAAGGATGCAGAACCTAAGGTGGCCGAGCGACTAGTGTCGTATATCACTCAGTGGCGAGCTCAAAACAATGTGCCTCTACCCCCTAATGCCGTTGTCAAGTAAGTTATTTAGAGGCCGTGTTAAGAGGCTGTGTTATGTGGCCTCACTCCCAAAGCGAGCACGATGCAAGCGAAAATTATACGTCAATTAACCATTCGCCATTCACCAATTATCATTGAATTTACAGCTCTTGCGAGCTGTTCGCCCTCCTAGCACTTTTTTTGCTGCTCAAAAAAAGATGCTTTTTAGGAGTGGAGGGCGATTTAGGGAGGGCGAGAACCGAGGACTGCCCTACGCGGGCGGCGGCGGAGAGATCTCCGCGGATCCGAGAAAAACTGCGTTTTTCTATCCTAAAGATCATTTATCATTTACCATTTATCATTTACCATTATATACATGATTACAGATTTTAGACTTTCGGTATTCCTGACCGTAGCGCGCACGCTGAGTTTCACCAAGGCGGCGGCGATGCTCAACGTCTCTCAGCCTGCTATATCCAAACACATCAAGGAGCTAGAGTCTGATTTCGCGGAGCCACTCTTTGAGCGCAAGGGCAACTCAATATCGCTCACCCCAAAGGGGAGCGCCATAATCCCACTCGTCGAGAAGATCTTGGAGGGGTACAACGCCCTCAATGACACTATCGAAAGGGAGGATTTCGGCTTCGAGGGGTCGCTGCACATCGGTGCCTCGACAACAATTGCCCAATACCTCCTTCCCGAGATTTTGGCTAAATTCGATCGACAATATCCCCATATACGCCTCTCGTTGGTCAATGCCAATAGCGAGGAGGTGGTGAAGATGTTGCAACGCAAGGAGATCGAAATAGCTCTTATCGAGGATGAAGCGTCGTACAACTCCATGCACTACACCCCCTTTGTAGCCGACGAGATTGTTATGGTCTCGACAGTGAGGCATAAGAATAAACTCACAATTAAGGACATAGAACGTCTGCCTCTCGTGATTAGGGAGGAGGGGTCGGGCACCCTCTCGGTGGTTCTATCGGCCCT
>JBCQUO010000017.1:0-35436 GCA_047173955.1 Rikenellaceae bacterium
ATAATCGCCCTCGTAAAAGGCTCGGCTACCTCACACCAAATGAAAAATTTAAACAAATATTAACTATGAATTCAGTTGCATTTGCAGGTTGAATTCAGCTTATAAAGAAAGGGACATGTTGAAATTAGTTGACGCATTTAAGAACTACATAGAGAGTAACTCTCTGGCTACCCACGACGACAGACTCTTGCTCACGGTTTCGGGCGGAGTGGACTCGATGGTGCTGTTGGACCTATTCACCAAATTGGGGTATAACGTAGGAGTTGCACACTGCAACTTCCAGCTTCGTGGTGCCGAGAGCGAGGAGGATGAGGTGTTGGTTGAGGAGCAGGCCCAAAAGCGAGGAGTTGCGTTCTACAATAAACGCTTCGACACCACAGGCGAGATGGAGCGTACGGGCGACTCTATGGAGATGGCTGCACGTAGGTTGAGGTATGAGTGGTTCTATGAGTTGTGTGTGGAGCATAACTACACAGCCATCGCTGTGGCTCACCATGCAGATGACTCGATCGAGACCTTTTTCATCAACCTACTTCGGGGCACAGGACTTAGGGGGCTCACGGGTATCAGCACACAGATAGGCAAGGTCATACGTCCATTGATGTTTGCGTCGCGCAAAGATATTTTGGAGTATGCCGCAACAAATAAAATTCCATACCGCGAGGATTCATCGAACCGTTCGACCAAATACCTGCGCAATAAAATCCGCTTGGGGCTTATCCCTCGCATCCGCGAGATCAACCCTAAATTCACGGGGCTCATGCAGCGTAATATAGGCCGATTGACCGAAGCTCAGGTATTCATTAATAGTTGTATAAAGCGTATCCATTCGGAGGTTATATCGCACGAAGATGGGATGGACCACCTACATATAGATCGTATAGATGGGGAGTTGCCTCGCGATTTTGTGGTCTATGAGTTGTTGTCGTCTTTCTACGGCTTCAAGAGCGACGTTATAGATTCGCTCCTCCAAGCCTACGAGGCTCAACACACGGGCAAGAGGTTCTACTCCAAGGAGCATGTCGCTTATATGGACCGTGATGACATACTCATAACCCCCATTGGCGAGGATGATACGTGTGAGGTGACAATAGCGAGGGAGGATCTGCGTACATATTGCGGTAACTCGGTCCTCTATCATGAGTATAGGGATATAGACCTTATCGAGAGTTTGACGGTGGCCGATAACTGCGCGCTTTTGGATGCCGACAAACTTAACTTTCCGCTTGTGGCTCGCAAGTGGAGAGAGGGGGATTGGTTTATCCCCTTTGGGATGACAGGCAAGAAGAAGGTGAGCGACTTTTTGATCGACCAGAAGGTGTCGTTGCCCAACAAGCAGAGGCAGTTTGTACTCACCAGCGGTGACGATATTGTGTGGGTCATAGGCCACCGTATAGACAACCGCTATAGGTTGGAGAGCGAGAGCGAAAATGTATTGAAGATAACAAAGGAAATTATATAAACGTGGCAAAATCGGCAGCAAAATTTAAAGATACAGTATCGGCTTTTGAGGCGATCAAAGGAGATATTAAGGCTCGCAAATTTGCACCTATATATCTACTTATGGGCGAGGAGGGGTACTTTATAGACTCCATCTGCGACATGCTCGCCGAGACGATCCTCAGCGAAGCGGACAAAGCGTTTAACCAAATCGTGATGTATGGTCGAGACTCGGAGGCAGGGCAGGTCGTGAACTGTTGCAGACAGATGCCGATGATGGGCGACAAAGAGGTTGTGATCGTTAAGGAGGCGCAAAACCTACGCTCTCTGGAAAAACTCGCGCACTATACATCTTCGCCCTCACCCAGCACGATCCTTATCATCTGTCACAAAGATAAGAACCTAGACAAACGCTCTCAGCTCTATAAGTCAATCGTTAAGGGCGGGGTAGTGTTGGAGTCTGTGCGTCCGCGCGACTACGAGATTGGAGCGTGGTTGACATCGTTAGTCTCTCAGAGAGGGTGTACCATAAGCCCCAAAGCGCTCTCTATGCTTGTCGATAATTTGGGCACGGGCATCTCGAAAATATCCAATGAGCTCACCAAGCTGATGTTGTCGTTGCCTAGCGGTACAACCCAAATCGAGGATATACACATCGAGCAAAATATCGGTATTTCAAAAGATTTTAATAACTTCGAGCTCTGCAAGGCAGTCCTTGGGCGCAATGTGTCGAGATCACTAATGATAGCGGACCACTTTGCCCATAACCCCAAATCGAATCCCCTTTTGGTGACGATCATGGTGTTGTTTGGTCAATTCAAGCAGCTCTTCTTGGTCAACTATATGGGGTGGCTAACTCGCCAAAAAGGCGAAAGGTTTCCATCCGATATGGAGCTTATGAAACTCCTAAAGGTCGGAAATCCATATGCTGTGGCGGAGATCAAGCAGGCGAGTGCTAATTGGCCCAACGCCAAGGTCTTTAGGATCTTGGGGCTCATGCGCGAATACGACGGTAAGAGCAAGGGTATAAATACAGGAGGTGCAACGGATGGAGAGTTACTAAGAGAACTTCTGCTCAAAATTTTCGCTATCTAACCCCCAAGACTCAATATGCAACTACCATATATCTACCAAATAGTCCATACGTGTCGCTACAAAGCTCGCCACTTAGCCGAACATTGTGAGGTGTTGGAGCGCTGTTACTGGCAGTTGCAGAGTCGACGAATAACCCTCTCGCGTGATGACCTTTCGCTGAGGATCGAGAGGCTGCTGCGTGAGAGTCGGGTTCTGGAAAAATTATCTACACATGTCGAGATCAGATTGTGGTGCGATGGCCATACAACAATCGAGATTGGTGAGAAAACAATATATGAGGGCTATACGCTCCGCTGCTTCAATCCCTTTGCTGTGATCCAGTGCTATGATAACCCTATGGGCGATTATCCCACCTCCGCGCGCAGAGCTGTGGCCGAATTGGCGCACCACAAATCGCGCATGGAGGGGGCGGATGTCTCCATACGTTGCGGTGAGGATGGGGTAGTATATAGCTGCTACGACTCTCCGCTTTTTGGCATCAAGGGGCGGACAGTTTTTTTGTCTCCCTCGCTCCCCAGCGTTGAGCGAAGTGTCGGGGTCTATGCAATTAATAGGTGTGGGTACGAATTCATCGAGAGGCCCATTTTGCGCGAACATTTAGCCAAATTCGATGAACTTTTTTGGGTCGATGCATTTGGTGTCACAGCTATCGCACAATTTGAAAAACGAAGGTATATGTCGATCATGGCCGAAAAAATTGCTCAACAACTGAGGTAAAGAGTGGTTTTTTTTATTTTTTTCATATTTTTATACTACAAAATGTAGGTATTCTTAAAAAAAATAAATATATTTGACAAGTCAAAAAAAAATAGTTACATAAATAAATTAGATATACAGTTATGTGTGGATTTGTTGCACTGTTTGACGTTGAGGGCAAAGCCTCTGAGCAACGCAAGGCAGTTTTAAAAATGGCCAAAAAAATTCGTCACCGCGGTCCAGATTGGTCTGGAATCTTTTGTGGCGAAAATGCAATCTTGGCCCATGAGAGATTATCAATCGTAGACCCACAATCGGGAAATCAACCACTCTATACCGAGGATGGTAAAGTAGTCTTGGCTGTTAATGGCGAGATCTATAACCACCGCGATGTCCGTAACGATATGGCCAATGAGTATAACTTCCTTACAGGGTCAGACTGCGAGGTTATCTTGGCTTTGTATCGTAAGTATGGCGTAGAGAAGATGTTTGAGCACTTCAGCGGAATCTTCGCTTTTGCACTCTACGATAGCGAGAAAGATCAATACTTGATCGCTCGCGACCATATGGGTATTATTCCATTGTACATCGGATGGGACGACAAAGGTCAGTTCTATGCCGCTTCGGAGCTTAAGGCTTTGGAGGGTACTTGTACAAAGATCCAACCCTTCGAGCCCGGACACTATATGTGGAGTGGCGACAAGGTGGCAACTAAGTGGTACAACTGCGACTGGCGTAGCTACGACGTAGTTAAAGATAATGAGGCCTCTATCGAGGAGCTTCGTGACGCTTTCAAAGAGGCTGTACGTCGCCAACTTATGACAGATGTTCCCTATGGAGTACTTTTGTCTGGAGGTTTGGATTCGTCGATTGTTTCGGCCGTGGCTAAGTATTACGCTGCTAACCGCGTAGAGTGCGAGAACAACTCAGCTGCTTGGTACCCACAACTTCACTCATTCGCAGTAGGTTTGGATGGAGCTCCCGACTTGATCGCTGCTCGTAAAGTGGCTGACCATATCGGAACTATCCACCACGAGGTGCACTACACAATCGAAGAGGGAATTGACGCTATTCGCGATGTGATCTACTTTATCGAGACATATGATGTGACGACTGTTCGCGCATCTACTCCAATGTACCTTTTGGCTCGCGTGATTAAATCTATGGGTATCAAGATGGTACTTTCGGGTGAGGGTGCCGACGAGATCTTTGGAGGTTACCTATATTTCCACAAAGCTCCAAATGCAAAGGAGTTCCATGAGGAGACTGTTCGTAAGCTCGATAAACTTCACCTTTATGACTGCTTGCGTGCCAACAAATCGTTGTGCGCATGGGGTGTTGAGGGTCGCGTACCATTCCTCGACAAAGAGTTTATGGAGGTTGCTATGCGCCTAAACCCAGAGGCTAAAATGGCTAAAGATGGCCGTATGGAGAAGTGGATTTTGCGTAAGGCATTTGAGGATATGTTGCCCGAAAGCGTTGCTTGGAGACAAAAAGAGCAGTTCTCGGATGGTGTAGGTTATAGCTGGATTGATACACTTAAGCAGGTCACCACAGATGCAGTGAGCGACGAGGATATGGAGAAGGCGGCTGAGAGATTCCCAGTGAACCCACCTCGCAACAAAGAGGAGTACTTCTATCGTACAATCTTCGAAGAGCACTTCCCATCGGAGACAGCAGCTGCATGTGTGCCATCTGTGCCATCTGTAGCTTGTAGTACAGCCGAGGCTTTGGCTTGGGATGAGTCATTCAAAAATATGAACGATCCATCGGGCCGCGCAGTCAAGGGCGTTCACGAGCAAGCTAACGAATAAAGACTGTTGCAAGGCGGCGAAATTTCAAAAGATACCATATAGTTCTGATCGGTCACGTACGATAAGTACGCTCCCTCACAGCCTATAGGCCATCTTTAAAATTTCATCCACCTATCAACGTTCTCTAAATCGGAGCAAAATAAACGTTTGTAATGGTCTCGAATAGCTCTGGAGGCTTTAGACTAACTGTTCACTGAGGGTGAATGTTATATTAAAATCCCCCTCCCCAATTAAGGGGAGGGGGATTTTTAGTTGTTATATTTGAGTTCTTACTCCTCGATTATAAGGCGGAACCCAACGTTGAACACCCTCTGATGTGGATAGTAGGCGCGACGTGTGTATGCCGTAGAGCGCTTTGATGGGTCGTAGTAAGATCCTCCCCTAACAACATATCGCTCCTCGTCGCCAATCTGCTCACCTGTCTCGTAGCTTGTATATAGCGAGCGGCTCCACTCAGCGACATTTCCGTGCATCGAGTACAAACCATATGGGTTTGCCTCATATTTCTTGGAGTCGGTCTGGATAGCCGATCCATCTATCACCGCGGCATCTCTTGGCAAGAAATTGTAGGTAGGTAAATATGGGCTATTTGCCTTCATGCGCGCAACACTCCACAACATTGAGTCCGCGAGGTTCTCGTATTTGCCATAGTCGCTACCCATGCCTCCAAACCAGAATGGTTTGTCGTTTCCGCCTCTACATGCCCACTCCCACTGTGTCTCGGTTGGGATTGTAACCTTCACGCCTGTTTTATCTTCGAACTTCGAGCAGAACTCTTGGATGTCGTTGTAGCTCACCCTAATGACTGGTTGCTGAGGTTCATTGGCAGGGATTCCATTTGTGGTGTGATCCTTCCACATTTGATCCACATAGCGGCTATTATGTTCGGGAGCCAGCACCGCATATTGTGCATTGGTGATCTCGGTCTCGGCCATCCAGAATCCCTCTTTAACGGATGCTTTGTGAGCTGGTTGGTGGTCCGAAAGTCCCTCGTTGCTACCCATCACGAAACTACCCGCTGGGATCCATACGAAGTCAATTGTCACACCCTCGGAAAGCTCTACGCTGCGACGTTTAATATCCTTTTTGTCTGGAGAGTACGGGAATCCACTAACCTTAAGCTCCTTAGCTTTCTTGCTCTTTGCCTTTGTCTCCTTGCTTGGCGCTGGAACCTCAGCTGGTTTCGACGAAAGGTATTTAGCATAATCCTCCAACTCCTGTTTCCAATCGACACCTAAACCTCCACCATATTTGTTGTGGAGCTCCGTGCGACGTTGACACTGCTCGACACCCTTATAGTCGTTCACCATTGGGTATACTCCCTTCTCGGGCGCATTGTAGTCGATCCATTGTGTGAGTCTGCTCCACTCAAAGTCGGTGAGTGTCACTCCATGGTGGCCGATCTCCAACATGCGGATCAAGTGGCTTGTGCTTGCGTGGTACTCATATGGCTGAAGCACTGCCATATCTGCCTCGGGACCTTGCCTGCGGACATATGGGTGAAGGGCCAAATATGACTCCGAGTATGAAGGTACTCCATGTCGATAGAAGAATGTAACGGACCTAGGTGTATCCTCGGCTTTGAATCCGCGATCGGTGTATCGTCCGGGGCGAAGGTCGATTTTATGTTTGTCGTTGTGACACTCCACGCACGCACGATTCAACACGGGTTGCACCTCCAAGTCGAATGTAAATGGACGTACACCACCCTCGGGAGCGGTTAGCTCGTGAGGGGTTGTTTGCGACGCGATAACGCGCACAGGCATAGCGATAGTGTTTTGATCCTCGTGACATCCCACGCACGACACAATCTCACCGGGCATAGCTGTAAACCAACTTCTCATCCACTGCACAGCGCGGCCATTCTCGTCCAAAGGCTGAATAGAGATAGGGGTGTTGGCAGGGACTTTGAAAATTGCCGATCCATCCTCCTCGACTGGGACCACGCCCAACTCACGCTTGATGTCCCAACCGCTCTGGATTCCCAAAACTTCGTGGTTCGAAGATGTTTGGTTGTAGGCGTAATCATAGGCGTGAAGTCGTAGGCTCTTGACCACCCCTTTGGGTACTCCGCGCCAGACCTTGGCCCTCGTATATATCTTGGATAAAGACAGTTGCCTCTTTGTCATCGAGATTAACGCGATCGAGGATCGTTGGTGGCACCTCTTGCGAACGTGCGACGATTGGACTCATAAAGCCCTCGCCCTCATTTTGGTATAGACACACCAAGTTGTCGAACACATCGACTAGATATATTCCCCACAAAGAGGTTGGGGTCAACTTCGCGATCACCAAGAAGTATGAATCATTGATCGGCATAGGCTTGATGAACTGAGGCCATACGCCATCGACCAAACGATCCTTCACTAGAGGGATAATCTCGCGATTGCGGTATGGAAGCTCCTGAACCATTCCCTCCACGCCATTACCTTTGGCTGGGTCAATAATCATAATTCGTCCCGAACGAGCTATGCCATGGTGTCCCGAGATCGTAGCGACAAAAGCCGAAGGGCTGCCGGGTATAGGTTGCAGATCAAAGGTGCTATTAGGGAAGATCTCGCCACTTCCATATATCGCCCTCTGCTCCGTACCATCGGGGTTCATTGTCATCACCATGCGCGAGAAGTAGTGCGTAAGGTCGGTATACTCCCAACGCGTGTAGAGCACCTTACCATCGGCCCTTATCACTGGGTTCCAGTTTGCATCTTGGTCAAATGTCAAGCGTCTGAGGGACTCCGTTGCAGGGTCATAGAGCACTGAGTTTCCAACAGGGTCGTCACCATGCACGCAAGGTACCGCTTGATAACCGATATTCGAGATAGCCAAGATTCTACCATCGGGGAGGTAGGTTCCATCGTAGAACTCCAAATCGGGCTCTGGGGTGTTGATTAGCTGTTTAGCATCCTCACTGCCCGACACACTCACCTCATAGATGTTGAGTCGCTTGTCGTCGGTCACGGAGGTGAACATTAGCTTCTCGCCCGACCAGTGGAGCCTCAAATCAGAGATCACCGCCTTATCCTTTGTTTTGTAGATCGTCTGAGGGGTCACATCGCCTGCTAGGTTGCTCAACTTCACAATGTCGGCATTGTAACCAAAGTAGCTGTTTGACTGCTGGTTGCTCCAGTTATTCTTTTGGGTACCGAGGGCTGGAGCCATCGACTTTCGTGAGTTTTGCCCCAAGTTAAATCGGCTCACATAGATCTGAGCGTCATTAATAAGTGGGTTTTTCATCATGATTGAGCGGTATAGCTCCAGAGCACGCGAAGCATTTTTCGCAGCCTCATCGTCTCCATCCTCCAGACCCTTAAAGCCTCTGTTCACAAGCTCCTTAAGCTCCTTGAGTTCACTCTCGAAAAGAGAGCTATCCGCGCCATGTTTCGACACCATATCACCAATGGCAAGCTCTATGGATTCGACATTGATCCACTGGGTCTGCGCAATCAAATCTTCGTTGCTCATCTGCGCCCACGAGGTCGTAGCCACAAAGCAAAGAGTTGCGCATAAAAAAGTTTTTAGTTTTTTCATATATATTTTTTGTTTCGGTTTTACTTTTGTGGTTGGTCGCTGAACCTCAATGGGTCATCGAACTTCTCCATCTGCTCATACAGCAGCTTCTCCATATGGGCACGTACCTTGGCAAATTTGGGGTCGTAGGCTAAGTTGCGCTCCCACTTATTCTCGCGGTTATGCTCATCGAGGAACTCTTGTGGGTTCTCCTTGAGGTTAAATAGCTGAGTCTCTTGAACCCCTTTTTCGGGCACCTCATACTTAATTAATTTCCAGTCCCCCTCCGACACAGTACGCATGCCGGGCTTTGAACCTCCGCAATAGACTCCAAACATCACGTCGCGGATGGTTTTGGTTTTACCCTCCAATACAGGTTTGAAGCTCGTCCCTTGCACCGTCTGGGGAATCTCTACACCTGCCAAATCACAGAAGGTGGGCAGTAGGTCATACAAAAATACATTACCCTGAACGCGTGTGCCAGCCTTGATACCCGGCCCTTTGACAACCATCGGCACACCCCAAGTGTGCTCATAGAGGTTTTGTTTACCCTGCAAACCATGTCGTCCGATTGCTATTCCGTGGTCGGCCGTATATATAATATAGGTGTTGTCCAACTCCCCCATCTCCTCTAACTTTGCCAACACCCTACCGATCTGGATATCTACATTCTCCGAGCATGCATATTCGCGCGCCACCTCATTCTTGATCGTCTGCTCATCGCGATTCCTCCACACACCCTGCACACTCACCTCGTCACGTATCTCATCGTGACCATGATAGAATGGATGTTTGGGTAGGTAGTTGTCGGGGAGTGCAACTTTGGGTGTAGAGTCTGGGAGCGTTGTTTTATCTTTATGGTTCACACCTCCATACTTCTCCAGCAGTTCGGGTGTTCCCGTGCGTGGGTCGTGAGGATGCGAGAATCCAAAGAAGATAAAGAATGGATCCTCTACACTGTTTTGCTCCCGATCCTTTAGGTAGTCCAACACTCGCTCTGCGTGCCATGCACTTCCATTCTCGTCATCACCTCCGCGCTTCACCTCGTCGTGAACAACTTGGAATAGTACATTTGCCTCTTGGTATGAGTTGCCGCGCTTGCATGTACGCATGGTTTTGTATCCTGCACGGTTAAATGTCGCGCCAATGGTGTATTGTGGTAGATCTTCGGGTACTTTAGAGTAATCCATATCGACCGTACATCTCGATGACTTGGGCAGGTGCCATAGCGTTCGGCCGCTCATAATCATATGGCGCGAGGGGACACTCACACCTCCCACTGCGGAGCCCATCTGTCGAGCACACTCTATCACCATTCCCTCCTCTGCAAGGCGGTCGATATTGGGTGTCTCGAGAATTGATTTGGGGTTATAGAGGTTTAGGTCATAACGAGATTGGTCATCCACCAATATGAAAAGTATATTGGGGCGTTTCTCATTTGTACTCTTGGCCATAAGTTCTGAGCCCACGTTTGGAGCCAAAAAGCATAGACCAAGCGCACTCACAGTTAGCGGTTTGGATAGGTGGTTCATAGATGTTATTAGTAAATGTTGTATTATATTCGTTCGCACATCACAACACGACATACAAATTTACATAAATTTATTTGATTTGAAAAAAAATCAGTAGGAAATTACACTAACCAAAATTTTGAGTGATGAAAATAAGTAGGGTAAAATAATTATTGGTGTGTTTTTAAGAGTGCTTTTAAAAATATGGCAATAATTGTTTTACACTACTTATATAACATCTACATTGAAAAAGTTTAATGCAAAATTATTAAGAATATTTAAATACTACGGATATTTTTACTACCTTTGTTATTGAGTAGGCAAGCTCTGCTTGCACAGAAATAAACCAAACTAAAATAAATTATTAACAATGGTAAAGATTAAACCGTTTTGCGGTATTCGCCCCCCACAATGCCATGCTGCCGAGGTGGCATCGCGCCCATACGATGTGTTGAACTCAGCGGAGGCAAAAGCCGAGGCTACGGAGCGTTCACTTTTGCACATCATCAAACCCGAGATTGATTTCGACCCTATAGCCGACGAACATAGCGATGAGGTATACCAAAAAGCTATGGACAACTTCAAACTGTGGCGTGAGAACGGATGGTTGGAGCAGGACGAGGAGGAGCACTACTACATATATGCCCAAACAATGGATGGCCGCACCCAATATGGACTAGCTATGTGTTGCCACTTCGAGGACTATTTGAATGGTGATATCAAGAAGCATGAGCTCACTCGCCCCGACAAGGAGGAGGATCGCATGATGCACGTCCGTAACCAAAAGGCCAATATCGAGCCTGTCTTTTTTGCCTATCCCGATAGCGAGGAGATCAACGCTATAGTCTCTAAGTTTGTTGCGGAGAATACCGCCGACTACGACTTCACGGCCGAGGATGGCTTTGGTCACCACTTCTGGGTTATCCGCGAAAGGGAGCTCAACAGCCAAATAACCGAGATCTTCAAAACAATCCCAGCTCTATATGTTGCCGATGGACACCACCGCACCGCTGCCGCTGCACGTGTAGGGCAAGAGTGCATGGCAGCCAATGCTAACCACACGGGCGAGGAGGAGTACTGCTACTTCTTGGCTGTTTCGTTCCCTGCGTCGCAGCTTAAAATTATTGACTACAACCGCGTGGTGAAGGACCTAAACGGCCTTTCGAGCAGCGAGCTATTGGAGGCTCTTGCCAAAACATTCGACGTGAAGTCTTGTGGGGCCGAGATCTACACCCCTGCCGCACTTCATAACTTCTCGATGTATATGGAGGGCGAGTGGTATAGCCTAACGGCCAAAGAGGGGACATACGACGATCAGGACCCAATCGGAGTTTTGGATGTCACCGTGCTCTCGAACCTTGTGCTCAACGATATTTTGGGAGTCGAGGATCTACGTACCACAAAGCGCGTGGAGTTCGTGGGAGGAATTCGCGGCCTCGGAGAGCTCAAAAAGAGGGTCGATAGTGGCGAGATGGCAGCAGCCTTTGCCCTCTACCCAGTCTCTATGGATCAACTAATCAATATCGCCGACACGGGAAATATCATGCCCCCAAAAACAACATGGTTCGAACCAAAACTTCGCTCAGGTGTTGTGATTCATACCCTCGAGTAAAGCTGAGGTTTAGTTCCGAGGACTGCCCTAACAGCGGGCGGCTGGTGCTTGCCGCTCGGGCTTGGAAACTTCGTTTCCTTCCTTTTAGCGCTTCTTGATGATGCCGCGAGCTGTTTTCTCGCTAAAGCGTGAAATTTAAAATATTTAATGGTGGACCCAGATCTCGAAAGTAAACTTTCGGATCCGAGTCCTCATTCATCATTCATCATTCACCATTGACCATTATTTTGCTTTGATGGGGGTGATCTCCAGCGAGGCTATAATCTCGCGCATTTTATTGTTGTTCTCCTCCCACTTAGGGTTGTTTTTCGAGAGACGGCTGATTTTGTATATGCAATCTCCATCGTTGTAGATCTGTATATGGTTGGTCTCACCTGTGATGGTGTTCGAGAAGATTGTCATTCCGCTAAAGGAGGCGGTGGCTGTTTCGTTCCCGGGGTGGAGGTATGACTTATACCAGCTCTTCGATACATTTTTATCGGGGACCATCGTTTGGATCTGTTCATATGAACTGCCGCTCTTTTTATTTTTGTAGAGCAGGAGGCGCTGCATGATGTTGACCATCTGCTCCTTACCATTTTTGTTGGTGCGCGATGCCTGATAACGGTATTGTGGAGTGATGGGTATATTGATGCAAAAGATATTTTCGTTTTGCGAGAGTACGGATTTATCCCATACGATTTGATACTTGCCCGGGGAGAAGCCATCAATGTTGGGCATGGTATTTACCTCGTCACATTTTTGCTGCTCCTTTTCGTGGATCTCGCGACCAATGCTCTTCAAAGTTTCGAGTTTCTCTTTGTCGCTCTGCTGACCATAAAGCGGCAAATAAGCCGATGAGGTAAAGGTTGTCAAACAGACAACAAGGAGTAGTGATAGGCGGTTCATGGTAAAATAAGTTTGGTAGCTCAATTGCAATGTAACACTAATTTATCGAACTACCAAAACTTTATTTTCTTTTTATATCTGTTTGCGGAGTCGAGCGACGGGGATAGATAGCATCTCACGATATTTGGCCACTGTGCGCCGTGCGATATGGTAACCTTTGGAGTTCAAAATATCCATAAGGATCTCGTCGGTGAGGGGCTTGCGCTTATTCTCCTCGTCTATACACTCTTGAAGGATTTTTTTGATTTTGTAGCTCGACACCTCCTCGCCCGAATCGGTCTGCATAGCCTCCGAAAAGAGAGACTTGAGCAGTATGATACCAAATTGCGTCTGGACATATTTGCTATTAACCACTCGCGAGATAGTCGAGACATCGAGGTTGGTGCGGTCCGCGATGTCTTTGAGGATCATAGGACGCAGTTTGCATCCATCGCCATCTTTGAAATATTCGCTTTGGTAATCCAAGATCTCCTGCATGGTGCGCATCAGGGTATCTTGACGTTGCTTGATGGCCGATATAAACCACTTCGCTGAGTCGATCTTGCTCTTGACAAATTGAAGTGCATCTTTGTCCGCCTCATTGATTGTACCATCCTTACCGACCATATTTCTAATCATATCGACATATCTGCGGTTCACCTTCACATCGGGAATATTAGATGAGTTAAGCGACAGATCGAACTGCCCCTCTTGGTAGGTCAAGATAAAATCGGGGATGATATAGGGTGTTGTGTCTGTCCCCCCTTCGGAGTACATATTGCTGGGTTTTGGGGTCAAGCGTCTGATCTCGGAGATCACATCGCGGAAGTCATCCTCCGACATTTGGAGCCTCTGCATCAACTTCTCGTAGTGCTTTTTGGCGAACTCCTCGAAGTGAGAAGCTAGGATCTTGCGAGCCAAACGTTGCATCCTCGAGAGGTGTGGCATCTGGTCTAACTGCAAAAGTAGGCACTCCTGCAAATCGCGTGCACCAACCCCCGTGGGCTCCATCTGCTGCACAACCTTCAATAGAGACTCCAGCTCGTCGACACCCACCTCCATCCCCAACATAAAGGCGATGTCGTCGCTCAACGATACTAAGTCGCGACGTAGGTAGCCATCTTCGTCGAGGCTGCCGACCAAAAAGTTAGCTATCGTAGACTCCCTCTGCGATAGGTCGCGATAACCCAACTGTTCGACTATGAACTCTTGAAGTGTCCTTCCTCCCGACAAAAAGACAGGTCGCTGCTTATCGTCTTTGGAGTAGTTATTGATTCGACTTTTGTAGGATGGGGTGTCATCTTCTTTGAGATACTCCTCGACCGAGATTTGTTGCGACTCGCCATCTTCGGTGGTGGAGGGTTGCTGCTCCTCGAGGACTATATTCTCTTCGATCTCCTGCTTGATACGTTGCTCGAGCTGCAACGTGGGCAGCTCAAGCAACTTTATCATCTGTATTTGTTGTGGTGAAAGCCTCTGTCCGAGGCTTATCATCTGTCTTTGGTTTAGTGACATATGGGTGTGAGCTTGATTTAGAATCGGTTTAAAAATTTCTCATCTTTATTGTTAAGGATCATTCGATCAAAACCCACTCGCAAAGGTCAACTACAGAGTATATTGGTCTAAACTCCTAGATTAAAACTCTGCATTTTTGGGTGTACGTGGGAAAGGTATCACATCTCTAATATTTGCCATACCTGTCACAAACAACAATAGTCGTTCGAAGCCCAAACCAAAACCTGAGTGGGGGGCTGAACCCCAACGGCGAGTATCCAAATACCACCATACATCCTCCTCTTTCATTCCTAACTCCTTGATCCTAGCAGAAAGTTTGCCAAAGTCTGCCTCGCGCTCCGATCCGCCTATAATCTCGCCGATTTTTGGGAACAAAACATCCATAGCTCTAACTGTTTTGCCATCGTCGTTCTGCTTCATGTAGAATGATTTAATCTCCTTAGGGTAGTTAATCAAGATCACTGGTTTCTTGAAATGCTCCTCAACGAGGTATCTCTCATGCTCCGATTGAAGGTCACAACCCCAATCCACTGGAAACTCGAACTTACGGCCCGAAGCCTTCAAGATCTCTACTCCTTGGGTGTAGGGCAACTGTACAAATTCGTTGTTCACCACAAACTCCAATCTCTCGATAAGCTCCTTGTCCCACATCTTGTTCATGAACTCAAGATCCTCGCGGCAGTTATCCAACGCATATTGGATCAAGTACTTTAAGAACTCCTCTGCGAGTTCCATATTCTCTTCCAACTCATAGAATGCCATCTCGGGCTCGATCATCCAGAACTCAGCCAAGTGGCGTGGAGTGTTGGAGTTCTCGGCGCGGAAAGTAGGTCCAAAGGTGTAGATTTGACCCAAAGCCAAGGCTCCTAGTTCACCCTCCAATTGGCCCGATACCGTTAGGTTACAAGCCTTGCCAAAGAAATCTTGCGAATAGTCAACCGCTCCCTCCTCTGTGAGAGGTGGGTTTTGCATATCGAGGGTCGAGACGTTGAACATCTGACCTGCACCCTCACAATCCGAAGCTGTGATGATCGGTGTGTGGAGATAGTAGAAACCCTTTTGGTTGAAGTATTGGTGGATAGCAAAAGCCATCGCATGGCGAATACGCAACACCGCGCCAAATGTATTGGTGCGTGGACGAAGGTATGCTATGTCGCGGAGGAACTCCAACGAGTGACCCTTCTTCTGAAGTGGGTATGTCTCGGGATCTGCCGCTCCATACAACTCCATGCTTTTGGCTTGGATCTCGACTCCTTGGCCTGCTCCCATAGATGCCACCAAAGTACCATCTACCCTAACACAAGCACCTGTTGTTATTGTTTTGAGTTGAGCCTCATCGAAGTTTGCAAGGTCTACGACAACTTGTATATTGCCGGCACATGAACCATCGTTCAAAGCTATAAATGCTACATTCTTGTTACCACGTTTGGTTCTAACCCAACCTTTGACTGTAATATCTGCATCGGTAGCCTCCATTTTGAGCACCTCTGCTATTCTTGGACTTTTCATAAATTTATATTTTGAAAACTGTTTATCTTATTTGTGATCCGCAAAGTTAATAAATTTGGTTATTTATCCTCTATTTTTTCGAACTTTTAATTTACATACATCCTACTCCGAGGCTGTTTGTTCGCTCTTTGGAGCGGTTGTCTGCTCTGCGTTCTTTGGCTTACGGCGCTTGTTGAACACCCTCTTTTTGGTTTTCTTTTTCGCCTCCGACTGTGGTTGAGCTTGAGACTGCGTTTGTGGTTGCGTTTGTGGCTGTTGTGTCGCCCCCTCGTTTGATGGTTGAGCAGCTTCAACTACCTTCGCTTCGCCTCCCTCTTTGGGTGTAGACCTCGGAGCCCCTTTAGGTTTGCGACCCTTGGAGTTCTTGCTCCCCGAACCACCGCGTCCACGTCCACCTTTGGGATCTTTGAAGGGAGCCTTGGGGTTGTAGATTGGACCCTCACCAACTTCGGATGGAAGGTCCAGCTTCTTGATTGACTTCTCCAAAAATTCCTCTATGCGGTGAAATTTACCCTGCTCCTTCTCGCTCACAAAGGTGATAGCCACACCCGAAGCGCTAGCGCGGCCCGTGCGACCTATGCGGTGGATATAATCTTCGGGGTCGTGAGGTACATCGTAGTTGATAACCATACCTATATCTGTGATGTCGATTCCGCGAGCCACGATATCCGTAGCCACCAAGATGTTGATCTTATTGCTCTTGAAAGCCAACATCACCTCTTCGCGCTTAGCTTGATCCAAATCGGAGTGCATAGCCCCCACATTGAGCTTGAGGCGTTTGAATTGGTAGACCAGATCCTTAACTTTGAGTTTAGACGACGAGAAGATTATGGTTTTATCCTCCGTAGGGTTCTCAAAGAGCTTACTTATGATACCCAATTTTTGAGACTCATAACATACATACACCCCTTGGTCAATAGACTCATTAGGTTTTGAGATAGCAATATTTATCTCCTTTGGGTCGCGAAGTATCTGTTTCGATAGCTGGCGAATTTTGGGAGGCAGGGTTGCCGAGAAGAGTATCGTTTGACGATCGTTCGATAGCTTGTTTACGATCCTCATGATGTCGTCGAAGAATCCCATATCCAACATTCGATCCGCCTCGTCGAGTATGAAGTGCTTCACACCCGAGAAGTCTACTCCTCCCTCCATGTGGGCCAACAGACGACCCGGAGTGGCCACCACAATATCGGCTCCGCTATTCATTCCACGACGCTGCACATCCCACGTCTTGCCATCGCCTCCTCCGTAAACAACCGTAGTTGAAACAGGCAGGTAGTAGGAAAATCCTTGCAGCTGGGTGTCGATCTGCATGGCCAACTCACGCGTGGGGACCATGATTATAACCTTTATCTTCGACTCGTCATACACTCCATCGGCACGTCCATCCATCAACAAGCTCAGAAGTGGCAAAGCATAGGCTGCCGTCTTTCCTGTACCTGTTTGGGCACAACCGATCAGATCGTCGCCATTGAGTATAATAGGTATTGTCGCCTCTTGAACTGGAGTCATCGCCCCAAATCCCATCTCCTCTATAGCGTCTAAAACGTCATAGTCTAAATCTAATTCATCAAAATTCATCTCTCTCTTTCTTTTCTATTGATTATTCTCCACAACTACTTCGCCCAAAAGGGTAGCCGAAGAGCATGAGGTGATCTTTACATTGACGTAATCACCCACCTCGATATCGTGGCGATCGAACACCACCACCTTGTTTTGCGATGTGCGACCGAACATCTGCGCCGCACTTCTCTTGGACTCACCCTCGACCAAAACCTCAAAAGTCTTGCCCACATCTCGACTATTACTTTGGGCCGAGAGCTGCGTTTGAAGGTTTATGATCTCGCTGAGTCGCGCTGTTTTAATGTCGTCGGGGATATCGTCCGCCAAATTTTCGTGGGCGTAGGTACCCGGGCGATCTGAGTATTTGAACATAAAGGCATACTCGTAGCCCACCTCTTTCATGAGCGAAAGGGTCATCTCGTGCTCCTCTTGTGTCTCGCCCGAGAAGCCCGCTATTATGTCGGTAGAGATTGCACAGTCGGGCATATATCGACGTATAGCCTCTATTCGACCCATATACCACTCCCTCGTATATTTACGTTTCATGCGCTCCAACATCGCCGTCGATCCCGATTGAGCAGGGAGGTGAATAGCTCGGCAGATATTGGGATATTGGGACATAGTCTCCAACAATGAATCGCTCATATCTTTGGGGTGTGAGGTTGCAAAACGCACCCTAAGTAGCGGTGAGATTTGAGCCACAAGAGCCATCAAGCGAGGGAAATCAACCTCCGCACTCATGTACGAATTGACGTTTTGACCCAGAAGGGTAACCTCGCGATAACCATTCCCAAAGAGCTCCTTAACCTCCGAGATGATACTCTCCGCGTCCCTGCTTCTCTCACGACCTCGCGTGTAGGGGACAACGCAATATGAACAGAAATTGTTGCACCCTCTCATGATCGCGACAAAGGCGCTAACTCCATTTTTGTCGAGTCTCACGGGCGACACTTCGGCATATGTCTCTTCGGTCGAAAGGTGCACATTGACCCCTTTGCCACCCCCCTCAGCCGCACGAAGTAGGGTAGGGAGGTCGCGATATGAGTCGGGACCTGCAACGATATCGACAGCATCGACACCCTCCAACAGACGCTCTTTGAGGCGCTCGGCCATGCAGCCAATAATACCAATGATTAGCCCCTTTTTGGAGCGCTTGTAGCGCCTCATTTCGACCAAACGTCCCCATATTCGCTGCTCGGCATTGTCGCGTATGGAACATGTGTTAATCAAGATAACATCTGCCTCTTCGATTTTGGAGGTGTATATGTAGCCCTCCGACTGGAGGATTGAGACAACAATTTCGCTATCTCCCGAATTCATTTGACAACCATAAGTCTCTATGAAGAGCTGTTTGCCTTCGCCCTTAATGGGACGCAGTGTGTTTATATTCATATATGGATATTTCTCACCACAAAGGTAACGTTTTTTCGACAAATTTACAACCCATTCCCGATCTTTTACACCCATAAAAGATTAGCATATTTACAAATTGAACCTTTAGAATTGGTGTGTTTTGAAAATTTTTGTTACATTTGTATTATAAATTAAACAGAAAAGACAACATGATTTTAATCTGCACACTCTCTATACTCCTCTTAATCATCGCATACCTGCTCGGATCAATCCCAAATGCAGTGTGGATTGGCAAAAAATATTATGGCATAGATGTGCGTGAACATGGCAGTAAAAACGCTGGTTCAACAAATGTTTTACGTGTATTGGGTCGCAGAGCTGCACTACCTGTTTTTGCGCTCGACATCCTCAAAGGATTTGTCGCTGTGACGTTGGTCAAAACATTGGGTCATATCCCCGAAGTGAGCAATGTGTGGCTGATAAATTTGGGCATCGCGGCGGTATTTGCAGCGATCCTTGGCCACATCTTCCCTATCTTCGCTGGATTCAATGGGGGCAAGGGTGTCGCTACACTCGTCGGGGCGGTGTTGGGAATCAACCCTCCCGTGGTTTTATTGTGTTTGGGGGTGTGGCTAATCATCTTTATGATCTTTCACTATGTATCTTTGGCCTCGATGATCGCTGGTGTCTGCTTCCCCGTCTTCACGATCATATCTTCCAACGCGAGTGAGTCGACAGCATTTATAATCTTTACAATCATAATCGCCCTGCTGTTGATTTGGACTCACCGCAAAAACATCGAGAGGCTGCGCGAGGGGACTGAGTCAAAGATATATCTGTTGAAAAAGCGCGAACCCAACGAGTAACGTTAACAAACAACAACCGAACAAAACCTATACCTATAACTTCATTTATCATTTTACACTAACCAAACTTAATTATTATGTTAAAGGAGAATTTAATAAAGATATACGAAGAGAGCTTTCGTAAAAATAGTGATCTACCTGCTCTAAGTGATTACTTCAAATCAGACAGTTTTACATACCTCGAAATGGCTCGCGAGATCGCAAAGATCCACCTGCTATTTGACCAGATCGGAATTAAGAGCGGAGACAAAATTGCACTTATCGGTAGAAATAACCCTAGGTGGTGTATATCTTACTTAGCAACAATAACTTACGGAGCGACTATCGTCCCTATTCTCCAAGATTTCAACCCCAACGATGTTGTCAATATCATCAACCACTCAGAGAGCCGAATGATATTCCTTGGCGACAACTTCTGGGACTTGATGGAGGATGATAGAATCCCGATGATCGAGGTGGCAGTGTCGTTGACTGATTTTAAGATTATATTTGAGAGAGGTGAGGAGAGCGACTACACTGGATTCCAAAAATCAATCAATGAGAAGTTAGCCGAAAAATACCCTAACGGATACAATGTCGATGATATTAAATATGCGGAGGTGCCCAACGAAGCGCCCTGCTTGCTTAACTATACATCGGGAACTACAGGTTCGAGCAAGGGTGTGATCCTCACGGTCAACAACCTTACGGGTAATGTGACCATCGTGTGGGACTATATCAATGTGAACACTGGCGAGCCATACTTCATGCGCGAAGGACGCGTATTGTCGTTCTTGCCTTTGGCCCACGCTTATGGATGTACCATAGATTTCCTTGCGCAACTTTCGGTGGGAGCGCATATCACCCTTTTGGGTAAGATCCCCACGCCAAAGATCTTGTTGGAGGCGATGGCAAAGGTTAAACCTACGCTTATCTGCTGCGTGCCGCTTATCCTCGAGAAGATCTACCGCCGCCAGATCATGCCACTTTTGGAGCAGGGGGCAATGAGTATCGTGATGAAGATTCCATTGCTCAACACCGCGATATATTCGGTTATCAAAAATAAACTCATAGATGTGTTTGGAGGTCAGGTGGGTATGTTTATCGTGGGTGGAGCACCGATGAACCACGAGACGGAGACCTTCCTAATGAAGATCGGATTCCCTATAACTGTGGGCTATGGAATGACCGAGTGTGCTCCACTTATCAGCTTCACACCCTTCAACGAATTTAAGGCTGGGTCGTGCGGAATGGCGCTGACCAAAAACCTAGAGGTGAAGATCGACTCACGCGACCCAGAGAGTGTGCCGGGTGAGATCTTGGTGCGCGGAGAGCATGTGATGTCGGGATACTACAAAAACGATAAGGCTACAAAAGAGGTCCTCGACAAAGAGGGTTGGTTGCACACGGGAGATATGGGAATTATGGATCCCGACACGACTCTATATATTAAGGGACGTTGCAAGACGATGATCTTGTCGGCCAATGGTCAAAATATCTATCCCGAGCAGATTGAGGATAAACTCAACAATATGTTCTTGGTGGTTGAGTCGCTCATCATAGACAACGATGGCCGTTTGGGAGCTCTTGTTGTGCCCGACTATGAGTTGGCGCGCACGAGTGGAATATCGAACGAGGAGATAGTCGCGATCATGGAGAAGAACCTCAAGGAGCTTAACACTCAGGTATCGAACTTCGAAAAGGTTGCCTCTATCACGATCTATCCCGTGGAGTTCGAAAAGACCCCAAAGAAGAGTATCAAGAGATATTTGTATAGCCCACAACTTCTTACTACTCTTAACTAAATAATGCTTTCTTAAGGTTTGCTGCTCAAACCTTAAGAAAGCGGCAAATTTCGGAGCGAAACGAAGTGTAGCGACTAAGCCCACTCCCTAAGGGAGGGGGTTTGGGGGTGGGATGAAATATAATAAATGAAAAAAAGGCGAAGATTGTTCAAACCTTAATTCGCTTTAAATATAAGCAATTCACTTAAACATGGTTGGAATAATAGTTGCGATGAGCAAGGAGCTAGAGCTTGTTGTGTCGCAGATGAGTCAAACGAGAAGCTATAGTGAGGCGTGTGGTGAGTTTACAACGGGGAGCCTCTCGGGGGTCGATGTCGTTGTTGCGCAGAGTGGTATAGGCAAGGTCTGTTCGGCTGTTTGCTGCTCGCACATGATCTCGAAGTTCGCCCCTCGGTGCATCATCAATACAGGTGTGGCAGGGGGACTTGACAATGCGTTGCGAGTTATGGATATCGTTGTCGGTCGCGAGTCGTTGTACAACGACACATGGTGCGGAGAGGGCAACGAGTGGGGGCAAGTTCAAGGGCTTCCTCCGAGGTTTAAGGCCGACGAAAAGCTATACGATGTGGCGATGTCGGCTCACGTAGAGGGGGTGACAATACATGGTGGTGTGGTATGTAGTGGCGATAAATTTATCACCTCGCGCACGGAGCTAGACCAGATAAAGGCTCAGATACCAGAGGTCTTATCGACCGACATGGAGTCCAACTCAATAGCGCAGGTGTGCCATATATTCAAAACTCCATTTATCTCGGTGAGGGTCATAAGCGACACCCCGGGGGCCGAGGAGCATGCTGTGCAGTACGAGAACTTCTGGGGCGAGGTACCCAAGAAGTCGTTCGAGGTATTAAGACAAATAGTAGAGGGGGCTTCTAAATAATTCCCCTAGAGAAAACATAGAGACAAAAATAATGAAAAAGATTCCAAGTTTTGCGATCAACCACGATGACCTATTAAGGGGTATATATGTGTCGAGAAAGGATTATATGGGCGAAGAGGTGGTTACTACATTCGACATCAGGATGAAGGAGCCCAACCGCGAGCCTGCGATCGGATATGGTGAGCTCCACACAATAGAGCACCTAGCGGCAACCTTCCTTCGTAACCACCCCACGTGGGGCGATAAGATTGTGTTTTGGGGACCCATGGGGTGCTGCACAGGTAACTACTTCTTGATGAAGGGCGACCTCGAAGCTGCGGATATAGTGGAGCTCATGCAAGAGACATTTGAGTTTATAGCTACCTTTGAAGGCGAGGTCCCGGGAATGGCCGCTAGAGATTGCGGAAACTACCTGCTCCATAACCTCCCAATGGCTCGCTACGAATCTCGCAAATATGTCGACGAGGTGCTAAGCCAAATCAAAGAGGAGAATATGGTCTACCCTCAATAGGGTGTGTTTATTTAGGGGGTTATTATTAAGAGGCTGGGCTGCCCTAACAGCGGGCGGCCGCACAGCAAGCTGTGATTTATTTTCCTTGCGCTTTGTGTGGTTAGCCGCGAGCCGTTTTCTCGCTAAAGCGTGAAATTTAATATGGAATGAGTGTCTCGAACCTTGAAAGTAAACTTTCGGTTCGAGGCACTCATTTCATATTATTCCCCCTGTGGGGGAAACCCCTCGCGGCCCATACCTCACACCAAAGCGAAGCATCACTCAGGTTTTCTCAGTAATACTCAGCTGCTGAGAAATGCTGAGAACTCCCAATTCACCATTCACCATTTATCATTTATCATTGATCATTTATCATTGATGCCAAATACTTTTTCGGTTCAAAAATCGTTTTTTAGGACAAAGGGGGTGTAAAACTCAAAAAAAATAACTATTTTTGCGTGTTAAAATCGACTATGATGAAATCTTATAACTTTTGGAACAACCTCACTGGATGGGGAGTATTTACAATCGCCACTGTGGTCTACCTCCTTACCATGGAGCCATCTTCGAGCCTTTGGGATTGTAGCGAGTTTATTGCAACCTCGTATAAGCTAGAGGTGGGACACCCTCCCGGTGCGCCCCTATTTATGATTATGGCGAGGATCGCAACTATGTTTGCACCTTCGACACACTATGTGCCACACATGGTAAATGCGATGAACTGTATCGCTAGCGGCTTCACGATCTTGTTTTTATTCTGGACAATAAGCCACTTGGTGCGCAAAATGTTTACTCGCGATGGCAGGGAGTTTAGCGAGGTGAGCCAGTGGTTAAGTGTGGGCGCTGGAGCTATCGGAGCGCTGGCATACACCTTTACAGATACCTTTTGGTTCTCGGCTGTCGAGGGCGAGGTATATGCGCTGTCGTCGATGTTTACAGCCCTTGTGGTGTGGTTGATGTTGAAGTGGGAGGACGAGGCCGATGAGCCTCACTCATCGAGATGGATAATCCTGATCGCCTACCTGATGGGTCTCTCGATTGGTGTTCATATCCTTAACCTGTTGACTATCCCTGCGTTGGTATTTATATTCTACTTCCGCAAGTGGGAGAAGATAACGCTCAAAGGGGTTATCGCAGCATTTGCTGTAGCAGGTGTTATCCTGCTCTTTATCAATGTGTTTGTGTTGTCGTACTCGATATATTTGGGGGCACTCGTCGATCTTGTATTTGTGAATGGTTTCGGTCTGCCCGTAAATTCGGGAATAGCGACATATGCTCTGGCTTTGATTATCGGGCTGGGATATGCGTCGTATGTGACTCACAAAAAGGGTAAGGTGTTGCTCAATATCGTCTTGTTGTCGCTCACGATGTTGTTCGTCGGTTATTCGTCATACGCTTCGGTGACAATCCGAGCGGTGGCAAACCCTCCGATGAATAGTAACAACCCCAACAATCCATATGCGCTCCTCTCGTTGCTCAACCGCGACCAGTATGGAGCTCGTCCACTACTCTCGGGGGCATCCTATGCGGCACCTATTCTCGATTATGAGATGAAGGATACGCACTACCTAGACGATAATGGCAAGTATAGTAAGACAACAAATGTTTCGGGATATATATATGCCGAAGAGTTCATTAAGTTGTTCCCTCGCATGTGGAACCCCAACAAGGGAGAGGCTGGATATAAACCATGGGCTGCGTATCGCAAAAAGGTTGAACCGGCGCGTGATAGTAAAGGAAATATTATGCGAAACAGCGATGGCACGGTGATGATGCAGCAGGGGTACGATTATGGTAAAACGGTGACATACCAAGGTCGTCAGTTTGTGGAGCCTACGTTGGGAGAGAATATCAACTTCTTCTTTAACTACCAGCTCAACTATATGTTCTGGAGATACTTCCTGTGGAACTTCGTGGGTCGCCAGAGCGATATTCAAGCCTCTTCGGTGACCATAGCCGATGGAAACTGGATGTCGGGAATTAAGGCTATCGACCAAGCATATATCGGCCCTCAAGAGAATCTTCCGCGCGAGATTGAGAACAATAGGGGGCGCAATAAGTACTATTTCTTGCCCTTTATTTTGGGAGTTGTGGGTCTGTTGTATCACCTCAATAAGGACTCCAAGAACTTCTCGATTGTGATGTTGCTATTTATTTTGATGGGTGTGGCCCTTGTGGTCTACTTCAACACATCGCCATCGGAGCCACGCGAGCGAGACTATGTATATGCAGGTGCATTCTACGCCTTCTCGATGTGGATCGGAGTGGGTGTTGTGGCTATATGGGCGGCAATATCGAAGGCTCTAAAGGGTAGGGGCGCAAAGATGTCGGTGGCGGCAGCAACCCTTATCTCGCTTTCGGTACCACTCATTTTGGCCTCGGAGAACTGGGACGACCACGACCGCTCGCACCGTACAATAGCGCGAGACATCGGATGGAACTACCTCCAGAACACACTTCCCAACTCCATAATTATAAACTATGGCGACAACGACACATTCCCACTGTGGTTTAACCAAGAGGTGGACGAGGTGCGCATGGATGTTAGGATCATGAACTCTAGTTATCTGGGAGGTGCGTGGTACATCGACGAGATGAAGGTGCAATCAAACGAGTCGGACCCAGTGCCATTCTCTTTGCCTCGCAACAAATACACCAACACCAACGATATGGTGCCTGTAGATGCGCGCGTCAACCGCCCTATAGAGATCAAGGAGGTTATGGAGTTCATAAAGAGCAACGATAGACGTACGCAGTTTGAGATCATGGATGGCGTGTGGACAGATTATATACCCACAAAGAGCATAGCAATTCCAGTGAACAAGGAGAATGCGATAGCCTCGGGGATTGTGAAGGCTGAGGATGCACACTTGATGGTCGACACGATCTACTTCGAGTTGCCCAATTCTAGCGTCGATAAATCGCAGTTGATGATGCTCGATATGTTGGCCAGCTTCGATTGGAAGAGACCTATATTCTTCACGCAGGTATATATACTCCAAAACTTGGGGCTTCTCGACTACCTCCAATACGATGGTTACGCATATCGTTTTGTGCCGATCTTGACCCCTGTGACCAATGCGTGGGAGATCGGGCGAATAGATCCCGAATATGCGTCGAAGATGTTGATGGAGACATTCAGATATGGAAACCTAAGCGATCCGAGGGTCTATGTCGATAGCTTTATCTACCACAATATCAACGCCTCGAAGGCGAGGGAGTCATTCGCAAGGGTGGCAAACGAGTATGCACGAATGGGAGACAGAGACAAAGCCATCGAACTGCTCGATGCAGGTCTCGAGCGTCTGCCAACGAGTCAGATTAGATTTGCGCCAACCAATACGATACCGCACATTGAGTCGTACTACTTTGCTGGGGCTCATGACAAGGGAGATGCGCTGCTCAGAGAGTATGCGGAGAATCTAATAGAGTATATTGAGTACTACATAACCTTCGAGGGTGAGCAAGCTAGAGCCATAGATCCGCTGCTCAATGATAAATTGGGCGACCTAGAGCACGCATATACCATAGCGAGCTACAACAAGCGTAAGGAGGTTGTCGATTGGCTCAATGAGTACTTCAAATCTTTGGGGGCTACGGATAGCGACCTACACCAAATTGAATAACAAGTAGGCTAAGTTCATTTTATATGCTCATATGCCTCGAAAAGTAATAAACAAAAGATAAATAGATGGAATCAAAGCTTTATTTATATAATACACTCACTCGCAAGAAGGAGGAGTTTGTAGCGATTAACCCCAACCACGCAGGTATGTATGTGTGTGGACCAACAGTCTATGGAGATCCACATTTGGGCCATGCGCGACCAGCGGTGACCTTTGACTTGATGTTTAGATATCTACAAGCGTTGGGTTACAAGGTGAGATATGTGCGCAACATTACCGATGTGGGCCACTTGGAGCACGATGCGGACGAGGGTGAGGATAAGATCGCGAAGAAGGCACGCTTGGAGGAGTTGGAGCCTATGGAGATCGCGCACTACTACACGGAGCGTTACCGTGGGGCGATGAGTGAGCTCAATGTGTTGTCTCCATCTATCGAGCCACATGCTTCGGGACACATAATCGAGCAGATTGAGTTTGTGGAGAAGATCCTCGAGGCTGGATTTGCTTATGAGTCTAATGGCTCCATATATTTCGATGTGGAGAGCTACAACAAAGAGCATAACTACGGAAAGCTATCGGGGCGAAACCTCGACGATATATTGACCAACACACGCGAGTTGGATGGTCAGAGCGAGAAGCGCCGATCGGTGGACTTCGCTTTGTGGAAAAAGGCGGCCCCTGAGCATATCATGAAGTGGCCATCACCTTGGGGATATGGATTCCCGGGGTGGCATATGGAGTGTTCGGCAATGAGCACAAAGTATCTGGGCGAGCAGTTCGACATCCACGGCGGAGGTATGGACTTGATGTTCCCCCACCATGAGTGCGAGATCGCTCAGTCGACAGCTGCCCTAGGTCACGACTCGGCTAACTATTGGGTGCACAACAATATGATCACGATCAATGGCCAGAAGATGGGTAAATCGTTGGGTAACTTCATCACTTTGGAGGAGTTGTTCACGGGGTCTCACACACTTTTGGAGCAGGCCTACACCCCCATGACTATACGTTTCTTTGTGCTTCAGGCGCACTACCGCTCGACTCTCGATTTCTCGAACGATGCACTTCAAGCGGCTCAAAAGGGAATGGATAGATTGATGAAGGGTGTGGAGTCGTTGTCGAAGATCAAAATATCTGCCACATCGAGTGTCGACCCTGCGGAGTTGGAGAGACGTTGTGCGGATGCAATGAATGACGATCTCAACTCACCCATGGTTATCTCTGCGCTATTTGATTGGGTACGCATTATCAACCAATTGGTCGATGGCGCGCAGACAATCACGGCCGAGGATTTGGAGAGCTTGAAGAGCATTGTCAACAGATATGTATTCGATATTTTGGGCCTTAAGGACGAGAAAGCCGCTGGAGCAACTACTGGGCGCGACCATGTGACACCTCTTGTGGAGATGTTGCTCGATATGCGTATGGAGGCTAAAGCAGCCAAGAACTGGGCTCTCTCGGATCAAATACGTGATGGTTTGGTTGGCGCAGGTATTAGGGTTAAAGATCGCAAGGATGGTTGCGATTGGGAGATTGAATAGTTCGGTAGGAGTGGTTACGTCGGATCAGATAAAGGAGCTAGAGGAGCGTCGCGCAGCTTTGGAGAGGTGTCTCGATATAGAGGCCAAACTCATCGAGCTGCAAAACGAGGAGGAGCGCACCCAAGAGCCCAATTTTTGGGAGAATGCTGATGCTGCACGCAAACAGCTCCAAAAGGTTGCATCCATAAAGTCGTGGATCGAGGATTACGATAGGGTCGCTAAGGGTTGCGAGGATCTATCCCTGATGCCCGAATTTGTAAAGGAGGGTGTAGCTAGCGAGGAGGAGTTCGAGGAGCAATACAAGCAGACACTTAGCGATACGGAGGCTTTGGAGCTGCGCAATATGTTGCGTGGCGAGGAGGATAAGTTAGGTGCTATCATGGATATAAACGCAGGTGCTGGCGGCACGGAGGCGTTGGATTGGGCCTCGATGCTCATGAGGATGTATACGCGCTGGGGCGAGGCGCATGGCTACAAGGTCAAGGTGCTCGACTTTCAGGCTGGCGACGAGGTGGGGGTTAAATCCTGCACCTTGGAGTTTGAGGGTGAGTATGGATATGGCTACCTCAAGAGCGAGAATGGCGTGCATCGCATGGTGCGTCTCTCACCCTTCAATGCCAACAACAAACGTCAGACAACCTTTGCGTCGGTCTTTGTGTCGCCTGCGGTGGATGACAATATAGAGGTCACGGTCAACCAGTCAGATATCGAGTGGGACACCTTCCGCGCGAGTGGCGCTGGGGGGCAAAATGTCAACAAGGTGGAGACCGCCGTGAGGTTGAGATATAGCTCCAAGGATCCCGAGACAGGCGAGGTGGTAGAGTACTTGATCGAGAATATGGAGACGCGCTCGCAGCTCATGAACCGCGAGAATGCAATGCGAATACTCAAATCGAAGCTCTATCAGCGCGAGCTAGACAAGCGAATGGCCCTGCAACAAGCCCTAGAGTCGACCAAGAAAAAGATCGAGTGGGGGTCGCAGATCAGATCCTATGTCTTTGACGATAGGCGAGTTAAGGATCACCGCACGGGTCACCAAACATCCAATGTAGACGCTGTGATGGATGGCGAGATCGACAACTTTATCAAATCATATTTGATGGAGTTTGGTGGCGAAATGTAGCTTATTTTGATATATTTGTACAAACCAATTTAAACTTAATCATGAAAAAATTACTTCTTTTAGTTGCGCTATTCGTAGGTGTCGTAAGCTCCTCTAGCGCACAATCATTCGATAGCAGTTCGAGATATGTGGGTCTTTCGGTGGGTCTATTCTCAGGCATTGGAGCCCCCATCTCGATCACATACGAGCAGGCGGTGACAGACGATATAGGCGTTGGAGCCCTTCTGGGATGGTCCTCGTATAGAGAAAATAGCGTCGGCTACACAAATGTACTCCTCGGAGCGCGTGGAAACTACCACTTCCTCGACAACGCTAAATTTGACGTGTATGCAGGTCTTATCTTGGCCTACAACGCAGCGAGCTACTCTTCGGGCGGACTTATCTTTGGAGGACAAGTCGGAGGCCGATACCTCTTCAACGATAGGTTTGCAGCTGTTGCCGAGATCGGTTACGGTCTGGGGCTAATCACCCTCGGTGCGACATATTCGTTCTAAGAGTGGGGGGCGGTTGTATGGTTAATGATTAATAGCTATGTGTTAACTTTTGCAATATAGCTCTACACTCCATTTTGCTCCCTTAATTAACCATTCATCATTAATCATTTATCATTCATCATTAAAGAAAGAGTCGATTCACAAAATTGTGAATCGACTCTTTCTTGGTCGGGGTACCAAGATTCGAACTTGGGACCCTCTGCTCCCAAAGCAGATACGCTAACCGGACTGCGCTACACCCCGTTTTTCCGAGTGCAAATATAGAGACAATATATCAATTATCCAAATTATTTAGGGACTAAATAGGTTAAACACACGAAATAATTTCACCTGCCACCTCTTTGCGGATCGTGGTCCGCAATCTCTGCCTCGGTCGTGTAGTGTCGCGCTAGGGATTGCGGCTCGGGGGCCGCAATGACGGGGTAGGGGTTATGGCAATGATGAAACCGCCTCGGTCGTGTAGCGTCGCGCTAGGGATTGCGGCTCGGGGGGCGCAATGACGTGGTGTGGGTTATTGCAATGACGTGGTGTGGGTTACAACAACTCCTCGACCGTGGCCCCGACAAAAGCAATCAGCTCTCGGGGCGAAATCTGTATCTGAAGCCCTCGGACACCTGCGCTCACATAGATGGTCTCGAAGTTCAAGGCCGTGCGGTGAATAAAGGTGGGGAAATGCTTTTTCATCCCGATGGGTGAACACGCTCCGCGGATGTAACCCGTGGTGGGAAGTAGCTCCTTCATGGCGATCATCTCGGCCGACTTGTTGGACGACACCTTGGCCGCGATCTTCAAATTAAGCTCCTCGTGGCCCGGGATAACACATACGAAGATCCCCGTCTTGTCGCCCCGAAGCACCAACGTCTTAAAGACCTGCTCCACATCTTCGCCCAACTGCTCAGCAACATGAACCGCCGAGAGGTCGCTCTGGTCGACATCGTAGGGGACCAACTCATAGGTTATAGCCGATTGGTCGAGCAGCCTCACGGCATTGGTCTTGCTTATCTTCTTGGCCATCCGCGCATCGGTGTTTAATCCATCTTCAGCACCGCGAGGAAGGCTGTCTGTGGCACCTCCACCGATCCGATTTGGCGCATACGTTTCTTTCCTGCCTTCTGCTTCTCGAGCAACTTACGCTTACGCGAGATATCGCCTCCATAGCACTTAGCCGTAACATCCTTACGCACAGCTTTGACCGTCTCGCGAGCGATGATCTTGGCTCCGATGGCCGCCTGAATAGCGATGTCGAACTGTTGACGTGGGATCAGCTCCTTGAGTTTCTCGCACATCTTGCGCCCGAAGTCGTAGGCGCTATCGGCATAGATAAGCGACGAGAGGGCATCCACAGGCTCCGAGTTGAGCAATATATCGAGCTTGGCGAGCTTACTTGTCTGGTAGCCCGAGCGGTGGTAGTCGAACGAAGCATAACCCTTAGAGGTACTTTTGAGCTTGTCGTAGAAGTCAAAGACGATCTCCGAGAGTGGCATCTCGAAGTTGACCTCCACACGATCTTGGGTGATGAAGGTCTGGTTGGTGAGCACACCGCGCTTGTCGATGCACAACTTAATGACATTGCCCAAAAACTCCGCCTTGGTGATAACCTGCGCCTTGATGTATGGCTCCTCGATCCTCGATATCTTGGTCACCTCGGGGAGTCCCGATGGGTTGTGGACCTCTGTGATGTTACCCGACGTATCGGTTATGCGGTACGACACATTGGGCACCGTGGTGATAACATCCATGTCGAACTCGCGGTACAAGCGCTCTTGGATGATCTCCATGTGAAGGAGCCCCAAGAATCCACATCTAAAACCAAATCCCAAAGCCAGTGAGCTCTCGGGCTCGAAGGTGAGCGATGCATCGTTGAGCTGCAACTTGTCGAGCGACGCGCGTAGATCCTCGTACTTGTCTGCCTCCACAGGATATACACCTGCAAAGACCATCGGTTTGACATCCTCGAAACCTGCGATAGCCTCGTTGCAAGGGTTGGCAAAAGAGGTGATGGTGTCGCCCACCTTGATATCTTTGGAGTTCTTGATTCCCGAACATATATATCCCACGTCGCCCACCGAGATCTTATCTTTGGGGTGCATCTTGAGTTTGAGCACACCTATCTCGTTGGCATCGTAGTCGCTATCTGTGTTGAAGAACTTCACGTGGTCGCCCTTCTTGATCGAGCCATTAAAGACCTTGAAGTAGGCTATAATGCCCCTAAAGGGGTTAAACACCGAGTCGAAGATCAGCGCTTGGAGAGGGGCGTTCTCGTCGCCTTGGGGGGCTGGTATGCGCTCAATGATAGCCTCCAAGATCTCGGGGACCCCTTGGCCTGTCTTGCCCGAAGCCAACAATATATCCTCCTCCTTACACCCTATGAGGTCGATGATCTGGTCCTTCACCTCGTCGATCATGGCCGACTCCACATCAATCTTATTCATCACGGGGATGATCTCTAGGTCGTTGCCCACAGCCAAATAGAGGTTCGAGATCGTCTGCGCTTGGATTCCCTGCGTAGCGTCCACAACCAACAGAGCACCCTCGCACGAAGCTATAGCGCGTGATACCTCATACGAGAAGTCAACGTGCCCCGGGGTGTCGATAAGGTTGAGCGTATACTCCTCGCCACTCACCGACTTGTAGTCCATCTGTATCGCGTGGCTCTTGATCGTAATACCTTTTTCGCGTTCAAGGTCCATATCATCAAGCACTTGGGCCTGCATCTCGCGTTGGCCGAGGGTGTTTGTCGTCTCCAAAAGACGGTCCGCCAAGGTACTCTTACCATGGTCAATGTGGGCTATAATACAGAAGTTGCGAATGTTTTTCATGCGTTTAAAAATTCTTAGAGCACAAAGATACTATAAATATTGAGATTTATTTATACCTTTACACCACAAATTAACACTTTGCGACAAATGATTATATTTAAATTCAGAATGCTCAGCGACGAGAACGACCATTTCGTCCGCGATTACGAGATCCCATCCCAGATGACTCTCCTTGAGCTGCACAACTTTATACTCGAAAGTTTGGAGTATGAACCCTGCATAGCCTCTTTCTATACGGCCGACTCCAAATGGGAGCGCTTGGCGGAGTTCACAGCCGAGGATATGGGCGCTGAGCCTATAGACGACAACGAGATACCCACAATGCCGATGGATGGGGTCAAGCTCTCCGATATCCTCACACACCTACACGATCGTCTCATATACCTATTCGATATGTTTGGTAACCGCGCCTACTACATGGAGCTCGTCGAGGCTTCGCAGGTGGCCGATATGGCTAACTATCCGCGCGAGGCCTTTGCCCATGCCACAGCTCCCGACCAATATGACCCTAACGAAAATGTCGAGGACGCATCTATATTCGACGAGATGATGGGCGAGTTCGGGGAGTATGACTCGGACGAGAGCTACGACGATGAGTACTAAGGAGTTGATCGTAGTAGTGGGACCCACAGGTTCGGGCAAAACTAGCCTCAGCATAGGGCTGGCCCAACACCTCGCGGCACCCATCATATCGACCGACTCGAGGCAGTTCTATCGGGGCATACCCATCGGCACAGCCCAACCTACCCCCGAGGAGCTTGCAGCCGCGGAGCACCACTTCATAGCTTGTCGCGAATTGGAGGATGACTTCAACGCTGGGGCCTACGAGGTGGAGGCTTTGGAGCTCCTCGATGAACTATTCCGCACACACGACCGCGTGGTGGCGGTGGGGGGTAGTGGCCTATACATCAAGGCTTTGTGCGAGGGGTTAGATACCCTTCCCGACTGCGATCCCGACCTTCGGGCCTCGATACGTAGACGCTTCGACGACGAGGGGTTGGAGCCTCTCTTGGAGCAACTCAAACGACTCGATCCCCACTATTGGCAGAGTGTCGATAGGTGTAACCCTGCGCGTGTGATGCGTGGGTTGGAGCTCTGTATGAGTAGCGGCCGCCCCTGCTCCGAACTACGCACAGGGGAGAGCAAGAGGCGCGAGTTCACCATAACCAAGATCGGCATAGACATGGACCGCGCACAACTATATGAGCGCATAAACCTCCGCGTCGACATGATGATCGCCGAGGGGCTCGAGGCAGAGGCGCGGAAGGTATACCACCTCAGGGAGCTGAACTCATTGCAGACGGTTGGCTACCGCGAGATCTTCGACTACATGGATGGGGTGATATCGCGCGACGAGGCGATAGAGCTTATCAAGCGCAATAGCCGCCGTTATGCCAAAAGGCAGATGACATGGTTCCGACGAGACAAAGATATAAGGTGGTTTAACTCCCTAGAGATCAACCCCATACTAAATTTTATCGAATCAAAAGCATAAAATATTTTGCAGAAGCCGATTATTTTACTACTTTTGTACTCCGCAAGCAGAGAACATGAGTTGAATTGTTAATGGTTAATGGTTAATTGTTAATGATGAATGGTTAATGATGAATGATGAATGATGAATGGTTAATTGTTAATGATGAATGGTTAATGATTAATTGTTAATGATGAATGATGAATGGTTAATGATTAATTGTTAATGATAATTAACAAATCTCTTTGCAGTGAAAAAACAGGGCTCGGATGGTGAAATAGGTAGACACGCCGGACTTAAAATCCTGTGGCCAGCAACGGCCGTGCGGGTTCGATTCCCGCTCCGAGTACTTTTAGCCTCGTAATCACTTGATTATGAGGCTATATTTTTTATAAGGGAACTGAATAGGGAACCAAATGAGGTGTGTGTTTTCATAAGGGAAACCGTATTACATTTATCTAAAGTAGACAAAAGTAGATAAATCACAACTCTTCTTCATTTCCTGCAAGAGTCATCAACTTCTCTTCGATGGTCTCTTTCCTGTCAGTTATAACATCTAACGTTGTTGTTTGTAGCTTTGGTGCTACATAGGCTACAAACTTCTCCATTGCTGATACCCTATCCTTTGGCTCAAGATCTGCCATATCTGTCTTAAAGGTTTCTGAACAAAAGTACTCGTCAAGCATTCCACTAATTGCTTCACGTACTTTTGAAGATGTCTTATTGGGTGTTCCTGCAACTCGCCCTCCTGTTTTTGCGCCTTTTGCCATCGTCTGTAAAAAGATAAAATTACAATGCAAAGATACTCACTTATATTTGCCTATAAGTATATCTTTTAACGTTTAATTTTATGTTATTATGGGAATAATAAGTTCAGCTATTGGGGCTGTTGGTAGTATCGTTGGTGGAATCACTGCATCTAAAGCAGCGAAATCAGCTTATGAGTCGCAAGTGGCGAACATCGAAGAACAACAAGACAAAAATCAAGATTGGTATGATCGGCGATACAATGAGGATTCTACTCAGCGAGCCGATGCTCAAGCTATCTTAACACAGACACAAGATACTCTTAGGAGTAGCAACAGATCTGCCGCAGGATCTGCCGCAGTTAATGGAGGAACGGAAGAGAGTGTTGCAGCCGCAAAAGCAGCCGCAAACAAAACCTTAGCTGATGCTACCTCACAGATAGCAGTTGCAGGAGAGCAGCGCAAGGATAGCATTGAGTCTACATATCTACAAAACGATAATGCTCTTGCCAATCAACTCAATCAAGCTGAGGCGGATTACGCTAACGGTAAAGTGTCGGCTATTACTGGCGCAACACAAGGTATTACCACTTTGGCAGGTGGGTTGGACTTCTAAACCATTCAGCTATGTCTACATTAGATAATATACTTCAAGGAGGAGCGGAGCAAAGTGAGGTCGCAGCACCCGTTCAATCACAAGAAACACCAGCACAGCCACAACAGACAAATGTTAGTGGCTATGCTGACCTATACAAGTCTCTTAACCCCGACCCAACCCCGACCCAAGAGCAACTCGACAAAGAGAAGAAAAAGCAGAAAAGAGACAAGATCATCGCTGCAATAGGTGATGGCATCTCTGCATTCTCCAATCTATACTTCACAACGCAAGGCGCACCGAGTATGTACGATGGCAAGAGCTCACAATCCGCACAGGTAAAGAGCCGATATGACAAGCTCGTAAAGGATCAGAAGGATAATGCTACAACCTATTACAATGGTCTCGTTAAAGCACAGCAGATGGACGATACGGCACAGCAAGCTGAACGCAGTTGGAAGCGACAACTTGAGATAGACGAGCGAGGTCGAGAAGCAACCAAATATCAAAGAGAGC
>JBCQUO010000087.1:0-5439 GCA_047173955.1 Rikenellaceae bacterium
ACCATAAAGATACAAAAACTTGCAGATATTTCCAAACCTAAACCAGTCGTAATTCATTATAAATCAAGATGGTAATTTATATATAAGGGTCGACTAATTATGAGTTGTGAGTGATGAGTTATGAGTGATACCCACCTCGCTTTGAGGGTGGGGCCGCGAGGGGTTTCCCCCTTCCGGGGGAATAAATGTTTAATGGTGGACTCGGAACCGAAAATTTATTTTCGAGATCTGGGTCCACCATTAAATATTTAAATTTCACGCTTTAGCGCGAAAATCCCTCGCGGCCTCAAACGGCACAAAAACGCAAGGAAACACAAATCACAGCTTGCTGTGCGCCCGCCGGCGTGAGGCAATCTAGCCTCTTACCTCGGCAAAATAACACCTAAAACTTGAAAGCTGTTGTTAGGGCGAAGTTATTGCGGACGATGTTTAGGCTATAGATATCTCCTCCGTTGATGCCGAAGAGTTGGAAGTCGCTATAGTAGGTTGTGTGGCGCATATAGGCCAGATCAATAGATACATTTTCGTTAACTGCAAATCCGACACCTGCCGAGAAGTAATCGCACCTATCCACAGTGGGAGATGCTGGGCTATAGGTTATATTTTCGCTCGAGATAATCGAGTCGGTGAATCCATATCCAGCGCGGAGGGCTACACTGGGTGTCACCCTAAACTCTCCACCCAAACGTATGGTGTTGGATGCTTGAAAATACTCTTTAGCTTGATTTTCGTAGTCGTAGGTATTGATCCCCACAGGGGCCGAAGTCATACGCATGCCGTTGTACCAGTCGCGTTGATAGTCTATAGAGATCAGCGCGCGGTTTCCGATTGTGTATGATGCACCGAGCAATATTCGCGCAGGGGTGTTGTAGAACCATCCATACTCTCCATAATCCTCCAACAGTGGCGATGTAGCGTCGAAGTAGGCGTTACCACTTCCATCGGGGTTGATCCCATCGGCTGGGTTCGAGGTGTTGACATATACCGACCCTGCGGCAGCGGCTTGATACTGTCGTTCGATCGAAAATGCGGTTGGCGTATGGACCGCAAAGGAGATCCTAAGGGGCTCTATGGGTCTATAGATCACACCCAGCTTAAAGTTTATACCCGTACCTTCGACAATCGCAGTTTGGTTGTAGTGCGAGTAGTTCATCTCGTAGTCCGAGGTGGGATCTTGGGGGTATAGATAATCCTCCGAGTAGTTGTAGTTGATCTCTTGGTGGAGTCTAAGGATTCCAAATGTAGCACCTATATATAGCTTATTGCTGATATTCATACCTAGCGAGAAGTCATACTCTCCGACTGATCCCGAGCTTTGGATGGTCGTGAAGTGGCCCACATCGGCATTGTCACCAATCCAGTCGGGGCTCCATGAGTTGCTATCCGTGTTCCAATCCACAAGGCCTGCTTTGTAGCCCAAGATCGCACCCCATATGTCGGTGGTTATATTGGAGCTGTTCCAGTTGGGATTGGAGTTGCCCTCGACTTGCGACAACGACACTCCGCTATTGTTTAGCTGGTTAGCAAAGAATTGACCTATAGATGTCTCGCGCCCTGTCGAGGATTGGAAAAACGAGGTGTTGTAGTTGAGATCTACGAGCCTATTGTAACCAATACCGAAGCTAACACTCAAAACGCCCGATGATGCGTTGCTTTGCGAGAGCGTTGCCACCAAAGCGACATTGCCTAGGGCGAATGTGGTTTTGGTGTTGTCCATATAGTCAGTTGCGCTATTCACGCTCCTTTGCCCCGTGATAAGAGGGGTCACGGTGAACTCCGAGTGTCTGTACATACCCAATCCTGCGGGGTTGGTCGCCATCGTCGAGGCATCGGCACCCAACGACGACAAAGCGCCACCCATGGCCATGCTACGTGCCGTACCAAATTGATATTGGGCCTGCGAATAGTTGGCCATATCCCCCACTGTTAGTCCGTCGACATTGGCAAGTAACCCTGTATAGTTTTGCGCATTGGCAACACCAACGACCATAAGTAGAGCCGATAATATAGATAGATATTTTCTCATATTCATAATGTTTTAAAAAGTTTTACAATAGCGAGTTAAGGTTTGATGGCTCAAACCTTAATTCGCACGACAAACACCCTATCTCGAACTGCTTCCCCCTCCGCTCGAACTTCTCGATGAAGATGACGATGACGATCCCGAACTCGAACTCGACGATGGTGTTGAGTAGCTCCTTGTAGGCGATGAGGTCGAAGGTGTCGTTGTCGTCGAAGGGCGCACTGGAGCTGTATAGGTCGAACTACGACTGCTGCTACTGCTCGACGAAGAGCTCTGCGTCTTGGAACTTGACGAACTAGAAGAACTTGATTTCGACGAACTCGACGAAGAGTTATTGTTGGTATTAAACATCGTCGATGCGCGACTGAACTTTCCGCTAGTTGTTGTCCCTACGCTTTGACCTCTGTACGATTTCGAGCTTTGGTATCTTGTTGAGCTCCCCCCTCCCGACGATGGCAAATGCACAATATTTTGCTTTGGTCGCTTCGACACGTATATCGGGCGAGGCCTATGCCACCACCAATTATCATAGTATGGATGGTAGTGTGAGTAGTAATGAGAGTAGTAGTGTGGGTATCTCCAATCGCTATAGAAGAATGGATCGTAGTAACCATATCCCCACCCCCACCAAGGGTTGTAGCTGCTGTAGCCATATGATACATTCACATAGACATTCGATGCCACGCTGGGCTCCTCCTCCCATACGCCATATGTCGAACTTGCATATTTGGGATCTATAACAACAACCGATTTGGTCGCAGCCTGATCGGCGGTATAGGTGCTAGGGTCGTACATAACAACACCCTCCGCCCCATCGGCCGCTACATATTGATATTGGTAGTAACTATCGGGACGTTGATAGCCATACGAAGTTGCCGACGACGAGGCCACCTCTTGCGCTGTTTTGTTTTGGTTGTAACTCATCGACGAGCTAGAGGTGGGGTGCGTGCCATACATATCATCCCCCTCGAAACTCGCTCCACTCCAATATGCAGCACTACAACTCGAAAGAAAAGTTGATATGGCTATTGTGGTTACATAATAAAAATATCTTCTCATAGTCATATAGTTTTTATATATTTAACGTATCACACTGACGTTTACGTATCTATTTTGCAAAAATAGTACAAATTATCGAGATTTTCAAATCAGTTATTTTTGTGCAACATAGTTAGAGACCATTGCAAAACATTAGCTTTGCTCCGATTTAGAGAACGTTGATAGGTTTTAGAATATTTTTTTATAATTTTGCATACATGAAACAAAAAATACTATTTGTCTGCCTCGGAAATATCTGCCGCTCACCAGCTGCCGAGGGGGTTCTTCGATCTATGGTTGAGCGCGAGGGGTTGACAGAGAACTTCGAGATCGACTCCGCAGGCACCTACGGAGGCCACGCCGGAGACTCTGCCGACCCACGTATGCGCGAAGCAGCATTCATCAGAGGCTATAGACTTATGCACCGCTCGCGAAGGGTCGAGATGGAGGATTTTCTCCACTTCGACCGCATAATTGTGATGGACGACAACAACCTCCGCGATGTCGAGAGGCTAGCTCCCTCGCCCGAGGCAAAGCTCAAAATCGAGAGGTTCGTATCGTTGTGTCGCAACCATCCCGACTCGCACTACGTCCCCGATCCATATTACGAAGGGCGCGAAGGGTTCGAAAAGGTGTTGGACCTACTCGAAGATGGATGCGCAGAGATTATCTCCGCCTGTAAATGTTGATTAGGTAGCTCGTCGAAATGGGCAACATCATCATCCCCAACAGCGGCATCACCACCGAAAGGACCTTGCCCGTAGTTGTGATCGGCACAATCGAAGCTCCAGCGGTTGTGAGCCCCATAGCGGCCCACCACAGTGCATCGCCAAAAGAGGTGAGCTTCTCGTTGGCAGTGATCTCGCTATTGTAAAAGAGCAGAGCAGCGATATATGTGAGCGTGGCAACAGTTAATATATATGCTAGGAAAAGCCGTCGCATGGTCGGCTTGCGAATGAGCCATCGGAGCACAATATATAGGGCCAAAAAGGCACGTAGCTGAGGCATCATACCGATCAGAATCATCCACTCATTATCTATATATGCGCTGCCTTGCGGTATCAGGGATAGGTATGGCAGCGAAATAATAAGTATCGGGAGGTGGCTCACGAAGTACCTCCATGGTCGTCGCTCGAGAACCATTATAAGGAAGAAATCGACGAGAAAGATGGCACATATCACGCACTGCAAATTAATGTACCATCGAGAGAACTGGCTTTTCGACTCCCCGATAATCTCAATTGATAGTGCTACGAGCAGCGTTATGCTAGCTACAACCACTATCGGATCGAGGATTTTTTTTGTTGTGGTAATCATTTGCGCCATAATAGTCGAAAAAAATTAGATTCATAATAATCTCAAAATCAGTGCCACAGTGCGCCGCGGTTAATTTTATTGATAATTTACCTTCAAAATATTTGGAGCGTAATATATTTTATCTTATCTTTGCACACGCTAACAAAAAGAAAAGCAATGGCGGGTTAGCTCAGCTGGTTAGAGCGCATGATTCATAATCATGAGGTCCCGAGTTCAAGTCTCGGACCCGCTACTTGAAAATGAGGCACTTAGAAGGATAAACCTACTAAGTGCCTTTTTTATTTGCACAAAATTTGCACACACCTTGCGCAAACAGCCGACAATGGTAACAAAAAGAAGCACACCAGAAAATATGCTTCTGATGTGCTTCCTCTTCAATTCTCTTAACTGATCCCGTACTTTGCACAGATCTCAGTAAGTTCAGAGTACTTTTTGAGGTAGGTTTTATTCACAACCTCAGTGTACTGAATATCTGTTGCATCAGGTTTGTAGTTCGGATAGAACTCACTAACTTGATGAAAGAGACCCCTACCAGCCTCACCGTAGATCTGAACGATGATGCAACAGATTGTAAACCAATCTCTATACACCTCTGTTATATCAACTTTCTCCTCAATAACTATCGAGAGTAGTCGCTGAACATTTTGAGTTGGGGTTAATGGCGGATTTGAGACTCTGCTAAAGTCTGTACCTTTTAACAGTTCTTCCGCTATCTCCTCGTTCGTCATCTTCTTTTGCGGCGGTTGCACAACAACTATATTACTACTTGCATCGAGGTTAAAAGGTTGGCGGACTGGCTTTTTCACCTCTAACACTTTGTCGTAGATAGTTGCATAAGGATTAATATAGGCAGCTCTATCATACGAGTAGAACCTCAATCTACAAATATCACCACAATGAGGGTCAATCACTATACCCTTATCGGCAAAATCTTGCTTCAAGGCTTCAAAGTATAGTTTGTGTTTGGTGTGGTCTTGATAGCGAATAATTGCCATCAAACCGCTACCACTTGCCGACAAACCGCAATATATTACACTTGGCATCTCTCTAATCTTAGCCTT
>JBCQUO010000018.1:0-34917 GCA_047173955.1 Rikenellaceae bacterium
CTTTCTTGTGGGTATATATCTGTGAATATATCAGAAAGAATATCCGACCTCAGGAATATACTGAAATCGGATATTGTGGTTCTTAAGGGTCGACTAAGTAGGGTAAAATAATTATTGGTGCGTTTTTAAGAGTGCTATTGGAGATGAGATTTTTTGCTATTGAATTAAAAATATAGTGGTTCTATACTGAGATTTAATAGTGAAAAATATCGCTCCAAGAGTGCTTTTAAAATATGGCAATAATTGTTTTACACTACTTAAGCCCTTTCGCTTAGCTCCAACCAACGCATTGTCATCTCGTCGATCTTCTCGATTAGCTCGCCTATTTGGTTCGACTTTGAGGTCAGATCCTCGACACTCAGCGCCCCACTGCTCATCTCAGCCTCCATCTGCAACTTCTGCTCTTCGAGCTCGGGGAGCTGTTTCTCGATCGCCTCGAACTCACGCTTCTCGTTGAACGACAGCTTGGTCGACGCGGACTTTTCGCGCTTGGGCGGCTGAGCTACAGCGGGTGCTACGCTCTTAGATTTTTGCGTCTCATCATCTTGGCGCTTAAGCTCCCTCCACACAAGGTAATCGCTATATGAGGATGGGAAATCCTTGGTGCGCCCCTCGCCTTGGAAGATCATCAAGTGGCTAGCAACCTTATCCATAAAGTATCTATCGTGCGAAACCACAATCACGCACCCCGAAAATCTCTCCAAATACTCCTCCAACACCTGCAAAGTCATGATGTCGAGGTCGTTGGTCGGCTCATCGAGGATCAAAAAGTTGGGGCTTGTCATAAGTATGGTGCAGAGGTACAAGCGCCTGCGCTCTCCTCCACTCAACCTCCCGACGAAGTTGTGTTGCACCTTGGGCTCGAACAAGAAAAATTGCAACAACTGCGAAGCGGTTAACTTTCGCCCATCGCCCATATCAACACTGTCGGCTATGCGCGACACCACGTCGATCACCTTGTCGTTGTCGTCGAACTCAATTCCGCTCTGCGAATAGTAGCCAAAACGGACCGTTGAACCTATATCTATCTTTCCGCTATCGGGGGCCACCTCGCCCATCAACATCTTCAGAAAGGTTGACTTACCAACTCCATTTTCGCCCACGATACCCATCTTCTCGTAGCGCGAAAAGAGGTAGCTAAAATCCTTTAACAGAACCTTATCGCCATAACTTTTGGTTAGGTTTTCGACCTCGAAAATCTTCTTGCCGATGTAGGTCGACTTCATATCTATCTTTACGCTACCCTGATCCCTCTCGCGTTTCAATCGCTCTTCGAGATCATAGAAACTCTCTATGCGCGACTTGGCCTTTGTGGCACGCGCTTGGGGTTGCCTACGCATCCAATCCAACTCCTTGCGAAAGAGGTTCATATCACTCTCGCGTTGTTGAGCCGCCGCCGCTTTTCGCTCCTCACGCTTTTCGAGGTAGTAGCTATAGTTGCCCCTATACGAGAACATCTGGTGCTCGTCGATCTCCAAAATTCGATTACACACCCGATCCAAAAAGTATCTATCGTGGGTCACCATCAACAGCGCCATGCGGCTACCCTTCAGGTACTCCTCCAACCACATTGTCACCTCCAAATCGAGGTGGTTGGTCGGCTCATCCAAGATCAGAAGTTCGGGGTCGTTGATAAGGGCATTGGCCAGTGCGACACGCTTGAGCTGACCACCCGAGAGGTGGCCGACCAACTTGTCGTACTCATTGATTTTGAGCTGCGAGAGGATCTGCTTGACCTTCGACTCGTAGTCCCACGCTTGGTGTGCGTCCATCTCCAAAAGCGCCGCTTGGACCCTCTGGTCGTCGCCCGACAGCAGCGCCATCTCGTAACGCGAGATCACCTTCAACACCTCCGCGTCGCCCCTAAAGCAGGCCTCGAGGATGGTGATGTCGGCTGGATAGTCGGGCTCTTGAACCAAATATGCAACTCTCAGGTCGCGCCTATAGGTTATGGTGCCAGCCTCGTGGTCGTCCCCTCCCGAGATGATATTGAGCAGCGTACTCTTTCCAGCTCCATTGCGCGCAATGAGTCCGACCCTTTCGCCCTCGCCCACAGTAAAGCTCAGATTCTCGAACAGGGTCATATCTCCATAGCTCTTGGCTAACCCCTCGACTTGCAGATAGTTAATCATGGGTATTAAAGTTTTATTTTTTTAGTTCTTTTAACATTATTATACCTCATCCCACCCCTAAATCCCCTCCCAAAGGGTGGGGACTTAGTCGCAAAACATTAGTTTTGCTCCCTCAAGTGGCACTTCTTAAAGATTAAAATTCAAATCTTTAAGAAGTAGTAATCTTTAAAATTCAGAAGTAAAAAAGAACTTAATATCTTTGAAATTCTCTTGCGCCAAAGCCAATCCATAGCTTGTGTCGGCCAAGAATACATCGCGGCCATGTTTATCGACCGCCATATTGGTATGTTTACGACGTTTGAAATCGGCTAGCTGCTCGGCATTGTCGCTCTCGATCCAACACGCTTTGTATATCGAGATTGGGTCCCACCTACACGCTGCGCCATACTCATGCTCCAAACGATATTGGATAACCTCAAACTGCAAGGCTCCCACCGTACCAATGATCTTGCGGCCATTGAGGCTCGAGGTAAACAACTGAGCCACACCCTCGTCCATAAGCTGATCGACACCTTTGGCCAACTGCTTGAACTTCATAGGGTCGGCATTTTCGATATATCGGAACTGCTCGGGGGCAAAGGATGGAATACCAGTGAATTTGAGCTTCTCGCCCTCGGTAAATGTATCTCCGATCTTGAAGTTTCCCGTGTCGTGCAGACCCACAATATCGCCCGGGAAAGCCTCGTCGATGATCGACTTCTTCTCCGCCATAAAAGCTGTGGGTGACGAAAACTTCATCTGCTTAGCCGAACGCACATGCAGGTAGTTTTTGTTTCTCTCGAACTTACCCGAACAGATCTTCAAAAAGGCCAAACGGTTGCGGTGGTTAGGGTCCATATTGGCATGGATCTTAAAGACAAAACCTGTGAGTTTAGCCTCCGTAGGGTCCACATCGCGGCTCTCCGTGGGGGCCAAACGTGGCGAAGGGGCTACATCTATAAAGCAATCCAAAAGCTCCCTAACACCGAAGTTATTGACAGCCGAACCAAAGAAGATCGGAGCGACCTCTCCGCGCAAATAGGCATCGCGATCGAAAGGTTCGTAGACACCCTCCACGATCTCTATATCTTCGCGCAACTGATCGGCATATCTCTTCTCGATATATTCATCCAACTCTGGAGTCATGATGTCTTCGATCTCGACAGTTTCGCCCTCGGCTGTTTGGCGATCATCCGAGGTAAAGAGTGAGAGTTTATGTTCGTAGAGGTTATATACCCCCTTAAATGTCGGTCCGCTAGAGATCGGGAACGACAGCGGACGCACATGGATCTGAAGATCCTTCTCGATCTCATCCAACAGGTCGAAAGAGTCCTTACAAGGTCTATCCATCTTGTTGACAAAGACGATAACGGGAGTTTTGCGCATACGACAGACATTCATCAGCTTCAAGGTCTGCGACTCAACTCCCTTGGCTCCATCAATCACGATAATCACCGAATCAACCGCCGTAAGTGTGCGGAAGGTATCCTCCGCAAAATCCTCATGGCCCGGGGTGTCGAGGATGTTGATCTTCGCTCCGCGATACTCAAAACCCATCACAGAGGTGGCCACAGAGATTCCTCTCTGCCTCTCGATCTCCATAAAATCGGAGGTGGCTCCCTTCTTAATCTTGTTACTCTTCACAGCTCCTGCGACATGGATAGCACCTCCAAAGAGGAGGAGCTTCTCGGTTAGTGTCGTCTTTCCTGCATCGGGATGGGCAATTACCGCAAAGGTTCTACGGCGTGTTATCTCTTCGTTTAGTGTCATTATATTTATTTATTCCTTAAATTCTCTTTTTTTTAAACCTTTGCAAAACGTTAGTTTCGCTTCGGCTCTTAAGAACGTTGATAGGTGGATGAAATTTTAAAGATGGCGTAGAGGAGTGTGAGGGAGCGTACTCAAGCGTACGTGACCGATCAGGACTCTACGGTATCTTTGAAATTTCGCTGCCTTGCAACATTCTCTATTTTGTTGTTGCGCGTGGATAGTCGATATTGTAGTGCAAACCCACCGACTCTTTGCGCTTGGCCCCCTGCTTGATTGTGAGGTAAGCCACAGCGATCATATTGCGAAGCTCACAAAGTTCGCGGTTAGGAGTTGTCTTATTGTACAGCTCCTCGGTCTCGTGCCAGATCGTCGACAAACGCACCAAGGCTCTCTCGAGGCGTAGGTTGGACCTTACGATACCCACATAGTTGGACATAATCTGTTGCAACTCCTTGCGGTTCTGCGTCACCAAGATCATCTCCTCGGCCGACGATGTACCCTCGAAATCCCACTCTGGGATTCCCTCCTGTATCTCCACCTTATCCAACCTCTCTTTGGTGTGCAGATAGGCTTGATCGGCATAGACCAAAGCCTCGATGAGCGAGTTCGAAGCCAAACGATTTGCGCCATGAAGCCCCGTACATGAGCTTTCGCCCAAGGCATAGAGGCGCTTTATAGAGCTACATCCATTCGTGTCGACAGTCACACCTCCGCAGCAATAGTGCGCCGCAGGGATCACAGGGATCATATCTCGAGTTATGTCAATTCCTATAGAGAGACACTTCTCGTAGATATTGGGGAAGTGGCTTTTGATCGTCTCCGCCTCTTTGTGCCTTACGTCCAAATATACAAACTCCTCGCCGCGGATCTTCATTTCGTGGTCGATGCTTCGAGCCACCACGTCGCGCGGAGCCAACGACTTCATGGAGTGATATTTATCCATAAACTCCTTACCGTTTTGGAGCCTTAGGATACCTCCAAAACCACGCATAGCCTCGGTGATAAGGAACGAAGGGTGCTCGGATGGGTTATAGAGCGAAGTGGGGTGAAATTGTATAAACTCCATATTTTGGCTCTGAGCTTTGGCCCTATGACACATAGCTATTCCATCTCCAGTGGCTACATCGGGGTTGGTTGTGGTGTGGTATATATGGCCGCAACCGCCCGTAGCGACGATCGTGAATTTAGCCAACATAGTCTCTATAGCGTTACTCTCCAAATTGAAGACATAGGCCCCAAAGCATGCCAAGCCACGTGTGTGTCGAGTGACAAATTCGCCCAGATGGTGCTGCGTCAAAAGATCTATGGCAAAGTGGTTCTCGAGGATTGTGATCCTCGGGTGACGACGCACCGACTCCACCAAAGCTCGCTCTATTTCGGCACCAGTGAGATCTTCGTAGTGCAAGATTCGATGCTCCGAGTGGCCACCTTCGCGGTTGAGCTCAAACCTCCCATCGGGGGTTTTGTCGAACCTCGTGCCCCACTCAATAAGGTCTGCAATGAGTTCGGGGGCGCGACGCACAACCAAATCTACGGCCGACGCATCGCACTTCCCTGCGCCACACGTCATCGTATCTTCAATATGTTTTTCAAATGTATCTGGTTCGTAGGTGACCGAACAGATACCCCCCTGTGCATAGTTTGTGTTGCACTCGTCTATTCTACCTTTTGTGACAATCGTTACATCGCCCGACTGAGCAGCTTTGAGCGCAAAACTCAAACCTGCAACTCCAGAGCCTATAACTAAATAATCGCTCTTCATTTTGTTTGTGGTTATATTTTTCTGTGAGTTAAACCAAAAAGGAACTCACTCTTTGTTTAATACATATTACTATACATACTCTGGCTCTTATCGTACTTGATATCTGCCAAAGAGGATGCTTTAACACCTATGTTGAATGACCAACTCTTGTAGTATCCAAATGGGATCCACGAGAAGGACATCTGCCAACAGTGCAGGTCGCGCGTCATAGAGATCGAAGAGGTTGTCAACGATCTATTTTTAATATCGTAACCTCCCGTAAAGCTAAGACCCATTTTGGGGGTTAGCGTTACCGAGCCATTGAATCCTACCGACTGCGTTATACTCTTTTGATACCCTGTCGTTCCATTGTTAACGTAACTCGTCGAGTAGCTGATAACGTAGTTGAAACCGAAGTTCCACGGTATCGAGAAGTCGTAATATGCCTCCGCCATATATTGCCGCCTGAGGACTGGGTCCATTTCGGCATAGGGGTCATAGAATGGATTGGCGTATTCGGGCGGTACACTCGTTATATCGTTTATAGCTGGTCTGCTCTTATCCGTCCTCGACTTGAAGGTGTAGGCGTACGACCAACTTGTGCTTACGATACGCCCCGGGAAGAAGAGTTTATCGTACTTCACACCCTCGGGCGATACGCGGTAGGGGTCGAGCGTAAACGACAAGTTGATTCCGAAGTTATTGGCAATCGTGGTACGGATAGAGACTGGGATAGTCGAGAGCTTCATTGAGTCGGCCAAGAAGTTGTAGGATCCACTGATGCTAAATTGATCGATCAACGATACCTTCTTCACACCTGTGGTGTCACGTTTCGAGAGCACCTTCATAGCCAACGTTTGCGACAGACTAAATGTCATAGCCATACTTTGACCCGACGATGGTACTCCATAAGCGTTGTCGGAGTAGGGCGAATAGGTCGTGGTTGTACCCAACGAATCGGACTGAACTGTTTGGTAGTATCCGTACTTTTGGTTCGAGAAGTCGGGGGCGTATGAGAATCCCACAGATGGGGTTATCGTGTGGCGAATAGCCTGCACTGGGTTAGTTTTGCTTTTGGCTTGCAACATTCCATATATTGTGGTCGAAGCTGTAGCGCTCGCCGAGTAGTTGTAGAGTCTAAAGAATCCATAGTCGGGGTCCAAGGTGACCTTCTCGTTATTGACTGGATCCCACGCCTGCTCGACGCTTTTGAAGTACCACCTCTCGGTATAGTTAAACGAAGGGGTGATATTGAGGTAATTAAATAGGGTAAAGGATGCCGAGACTGGTATCGAGTGTTGAATACCATGCTTCATGTTGTCGAGCGTCTCGCGCGACAAGATTGTCGACTCTTCGGCCGATACCGAGTTGGTCAATTTACCAGTGTAGGTCATAGAGATCTTCTCCCACCATTTGTCGGCACCCACTGTTTTGGCGCTCTTGAAGGGGTAGAACCTCGACACACTAACCACCGCCGTAGGGAAGGTCAACGAGATAGCCTCCGTTTGGGAGTTCTGCGAAGCCGACAAACTTGTCGACAGCGATACATTGTCCCAACTCTTGGTGTAAGAGATCGAGGAGTTGGTCTGCGTAGACAACATATCGGTCAACGTGGTAGCCGAATATTTGCTATAACCGCTCGTCGCGAAGTTCACCGAAGCCGAGAAGGTAGATGTAGGGTTAGCCTTCGAATCTTGGGAGTGTGACCACTGCACGCGCGTAGCCATCTGCTTTATATAATCCGACTCACCTTTATCTCCACTCTTAATGCTCGAATATGTGAGGTTAAAACTTCCGCTATATTTATATCTTTTGAGATACGACGACGCTGCATTGATGGTCCACGATCCATATGAGTAGATGGTACCCGTAAGGGCGAGGTCCATATGTTGACTCAATGTAAAGTAGTAACCCAACTCACTTAGGTAGAAACCCAAGGTTGCATCCTCACCATACGAGGGCATCAGAAGTCCCGATTTGGGCCCCGAGGTGATGGGAAAGAACCCTTCGGGGATTCCAACAAAGTACAAAGGGACATCCTCCATAACAAAGTAAGCAGGCCCTGTGACTACCTTTTGGCCGGGTATTACCTTCGCTTTGGTCATCGCTAGATAGAAGTGCGGATGGTCCGTGTGTTCACACGTTGTATATTTTCCGCCCATGATATTGAACGAGTTGTCGGGCATCTTTTTGACATGGTTTCCGACCAACCAACCCTCTCCCTCTTTGGTAGCCACACCTTTTATCTTGGCCTTTTCGGAGTTTAGGTTATAGGTGATGGTATCCATCGTATAGGTCGACGTTCCATCTATAAACTCAGGCTTCGAGACTTTAATTTCGTTGTTAAGGGTATCTGTGCGACCATATGCGTAGATCTCGTTTTTCTCCATGTCGATCTCCATATAGTCCGCCTTGAGCGATTTGTTTTGGTAGCTCACCGCTCCATTGTCGTATATAAAGACGCGCTGCGCCACAACGTCGTAGTACAAGGAGTCATCATTCTTACCCTCCATGATATCGTCCAACATCGCCTTTGCACGACGTGGCTCATCCGCCAAAGTGGTATCGCGCAGCTGCTCACCACGCTCGAGACTATCCCTCACCAATGATTTGCTTACCACTGAGTCCGTCCCCACCAAATCCGCGGCCTCTAAATCAGCGACCAAAGAATCCACAACCGCAGAGTCGCTCACAATGGGTTCAAATTGCGACAACCCCTCCTCACCCAACAGCTGAGTAGGAGGTTCCACACCCCAAACAATCCCGACTGCTAGGACAAGTAGTAGCAGTGAAATAAAATATTTTAGACTAAATTTGCTCAAAATCTTAAAAAAATTGTACCTTTGCCGACAAGTCGGCAAAAAACCTAATACGTATGGGTTAAACACCTCAAAACGGAGTCTTAACCACACTAAAAGGGGTATTTACATCCGACAAAGATAATAAAAAAAACGTATACACTTTACTTTAAATTGTGAAAAGCCAACATTTTTTTAGATTCTGCCTAATAGCGTTATTAGCCGTTATAGCGCCCACGCTCCTTACGCCAGCATATGCGCAAGGGGTCAAGGTTATCGTTATCGACCCCGGGCACGGTGGTATCTTCCCCGGAGCCACATACAACGGAGTCAAAGAGAAGCAGTTAACCCTTGCCGTGGCTCTCAAACTGGGCGATATAATCAAAAAGGAGTTGCCCGGGATCAAGGTTGTTTATACGCGCACAACAGACATCGAGCTATCCAAAAAGCTCGCCGAGGATCTGCACGCCAGAACGATGATTGCAAACAACGCCTCGGGCGATCTATTTATATCTATCCACGCCAATGCCGCATCGAACACGTCGGCCTATGGAGCCGAGACGATACTTATGGGTGAGAGCTCGGTTGAACAACAGCGCAACGAGGCGGCCTTGTACACAGCCAACAGAGATGAGCTGCTCGATATGTCGAACGAAAAAACAGCGACGATTGTGAGGGCTTACATCCAAAACCTGCAATACACATATGGCCAATACAGCGAGGCTTTTGCTCGTCTAATACAGAAAAATTATGGGGCACAGGGGCGCAAGACACGCGCTCTGAGATACCAGCTCATAAAGGTTTTGTATGGTACCGACATGCCATGTGCGCTCACCGAGATTGGTTTTATGACCAACGCCAAGGAGTTTGCCTACATGACCTCCGAGAAGGGGCAGCAAGAGATCGCAAGGGGTATTTTTGGGGGCATAAAGGATTATGTCGAGATGGTCAACAAAACACTCGCCCCCACGTCGCAGAGTTCAACCTCGACTCCTCAACCTCCTCAACCCACTCAGCCCACAGTAGAGACCAAACCCACAGCTGCCTCGACACCATCCAATGGGGCTAAGACAGGTTATACGATACAGATCCTATCGTCGAGCAAAGCGATAAAATCGACCGATTCACAGTTCAAGAGCTACAAGGGAAAAACATGGAGTCTGACAACTTCGGGGGCCTATAAGTACAAATATTATGTAGGTAAATACTCTACACAAGCTGAGGCTCAAAAAGAGCTTGCAAAAATTAAGAAGACATTTAAAGATGCCTTTGTCACAACCTACAAAATTGAATAAATAAAAACCTAAAATAAGAGATGAAGAAAGAGGTAAGAATTGGAATTTTCGCCATTGCGATGATATGTTGCGCATGGGCTGGAACAAAATTTTTTAGCGGCATAGATATCTTTAGTCGCAATGTAGAGTACAAAGCTATGTATGAGCAAATTAGTGGTATTCAAACAGCTTCGGCCATTATGATTAATGGAGTAAAGGTGGGTACCGTGACCGACATTGAGTTTGACCCTAGTGTCGACAAAAATGTATATGTGCAGCTCACCATACAGCGCAAATACAAAATCCCGGTGGACTCCAAAGCCAAGATTGCATCAAACGGACTTATGGGTGGAAAGGTGATAAATATCACACTCGGAGAGAGCAGTCAATTCTTGGAGAGCGGGGATTATATCCCTTCGATTACCGAAGCTGATCTTTTCGAGAGTGCGGCATCGGAGTTTGATACACTCAAAGATAAGCTAGACGCACTAAATAATGAGATGGCACGTACGCTACAAAACATAAATATTATGTTGGAGAGCAACAACCAAAATATGACAAGCATGCTCTCTAATCTCAATGGTTTGTCGGCCAACTTGAACTCGCTGCTTGACTCTCGCAAGGGGGATTTGGGGCGTATGATTGGGGGGATGGCAGACTTCTCGGAGTCGCTGGGCAACAACTCTCAACGTATGGATAGCATAATGATGAATATGGCAGCGTTGTCGGCCGAGCTCAACGAGGCTAATGTGGGCGAGGCGTTGGGCAAGACGCTCGACGAGCTAAACCAGACATTGGCAGCACTTAACTCTACGGAGGGTAGCGTCGGCAAGTTGATGAACGATGAGAAGTTATACGACAACCTCGCGGCGGCATCGGCTAGCCTCGACTCTCTGTTTATTGATTTCAAGGAGAACCCCGGCAGATATATACATGTGTCGGTGTTTGGCAAAAAGAGTAAAGTAAATAACTAAGAATCTGTTTAAGTTTTTCTCGCTATAATTGCTAAGAGAGATGTTGCTTTGATTTTCTCTCTTTGCATAAGGCGCATAGCGGTGCCTATGTAACGCTATGTAAAAAGAGAAAAGCGAAGTGACAGATCCTTAGCAAAATAGTTGAGAGAAATTTAAACAGATTCTAATGATATACCCTCATAATTTCGAAGATAAGATTGGGTTTAGCCGCCTAAGAGAGCAGGTTGCCGCAAAGTGTACAACTTCGTCGGGAGTTGCAAAGGTCAAGGCTCAACAATTTTTGACCTCCGAGACGGCAATCGAACATAGGCTTTTGTTGTGTGACGAGATGCGGTCGCTGCTACTCATGGAGAGGGATTTCCCCAGTGGTGACTATGCGGATATAGATGGTGTGTTGGCCAAGATAGCTATCATTGGTAGCTTTTTGGATGTAGAGGAGGTGGTGACACTTAGGCGTGGTTTGGTGGCTGTGGATGCTACAACCAAATTCATCGAGGCCAAGGCGATAAATGGGGAGTACCAAACACTCAAAAAACGAGGTGAGGGGATCGACTCATTTGGGTGGATAATCACAACTATAGACTCTATAGTCGACCGATTTAACAATATCAAGGATAGTGCATCGCCCGAACTTCAGACGATCCGACGCACCCTGCGCGAGCGTGAATCACAACTCTCGAAGAGGTTGCAACAGGTGTTGAACTCCGCCAAGAGCGCTGGATATATCGACTCCGAGGCACAGATCTCGATTCGCGATGGACGAGCGGTGATACCTGTGACGGCTGGAAACAAACGCAAGGTTCAGGGATTTATACACGACGAGTCGGCCACTGGAAAGACCGTATATATAGAGCCTGTGGAGGTGGTGCAGATCAACAACGAGCTCAAGGAGTTGGAGTATGCACAGCGTCGCGAGATAGTTAGGATCCTCACATCGTTTACCGAAGGGGTACGCCCCCACACTCAGAGCATGGAGTGCGCGAGTGACTACCTTTCGGATATGGATATGTTGCGCGCTAAAGCTACGTGGGCAATTGACAATGAGTGCATTAAGCCAATATCGTCGCGCGACATGAGGCTTATGCTTCGTCGCGCCAAACACCCTATTTTGGCCCAGGCGCTCAAGAGTCAAGGCAAGGAGATAGTTCCGTTGGATATGGAGCTCGACCGCGAGAAACATATCTTGGTGATCTCGGGACCCAATGCAGGTGGAAAGTCGGTGTGCCTTAAGACCACGGGAATTATACAATATATGTTTCAGTGCGGATTTTTGATCCCTGCGTCGGAGAATTCGGAGCTTCCGATATTTAAGTCGCTGTATATAGATATAGGCGATGAGCAATCCATCGACAACGACCTATCGACCTACTCGTCACACCTGCTCAATATGAAGAATATGGTCTCGGGGGCATCCGACAAGACGTTGGTGCTCATAGATGAGTTTGGTTCGGGCACGGAGCCAGTGATCGGAGGGGCTATTGCCGAGGCTATTTTGGATAGGTTGCTACATAAGGGGTGCTATGGAGTTATCACGACACACTACTCCAACATCAAATACTACGCTTCGCAAACGGAGGGTATCGCCAATGGAGCTATGACCTTTGATGTGCAGAATATACGTCCACTCTTTAGGTTGGAGATGGGCAAACCGGGAAGTTCATTTGCCATCGAGATTGCACGCAAGATTGGACTCTCGGAGGATATAATCCGCGCGGCGAGCGACAAGGTTGGAGGTGACCACATAAACATTGAGAAGCAGCTGCGAGAGATCGCGCGCGACAAGAGATATTGGGAGCAGAAGCGCGACCGCATACGTCAAACCGACCGCAAGGTCGAGGAGCTGGAGCAGAACTACGCAGAGCAGCTATCGCGCATCAAGGGTGAGCGTCAAGAGATATTGAGCCGTGCCAAGGGCGAGGCTAAGGCGTTGATTGCCGATGCCAACAAACAGATCGAGAGCACGATCAAGACGATCCGCGAGGCGCAGGCCGACAAGGAGCTTACGCGTATGGTTCGCAAGGAGTTCGATGATTTCAAAAGCAAGGTCGACACGGCCGACCACGATAAGTCGGAGGAGGTTGCACGCGAGATGGAGAGGTTGGCTCGCAGGCGCGAACGACGCGAGGGACGAAAGAAAAAGGGGGCCGAGAGTGCTAAGGTCGAGGTTATTGAGGCACCCAAGAAGGTGGAGGTTACCGTTGGTGCCAAGGTCAAGATCGAGGGGCAGGAGATGTTGGGAGATGTTCAATCCATCAAGGGCAAAAAGGTGCAGGTGGCTTTTGGACAGATACTCACCACGGTCAATATAGATTCACTCACAGTGGTGTCTCGGTCCGAGGCTAAGCGCAACTCGAAATTGGATGCTCCGCGAGCAAAGATCTCGGTCGACATATCGACTCGCAAACTCAACTTCAAGGATAATATTGATGTGAGGGGCGAGCGTGCATCGGATGCTTTGGAGAGGGTTCAGAACTTCATCGACGACGCTATGATGGTGGGGGTCAGCTCCGTGGCTATCCTTCATGGCAAGGGTACAGGGGCGCTCAAAGAGGAGATTCGCAAATACCTGAGGTCGATACCCGATGTGGCTAGGGCTGTGGATGCCCATGCCGACAGAGGCGGTTCGGGAATTACGGTGGTTGAATTTAATTAGATATGCGAATTAAGGTTTGAGGATTCAAACCTTGATTCGCTCCGCTTAAGGGAGCAAAACCTTGGTTTTGCGACTAAGTCCCCACCCTTGGGAGGGGATTTAGGGGTGGGGTAAAGTATAACAAATATTAAAAAAGCGAAAAAAGTTCAAACCTTAATTCGCATTAGATATAAAACAATGAGATACACACTCTCGCAAATAGCAGAAATATGTGGCGGCAGACTCTTGGGAGCTGATCGCACGGTGGAGTGTGTCATCACCGACTCACGCTCTATGGTGGGCGGTCGCAATGCCCTTTTTATCGCAATGAGGGGGGCCAACCACGACTCGCACAACTTCACGGAGGAGATGTACAGACGCGGCGTTGAGTGCTTTATGGTCGAACGAGAGATAGGTGGCGAGGGGTCGTTTGTTGTTGTTGGCAACTCTATTGAGGCTCTACAGCGTTTGGCCACCCACCACCGCAATAGCTTTGGCGGAGAGGTGGTAGCAATCACGGGGTCAAATGGCAAAACGGTGATAAAGGAGTGGATAGCGCAGGTTATCCCTTCGCACGTTAAACTCTTCCGCTCTCCGCGAAGCTACAATTCGCAATTGGGGGTGGCGCTGTCGCTGCTAATGATTTCGGGCGATGAGCAGGTTGTGGTGATCGAGGCTGGTATATCGCGCGTGGGCGAGATGGCGAAGTTGGAGCGAATGATCCAACCCGACACCGTGATATTTAGCTCCATAGGCGATGCCCATAGCGAGGGTTTTGGATCGATGGAGCAGAAGATAGCCGAAAAGATGTTGCTGTGTAGAGGTGCCAAACGACTAATTTTCCACAGCGGTTATAGGGCTCTGGAAGGGCACATACCCCCTATCGAGACCATAGATGCTGCGAAGCTGCGAGGGGGCGAGTTTAGCGATATTGCATCGAGGAGTAACGCCCAAATTGTCGAGGCTTTTTGTGATTTGATGCACTACCCCACCCCTGACTTCGAGTCACTTCGACCCATAGCTATGAGGTTGGAGGTGAGGGAGGGAATCAATGACTCGATCATAATAAATGACTCATATAACTCAGATATAAATTCGCTGGGGATAGCCCTTAGCCAACTTCAGAATGTCGCTTCGGGGCGTAAAACGACAATTATTTTGTCGGACATATTGCAGAGCGGAGTCAACTCCAAGGAGCTATATCGCAGCGTGGCGGAGGTTGTGGCGGCTTCGGGTGTCGATACGATAATAGGCGTTGGGGCGCAGATTGGTACGTGGGCAGAGCGTTTCGAGTGCAACAAGAAATTTTTCGCCACAACCGAGGAGCTACTGCGATCTATCAACCGTGAGGATTATGCCAATCGCACGATACTGCTCAAAGGTAATAGAGATAGCCGCTTCGAGAAGATCAGTCACGCCCTATCGAAAAAGAGCCACACCACGACCCTCGAGGTGGATTTGGATGCTATGATCCACAACCTCAACTACTTCCGTTCGAGGTTGTCGCCACACACCAAGCTCACAGCGATGGTCAAGGCCTCGAGCTACGGAGCAGGAGATTTCGAGATCGCCCAGACACTCCAACACCAAGGGGTCGATTACCTAGCGGTGGCCTTTGCTGACGAGGGGCAGACGCTCCGCGAAAAGGGGATCACAATGCCCATCATCGTGCTCAATGCCGACGATGGCAGCTTTTCGCAGATGATCGACTACCGCTTGGAGCCCGAGATATATTCGCTCAGATCCCTCGAAGCCTTTGCCCACGAGGTCGACGAACATGGCGAGAGGGAGTACCCCATACACCTCAAATTGGATTCGGGGATGCACCGCTTGGGATTTGAGCCCCACCAGATTGAGGCGCTCAAAGAGAGATTGGTGAGATATCGCGGGCGACTCCATATCTCCTCGATCTTTTCGCACCTCTGCACATCGGACATGGAGGGGTGGGAGGAACATACCTATGGTCAGGTCAAGTGTTTCGACCATATGTGCAAAGAGATCAAAGAGGTGATCGACTACCCCACGCTGTGTCATATTTCCAATTCAGCCGCTATATCTAGGTTTACAGATATTCAACACGATATGTGTCGTTTGGGAATTGGGTTGTATGGCTTTGGCTATGGCGAAAACCTCCGCCCCATATCGACCCTCAAGAGCCGAATTGTGCAGATCAAAACATTGGACGCTGAGCAAGCGGTGGGTTATGGATGCGCAGGGGTGCTCACGCGCTCGACTAAGATAGCAACGATCCCTATTGGATATGCCGATGGGTTGGATCGACACCTAGGTTGCGGAGTGTGGAGCATGATAATTGGAGGTGAGAGGGCTCCTATTGTCGGGCGAGTATGTATGGATAGCTGTATGGTAGACATTACCGATATTGAGGGTGTCGAGGAGGGAGACGAAGTGATTGTATTTTCGCCCATTAGTGGCAACACCGCCCTCGATATGGCAAATAAATTGGGGACGATACCCTATGAGGTGTTGACCTCGGTATCGGCCCGCGTAAAAAGGATATACCTAAAAGAATAAGAATCTTAATGAAAGGAACACTATATTTAATTCCATGTCCCATTAGCGACCTCACGGAGGTCTACGATGTGACCCCACACGCCAACAAAGCGGTGATTGACTCGCTCGACTATTTTATTGTCGAGAACCTACGCTCGGCACGCAGATTTTTGTCTAAGGCCAAGATCGCGCGGCCGATAGACTCTTTGGAGTTCAGGGAGCTCAACGAACATACGACTCAGCAGCGCGAGGTCGAAGAGATGGTTAAATTGATCGAGGCAGGACGCTCGGCAGGTGTAATTTCGGAGGCTGGTGTGCCAGCTGTTGCCGACCCCGGAGCGTTGGTTGTCGCGGCGTGTCACCGTCGAGGAATAAAGGTTGTGCCTCTCGTGGGCCCCTCGTCGATTATAATGGCGATGATGGCCTCGGGGCTCAATGGGCAATCCTTCGCTTTTAATGGGTATCTACCCATCAAGGAGCCCGAGAGGTCGCGCGCGATACGAAACTTCGAGAGACGCGCACACCAAGAGGGGCAGTCGCAGATATTCATCGAGGCACCCTACCGCAATGTCAAACTTTTTGACCAACTCCTAGCGACTCTTTCGGGGGCTACACCGCTCACCGTGGCGATGGATATCACCTCTCCCACAGAGTTTATAGAGACCCACACGTCGGCCGAGTGGAAGAAGATCACGCGACCCGATATGAATAAAAAACCGACAATTTTTATTATCGGGTAGTTTGGTCTACAATTTGCGATATATACAACATAAAGAGATTAAAAACACAGATATATGACAACACAAAAAATTAACAATGAGGAGATTAACCCAAACGAGGAGGTTAATTCGACAGAGCAAGAGACAACGCAGGAGAACCCACAAGGGGACAATATGACAGACCAAGAGGCTCCAGCGGCAGAGTCATCTGACAATATGGCAGATGAGGGAGAGACGACTCCGATTGTTGAGATGGTAGATTGGAAAGATAAATTTATGCGTCTACAAGCGGAGTTCGATAACTATCGCAAGCGTACGCTCAAAGAGAAGATGGAGTTGGTGCAAAAGGGAGGATCGGATGTTTTGAAGGCTATACTTCCAGTTGTTGACGATATGCAACGTGCACAGGTGGCGATGCAGAAGAGCGAGGATATTGAGGCTCTACGCGCTGGTGTGGCACTCATTGCTCAGAAGTTTGAGGATACACTCAAAGCCCAAGGGGTGACACCGATTGACGCTATTGGCAAGGAGCTGGATGTAGACCTTCACGAGGCAGTTGCAAGGTTTGCGGCTGGCGAGGAGCATAAAGGAAAGATTATTGATGTTGCACAGCAGGGTTACATGCACGCAGAGAAGGTTCTTCGATTTGCTAAAGTTGTTGTAGGAGAGTAAGGAGATGGCAGAAAAGAGAGATTTTTATGAGGTGTTGGGTGTGTCGAAAAGCGCCAACGCCGACGAGATAAAGAAGGCCTACAGAAAGGCAGCGATCAAATATCACCCCGACAAAAACCCCGGAGACAAAGAGGCTGAGGATAAGTTCAAGGAGGCTGCCGAGGCGTATGATGTCCTTTCGAACGACGACAAACGCGCTCGCTTCGACCGCTTCGGACACGCAGGAATGGGCGGTGCTAGCGGTGGCGCTGGTGGCGGATATGGAGGCGGAGGATTCTCTTCGATGGACGATATCTTCTCGCAATTTGGCGATATATTCGGCGGCGGCGGATTCAGTGGCGGATTTGGCGGCGGAGGTCGCTCATCGCGTGGCGGACAGAGGGTTAACAAGGGTACAGACATTCGTATCAAAGTTAAACTTTCGCTCAAAGAGATAGCTGAGGGTGTGACCAAAAAGGTGAAGATCACCAAGCAGGTTGCGTGCGACAAGTGTGGCGGTACAGGAGCGAAGGACTCTTCGTCTTACTCTACTTGTCACACATGTAACGGAGCTGGATATGTCACACGTATCGAGAACTCGTTCTTTGGACGTGTGCAGACCCAAGGTGTCTGCCCCACATGTGGCGGCTCGGGCAAGGTGATAACCGAGAAGTGCGATAAGTGTCACGGAAGCGGTACGAACAAAGGCGAGGAGGTTATCGAGATCAGGATCCCAGAAGGAGTTGCAGATGGTATGATGCTCAATGTGTCGGGCAAAGGAAACGCCGCAGTGCATGGAGGAATCAATGGCGATCTGCATGTTTTGATCGAGGAGGAGAGCTCGCCAGAGCTTATCCGCGACGGCAATGATTTGATCCACAACCTCAATATCACGATCCCCACTGCTATATTGGGTGGCACAGTTGAGGTACCCACAGTCGATGGACGTGCCAAGATCAAGATCCCAGCAGGCACACATGCAGGCAAGGTTTTGAGATTGGGCGGCAAGGGTATCCCCGAGGTTAATGGCTACGGCCGCGGAGATATTTTGGTGGTGGTAGACATAACTATTCCCGAGAAGTTGAACTCCGAGGAGAGGCACGCAGTTGAGAAGTTGGCTCAGATGCCAGCGTTCCAAAAGGCAAGTTCTGTAAAAAATCAGAACATTTTTGAGCGAATGAAGAATTTTTTTCGCTAACTTTGTTGGGAACATAAAAAAATAAAATTATGGCAGGCTTCACACCATTTAAACGACACGCCAACAAATTCAAATATACCCCGCGCCACTACGACCCACTCAAAGAGGAGTTCGAGAGACGCAGGGAGGAGTTGCGCGGTGAGCGTCGAGACGAAAGTTCAAATCAAGAGAGTGAGTATGTCCCCGGGCAATATATCCGTCGCAAAAGGATGGTGAGGATGGAGAATAGAGAGCAAGATGCTTCGAAGGACCGCAAGCGTAGATTGTGGTTGTCGGTGATGGCTATCGCACTATTTTTTATCTTTAGTTCGATGATCCTGCCCAAGCTGATTGGACTTCTGGGGATGTTCTCTTCGGACCACAAGACAGAACAGATTGTGGATCAGTATCATGATTTTGACCCCAACGCCCCGATCACGGTTGTGCCCAACGACTATGTTGAGCCACAGCCACAAGAGGAGTAAAACAAAGTAAAGATGTTTGATAAAATCCGACTACTACCCGAAAAGGTAGCCAATCAAATAGCCGCAGGAGAGGTGGTTGTCCGCCCCTCCTCGGTTGTTAAGGAGATGATGGAGAACACGATCGACGCAGGTGCTACGGAGGTTGTGGTAAATTTCCGTGAGGGTGGATTTGACCTTATACAGATAGTTGACAATGGGTGCGGAATGTCGCCCAACGATGCTCGCATGGCCTTTGACAGACACGCTACGAGTAAAATCAAGAGCGTGAACGACATTTACAACCTTCGCACTTTTGGTTTTAGGGGCGAGGCGTTGGCATCTATAGGAGCTGTGGCGCGTGTCGAGCTGCGCACCAAACAAGAGGGGGCCGCAATCGGCACACTCACGGAGGTGCACGGAGGTGATTTTGTGAAGCAGACACCTGCGATGTGCGACACAGGGTCTCAATTTATGGTGCGAGATCTGTTCTATAACCTGCCCGTAAGGCGTAGGTTTGTCGACAAGATAACAACATCGAACAACCAGATAAAGGCGGAGTTTAAACGCGTGGCGTTGTGTTACCCACACATCCGCTTCGAACTCTACTGCAACGATGCTCCACTCTACTCGTTGGCTCCAGCCACACTCGCTGGGCGAATAGTCGACATCGTGGGGAGAAGTATCAAACAGAACCTTTTGGAGGTGCACGCCGATACCTCGATCGTAAAGATCAAGGGGTTTGTGGGTCGCCCTTCGTCGGCAAAGAAGAGCAATTCGGATCAATACCTATTTATTAATGGGCGATATTTCAAGTCCGCTTACTTCGCAAAGTCGATCCTAAGGGGTTACGAGAAGTTGATGGCCGAGGGGCTAAACCCCTCGTTCTTCCTCTTTTTGGAGGTTGACCCCGAACATGTGGATGTCAATATCCACCCCCAAAAGACAGAGGTTAAGTTTGCCGACGAGGAGTCGATATGGCAGATCATCAATGCCGCAACGCGTGAGGCTTTGGCCAAAAGTGGCGCTGTGCCGATGATGGAGTTCGACGATATTGCCCCCATAGAGATCCCAGTGGCAACGAAAGGGGTAGCTTATTCGGAGCCCAAATCGTCGTCGATGAGTGACTATAACCCATTTCGCGAAGATTATATCGACACCAAAGATACCCCTCCGATGGATGATTTCACGGGGTTTGATGCCCCTTTCGAGGAGAATTTAACCCCATACAAACCTTCGAAAAGTGCTTCGAGCACAGCAGCCCCCCAAAGCAATAACAAGGGTGGAAGGTTGAGGGATAGTGGCTACGAAACCATCGAGATGTTCGAGAGCGAGGGGATCAGAAGTAATGCCTTTGAGATGGAAGAGAGCTTCATGAGCGAGAGCTTTGGCTCCGCTATGGGGCAACAACAGAGCGAGGTCCAAACGCAAACAGAAAGCGAGGCGGAGGAGTTCGAGATAATTGAGTCAGCAGTGCAACCCACCCAAACATCCTTTGAGTCGATTGAGAGTCGTCACGAACCGATAAGTTTTGGAGGCGTGGCTCCGATTGGAGGAGGATATATTTCGGCTATGTTGGGCATGGAGCTTGTTATCGTAGATAGCCGACGAGCCAAAGAGCGGATACTTTATGACCACTACATGAGGATTCTGGGCAATGGGGCGGCCGTGAGCCAACAGTTACTATTCCCCCAAAGGTTGATTCTCTCGATGGAGGAGTACGACACGATGGAGCAAAGCGCGATGGACTTTGCACTTCTGGGCTTCGACATTGATTATTGTGGCGAGGGGGTGATTGAGGTCAAAGGGGTGCCAGCCGATGAATCGTCGGACCAGATTGACACTCTGATCTTTGAGCTCATACAACTCGCCAAGGAGCCTACAGATATGGAGGAGCTTAGGCGCGAGAGGTTGGCCGCGACGATGGCTCGCAATGGTTCAAAAAAGTTGGGGAGGTACATATCCAAAGAGGAGGCTACCGAACTGCTTAATCAACTAGCTGCATCGACCAATATTTCATTCTCTCCAAATGGCAAAGGTATATTTTGGAGAATAACAACAGAGGATATAAAAAATAAATTAGCATAATTTTTTCATGAGCAATTCACTCAATAGGATGTCGCCACCCGTGGTGATGAACCTCATAATCATCAACTGTTTGGGGTTGATGGCAACTACGATTTTCCCGATCATAAACTACTATTTGGGGCTAAACTCCCCCGACTCACCGGGCTTTGAGCTATATCAAGTGGTGACATATATGTTTTTGCATGGTAGCCTGTCGCATCTATTTTTCAATATGTTTGCGCTGTGGATGTTTGGTCGCACGCTCGAATATATGTTGGGATCCAAAAGGTTCCTGATCTACTACATGGCGTGTGGAGTTGGCGCTGGACTCATTCAGTTGGGTGTGGGCACGGTTATACCTTACGGACTCACAGTGGGTGCTTCGGGAGCGGTCTTTGGACTTTTGTTGGCTTTTGGCGTGATGCGTCCCAACGACATTATAATGCTTCTGATCCCACCTATTCCGATCAAAGCCAAGTGGTTTGTGGTGATCTATGGACTCTTGGAGTTGTTTTTGGGTGTAGGAAATTTTGCCCGAGATAATGTGGCGCACTTCGCCCATTTGGGTGGTATGATTTGGGGATTCATCTTGCTCCACTACTGGAGATTCAAAGGGTTTATCCGCTTCTAAAGAGGTAAATAATTACAAAAAATAATTGAGCATGAGGGGTTACAAAAATAATTACGGGTCAAAGAAAGAGCGACGATCTATTTTGAGGGTCATCGCTCGCATACTCTTTTTTGTCGTGACAGTGATCTCTGCTGTGGCGCTCGCCCTAACCCTCTTGGCCCCCTCGATCAACCCTGAAGTGTGGTGGGTATTTCCGATTTTGGGACTCGTGGCCCCAGCTGTCTATATCGTTAACTTCGCAATTGCGATGGTGTGGCTGGTGAGGTGGAGATGGAGGGTCGCTTTGCCGATTTTGGTGCTTCTGGTTTTGGGTGGCACAAAGGTATCGCGCTTTGCAAAGATCGAGATCGGAACTAATTATGGTGAACAACATCTCAAAGGGACAGTTAAACTTCTGAGTTACAATGCAAGGTACTTTGTGCGCGACGACAAACAACGCAACACAACCGAATACCTTAACTATATAGACTCTATAGCCCCCGACATTTTTTGCCTCCAAGAGTCTATGGCCAACGAGGTCGAAAAACATATGCCCGAGAGGTTCAAGAGCTACAACTCCGCAACAAATTCGGAGCTGGGGATATATAGCCGCTTCCCGATATTGGCCCAGAGCGACAACGTGATCCCCGACAAGGAGGAGGAGAGACGCGATATAAGCAAGATGATGTGGGTGGACCTAAAGATCTACAGCGACACCATTAGGCTCTTCAACACACACTTGGTATCGACAAGTATCAAGCTAGAAGATGACCAATACCTACGCTCACGAGAGTTCATTGCCGACTCCCTGCGCGAAGATAAACTCACGGATATAATCTCGCGATACAAGAACAGCACAGTGCTTCGAGCTCAACATGCCGATTCGCTGACAAAAGTGATTGCCGAGTCGCCATACAGCGTGATTGTGTGTGGAGACCTCAACGACACCCCGATGTCATACACATACAGCACGTTGTCCGAGAACCTAAACGACGCATTCCAAGAGTGTGGAGTGGGTTACCCATATACATTTAGAGGCTTTATGAATACACTGCGCATTGATTACTTTTTGGCGAGCGGAAACATAGTGTTCAAGAGCTACACAACAGATACGGAGAATGACTTTTCGGACCACTACCCTATCATTACGCAATTCTCAATTACTAACACTAAAAAATAAAACAGATGATTTTAGACTCTTTAAAGAACGCATCTCTATATTATGGAGTATGCCCACGCATGGAGAAGGCTTTTGAGCTTCTCTCACAAATCGACCTTTCGACCCTAGAGCTAGGCAAACACCTTTTGGATGGGGAGGAGATCTTCGTAAATGTTTTGGAGCGCGACCTCAAAGAGGTAGCCGACGCTAAGGTCGAGGTACATAACCTATATGCCGACATTCAGATCTTGGTCGAGGGCGAGAACGAGGGTTTCGGTTGGATCGAGCGCAAAGATCTTACTCAGCCCAAAAGCGAGTTCGACACGGCCAAAGATGTGCAACTCTTCGACGACGCTTACCAAACGATCTATGACCTCCGCAAAGGTCAGTTCACAATCCTAATGCCCGAGGATGGCCACGCTCCAATGATAGGCAAAGGAAAGGTCAAAAAAGCTATCGTAAAGGTTTTGATCTAAGAAGAGTGATGAGTTATGAATGGTGAATGGCTAATCATTAATCATTATCGGCGTTAATCATTCACCATTTATCATTAATAAAGTATATAATTATTTGTTAATCAAATAAAATAATTGTAACTTTGCGTCCGCATTGCCTATTTTGGTAGGTGAGTGCAATTTATTTAATCTTTTAACGAGCGATTGTATCGCAAATTTATTCCACAAATGGAAGGAACACAAAATTTTTCAAACGAGAATTTCGATTGGAATTCATTCGAGAATGACTTGGGCGTTTATAACCAACCCAAAGAGGAGATCGCAGAGGCTTATGACAAGACCCTATCAAACATCGCTGTAGGTGAGGTTGTTGATGGAACAGTTATCTCTGTAACAAAGCGCGAAGTTGTTATCAACATCGGCTACAAAAGTGAGGGTATCATCTCTATCTCAGAGTTCCGCTACAACCCAGATTTGGCTGTTGGCGAGACTGTAGAGGTTTATGTAGAGTCAGCAGAGGATCGTAACGGTCAGCTTGCTCTATCACACAAAAAAGCTCGTCAGCTTAAATCATGGGATCGTGTTAACGAGGCTTTGGAGAACGACGAGATCATCAAGGGTTACATCAAGTGTCGCACGAAGGGCGGTATGATCGTAGATGTATTTGGAATCGAGGCTTTCTTGCCCGGATCTCAAATCGACGTGAAGCCAATCCGTGACTACGATATATATGTAGACAAAACTATGGAGTTCAAGGTTGTTAAGATCAACCAAGAGTTCCGCAACGTTGTTGTCTCTCACAAGGCTCTTATCGAGGCTGAGTTGGAGGCTCAAAAACAAGTTATCATGTCTAAGCTCGAGAAGGGTCAAATCCTTGAGGGTACAGTTAAGAACATCACCTCTTATGGTGTATTCATCGACTTGGGTGGCGTAGATGGACTTATCCACATCACAGATCTTTCATGGGGCCGCGTAAGCCACCCAGAGGAGGTTGTTTCTCTTGACGAGAAGATCCAAGTTGTTATCCTTGACTTCGATGACGCTAAAAAGCGTATCGCTCTTGGTCTTAAGCAACTTACTGCTCACCCATGGGAGGCTCTTAGCACAGAGCTTCAAGTTGGAGACAAAGTTGAGGGTCGCGTAGTGGTTATGGCTGATTACGGTGCTTTCGTAGAGATCGCTACTGGTGTTGAGGGTCTTATCCACGTATCTGAGATGTCTTGGAGCCAACACCTTCGTTCTGCACAGGACTTCATGAAGGTTGGTGACACAGTTGAGGCTGTGATCTTGACTTTGGATCGCGAGGAGCGCAAGATGTCTCTTGGTATCAAACAACTTACTCCAGATCCATGGGATGGAATCGAGACTAAGTACCCTGTAGGTACAAAGTGCAACTCTAAGGTTCGCAACTTCACTAACTTCGGTGTGTTTGTTGAGATCGAGGAGGGTATCGACGGTCTTATCCACATCTCTGATTTGAGCTGGACTAAGAAGGTTAAGCACCCGGGAGAGTTCACATCTGTAGGTGCTCCAATCGAGGTTGTAGTTCTTGAGATCGACAAAGACAACCGTCGTTTGAGCCTAGGCCACAAGCAATTGGAGGAGAACCCATGGAACGAGTATGAGGGTCAGTTCGCTGTAAACTCAATCGTTGAGGGTACAATTTCGGAGATCAACGAGAAGGGTGCTGTAGTATCTTTGGGCGAGTTCATCGACGGATTTGCTCCATCACGTCAACTCTCTAAGGAGGATGGTACCTCTGTAGTTGTAGGCGAGAAGATGCAGTTCAAGGTGATCGAGTTCTCTAAGGCTACAAAGCGCATCACATTGTCTCACACTCGTATCAATGACGATATCAAGCGTGGTGAGCAAAAAGCTGAGATGGCCGAGAAGCGTGCATCGGCTGAGGCTACTAAGTCATCTGTAAAGAAGTTGAACGCTTCTATGGAGAAGGCTACATTGGGCGACATCGCAGGTCTTGCTGAGTTGAAGGCTGCAATGGAGAAGAACGAGAAGTAATATGTAGTGAAATTTTAGACAGCGAACTACGAATAAAAATTCAAAAAAAATCGTTTGTCTCAAAATTTTAAATATCGAAAAGATGTTTAGCCATGGCTAAACATCTTTTTTTTCGTTTTTAACCATTAAAAAACCAAAAAAAATAGCGGTTAATAATAATTTTTATTAAATTTGCACTGTTATTGGTCTCACAGATGAAACCAATCACGAAGTGACTATATTTTAAACATATAATAACAATTACAAAATTATGGTATCTTACAAAGAATTAGGTCTTGTTAACTCAAAGGAGATCTTCAAGAAGGCATTTGATGGTGGTTATGCTATCCCTGCATTTAACTTCAACAACATGGAGCAAATGCAAGCAATCATCCAAGGTTGTGTAGAGTGTTCATCTCCAGTTATCTTGCAGGTTTCTGCTGGCGCTCGTAACTACGCAAACCAAACTCTTCTTCGTTACATGGCACAAGGTGCTGTAGAGTACGCTAAGGAGTTGGGTAAAAATATTCCAATCGTTTTGCACCTTGACCACGGTAACTCTTTCGAGTTGTGTAAGAGCTGTATCGACATGGGATTCTCTTCTGTAATGATCGACGGTTCACACCTTCCATACGAGGAGAACGTAGCACTTACAAAAAAGGTTGTTGAGTACGCACACGCACACGACGTAACAGTTGAGGGTGAGCTTGGAGTTTTGGCAGGTGTTGAGGATGAGGTTTCTTCGGACCACCACACATACACTGAGCCAGATCAAGTTGAGGACTTCGTAAACAAAACAGGTGTAGACTCACTTGCTATCTCTATCGGTACTTCACACGGTGCAAACAAGTTCAAGCCAGAGCAATGCACTTTGAACGCTGATGGTGTTTTGGTTCCACCAGCTTTGCGTTTCGATATCTTGAAGGAGATCGAGGTTCGTATCCCCGGATTCCCTATCGTTCTTCACGGTGCATCTTCTGTTCCACAAGAGTACGTTGCTGAGATCAACGCTAACGGTGGCGCATTGAAAGATGCAATCGGCATCCCAGAGGAGCAACTTCGTGAGGCTGCTAAGAGTGCTGTATGTAAGATCAACATCGACTCTGATGGTCGTTTGGCTATGACAGCTGCTGTACGTCGCGTATTTATCGCAAGCCCAGCTGAGTTCGACCCACGTAAGTACCTAGGTCCTGCACGCGACGAGCTTAAGAAGCTTTACGCTCACAAGTGTGAGAACGTATTGGGTTCAGCTAACAAAGCATAATCTACGTCCGACCAAAATAGGAGCGATATAACGCTTATCCGACCAACAATTTGCTGTTGGTCGGATTTTTTTGTACCTTTGTATCTCAACTATTAAACTATTTTACAACCATGAAACACCTAACCAAACTTCTTTTCACGCTCCTTGTGTTTTGCTACAGCACAATTAGTGCACATGCAAATGATGGGTACACTACCGTAAACTCTATCGAGGAGCTACAAAAAATCATCAAAAAAGATGGCGTTAAGGTCCGCCTCACCCCCGGAGAGTACACTATTGACTCAAAAAAATATGTATCAAGTTCGAAGTATGACCAATACAAAAATGGCAAACTCCTCGACACTAAATTCGAGGTGTGTGCTCTGCTCCACTTCTCGGGCAGTAACAACACTGTGGATATGTCGGGTGCGATGATCAATGTGGACACCGAGATCCTCGGGCAGTTTGGATTCATTGAATTTGCCGAGGCCCTTATCAGCGGCGACGACAACCATATCAAGGGGTTGAAGTTGGTTGATTATGGCAACCACACACCGGGTAAAGGGTCAAATAGCGTATATTTGATGGGAGACAGAAACACCCTCGAGGAGGCTGATATCTTTGCAGAGGGTTCATCGCCCTACGGATATGGCCACCTGTTGGGCAAGGGGGCTGGCAGCATGGTTAAACTTCGTAAGCACTGCGTACTGTTGATCGCTGGGGTCGACTCTAAGGTGCTGAACAGCAAGTTTGTATCGTATGCCTATGGCCACGGAATATACCTCCAAGGGTCTGTGAATACCCTAATCGAGGGGTGCATCGTGGAGGGTAAAATGCGCTCTACAAATGAGATGTTGGCCGAGACTTCGGGTCTAGCTTTCGACGCAGAGTTTAAGACCCTTTACCACCCGGGATATATCGTCCCCAACGAGATGAAGGCCCTTTCGGAGGATGCCTACAGAATCTACGCTTCGGGGGTCAATGGGCGCAGGACCGTGGGGCTCAATGTCGTCAACTGCACAGCGATCAGGATGCGCACGGGATTTGACGTATCGTTGGGGTCGGCAGAGGGAGATCTCAACATTAGCGGCTGCGAGGCGATAGAGTGTCAATTTGGATATAGCCTAAATAGTGGCGCAGTGGTCAAGGATTGCAAAAGCGACATGGTATATGGACCTATCCTCACATTCCCTTACAACAGCGCCAATGGAAGTAAGGTTGACTTAACGATCACCAAAGGCGAGAGCGACCATCCATATGCAAGGGCTGCGGAGATCAATGGTGCCAACCACGAGATAGTCATCAGGGCTGCGGAGGGTGTAAAGAGCGAACTTCCGATTGTTTTGGGAGAGTCATTCAGGGGCGATGTTGCGATCTTCCGCAATACAGCAACTGATCTGAGCAAGGTATCGGGATCGAGGAACGTGAAGTTGGTTAATGAGTCAGGGTTGCCAATCGTGGTCAACGAGCGCAACTCAAACAGCGAGATCTCGACCAATGGAGCTATCGACGACCAAGGCGTGGCGACCAAGGTAACGAAGCTAAATTAATAAATAGGTTCACCCCATAGCAAACAGCTATATAACACAGGCTAGAGTTCGGTAATTATCGGACTCTAGCTTTTTTTGGAACTATTATCATAAAAATGCACATGTAGATTACTCTAAGTGTATGAATTATTGAATAATAATAACTATCTTTGCCGCCCGAATAATGTAGTTTGAATTTAATTTTTGAAGATGAAGAAATTTTTCCTTGTGTTGCTTACGGCAACAATATCTTTCGCTGCGAATGCCGAAGAGAGTAATGTTAGCAAAAAAGAGATACAACGCAGTGAGACTATTGCGCGCGACTCAATACGTCCTCAGTTGTCTCTAAAATCTAAAGATGGTAAGTTTTCGGTCACAGCGAGCGGATATGTTAACCTTAGAGCTAGCTACGACTTCAATGGTAGCATTATCAACCCCGATTTTATCACCTCACTTATAGATGTTACAGATGCTTACAACACCCAAAGGAGGTTTTATTTTGATGCTACAACATCGCGCATCGAGGTTAAGGGTAAGGCCGAGACCGAGAAGTTGGGAGATGTAGAGTTGTGTTTGAATATGGACTTTAGAGCTGGAGACGCTGGTAGCTACACACCTCGTTTGCGACTTGCTTATGTCGCTTTCAAAGGGTTTATGTTTGGACGTAACTACACGACATTTAGCGATGTAACCTCGATCTCTCCAAATATCGACTTTCAAGGCCCTAACGTATGTCCATTTATCTATACCACTCAGATCCGATATGTTAAACCTTTCGAGAGCGGTTTGACTTTGGGTGCTGCTGTGGAGTATATTGACTATACGTCATCGTCGCTCGGAGACGAGAGTGAGTCATCGCCTTCGGGCCAAACATTTTGTTACCAAGAGAAGTTCATCCCCGACTTTGTGGGTTACCTCCAATACAAATGGGGTGAGGATGCAACAAGCCATATCCGTATGACTGGTCTCTACAAGAGCATCCCTCTCTACAACACTGTCTCTCAAAGCAACGTCAACCTTAATGGTTGGGGTATGCAGTTGAGCGGATCACTCGGACTAAGCAAAAACGTAACGTTCTACTATAGCGGAACTTGTGGTGAGGGTATCTCTAACTACATGCAAGACACTTATGGTTCGGGGCTGGATGCAACCGTATCGAGCGGATCGGCTCCAGAGGCTAGCCTGACACCTATGTATGGATGGCAGGTATCGACTTTGGTGCAACTATCGAGTCGAGTTATGGCATCTGTAGGATATTCAGCTGTTGAGATCAAAGGTAACACCTCTAAATATGCGGCGGACGACTACAAGAAATGTGATTACGCATTTGCGAATGTTTTCTATAGCCTTACGCCACGCGTGCAGCTCGCTGCGGAGTATTTGTGGGGTCAACGTACCAACTTTAGCGGAGACAATGGATCTGCTAATCGTATCAACACAATGTTGCAGTATAACTTCTAGAGCTTAGCCAACCTATGAACTTCGAGAGTTTAGGTGTAGATCCAAATATCGTATCGACGCTTCATGGGCTGGGTATTGTGTCACCTACCCCTATCCAGCAACGTGTGATCCCCGAGGCTTTGGCTCGCAAAAGTATAGTCGCGAGATCACAGACGGGGAGTGGCAAAACATTGGCCTATGTGGTCCCTATTGTCCAGAATCTCGCCGACTCTGAGCGCGCTTTGATCCTCTCGCCCACTCGCGAGTTGGTGCAACAGATCGGGGAGGTGTGCGCCAAGGTGAGCGATAAGAGGTGCGTGACTATATATGGAGGGGTTGAGTATGCCACCCAACGCGAGGAGTTGTCTGAGGGGTTCGATATTATGGTCTCGACCGTGGGGCGACTGATCGACCTCATTGGCCAAGGAGTTGTGGATATTAGCGGCATAGAGATCTTTGTTCTCGACGAGGTGGACCAGATGTTGGACCTAGGTTTTCGCGACGATATCATCCATCTAGCCTCTCTTCGTTCACAAAACTCTCAGACACTCTGCTACTCGGCAACCCTGCCCGAGGCGGTGGAGAGTGTCGTGGTGGAGATTATGCCGCAGGGTTACATACGCGTCGACAACAGCGATGAGTCGTTGGCCGTGGAGCGCATAGAGCAGGTGGGATATTATGTCACCATGGAGATGATGGACCACCTTTTGCTTCATCTTTTGCGCACCCGACCTCCGCAAAGAGGGATAATATTTTGCCGTTCGCGCAAAATGGCCGACCGACTATCTTTGCTCCTGCGCGACAACGAGATCTTTGCTGAGGCGATGCACAGCGATCGAAGCCAAAGTGCTCGCGAACATATATTGTCGAGGTTCAAGAGTGGAGAGACGAAGTTAATCGTAGCTACGGATGTCATAGCGCGAGGAATTGATGTCGACGATGTGGATGTGGTCTACAACTATGGATTGCCACTCGAGGCGGAGCAATATGTACACCGTATAGGTCGCACCGCACGAGCAGGTCGCATAGGCCAAGCGATGACGCTATGTGCCCCTGCCGAAAAACATATGGTCGATAAAGTTTGTAAGCTGATGCGTCGCCATATTGTGATGTCGGCGAGCCATCCATATGCCACTCCCGAGATCCTGCGCACACTCTCCGCGAGCGATTCCAGCACCTCTGTGCGCCCCAAGACAAAGAGAAAAACGAACAAAAAGAGGTAATAAAAAAATACACCATATAACTTCTGCATCGCAGCAAGTTATATGGTGTAATTGTAAAAAATATCTTTGTCCTAAAGTTATAACGTGAGTTTTGGATAAGGGAACCTTATTCAAAACACCTCTAAAATAAATCTCCCCCAACGGTTTGGGGGAGATTTAGAGGGGGTTATCGAATATATCTCGGCTTTTTCAAAGCCGATAACCTGCGTTTTGGATAAGAAAAATAATATGAACCAACCTGAAAATAAGAATTTTTCTTATCCAAAACTCAGGTTTATAGAACAGGGATCGCTGTGGTGGAATCATCCCAGTCGATGACTAAGATGTCGAAATCAATCGTTCCATCCGAGATCGGGTCACCAACCTCCTTATCGAAGTCGATAGGATACTTGGTCTTTGTACCACTCTCGTCATAGTAGTAATCGTCGAGGAGGTAACCGTTCGAGGCATCTACGGTACCGATCTTGATGTTATAGGTGTAGCCTTTACCCCAACTCCAATTTGTCGTGAGTGGGTACCCCACCTTTACATATAGAGCTGTTTGGCCATACTCATCATCGTCCGAAGGGCTACTATAGTCGGGGTGACTGGACGCTTGGGCATAACCAATTTCATCATCCGAATCATATTCGGTTCTATAGTGCACGCAGATATATGTGCCCGTAGGGTCTGCGTCCGAACTCCATATGTCGACATCCGACTCGGTAGCCTGCTGTGGCAAAAGCATCAACGAACCTTCATTGTCATTGCTCGTAATAGACGTTGCAATTGCCTCGCTTTGGTCCGTTCCTGTGTATGCGGTCGAAGATAGGTAGCTCGACACATCGTAATCTGCGGTGTATTCGTTAGGGCTGATATTCCAATTTAGATACGTAAGATCCAAGGTACCATTCTCGTCGAGGTTATGCAGAAGTAGTTGATTTAGATATACATCCTTTTTGTAGCCTGCGACCACCCCGAAGTTTACCTTCGACAACATATGGACAAACGAAAGTGTTAGCTTTCCATCCGAAGGTTTAGTTGCCGCTTCGGTCGATGTAGCGATGATATCGTACTGTTTGGTTGGCTCTTGGATCGTAACGTCGGCTGTGACAACATTCGATGTGTTCGATGTCAATGTAGATGCCATAGAGGTGGTGATCCCAGTCATATCGTTAGCATAGATAGCGTAGAAATTCACTGGATACTGGGTACTCTCCGTGGGCCACTCAGGGGCATTGGCTGTGTCGTACCAGCCCCAAGCACTATCATCTTGGCTATATACGTAGTTGTTGTCGCCCGCGATGAGCCACTCATCGGTGGTGTCGCCCGTATAAATGGCATATACCGTAAATCCTGTTAGGCTAGATGTCATATCGGAAAGAAGAGCGACCGACGCACGTGTTGTCGTGGTGGTGAAGTTGATCTCATCGGGGTTGACATCTTGTGACCCTGCAACCATCGGTGCATCTTCGTTTGTGCAGCTCGAGGCAAAGGCAATTGCGAACGCTGCGGTCGTGAGTAGATGTTTTCTTTTCATGTTCAGAAATGTTTAAAAGGTGAAAATTCGCGAGATCTAATATATCGTCAAGACCTCTTCATCTTCCCATCCTTCAATATCAATGCCACTAGAGACCTCGGGAAGCTCAAAATCAGCCGACAAATCATAATCATCTGTTGCGTAGCGTGTTACTTGGTGGGCAACATCGAATTCGAGCGGTTCAGTGGGTGAATGTTGTGTGCCATCGTTGAGTAAAACATTGAATTTAAGTTTAAATTCGGCCTCCTCGTGTGTCGATTTAGTCAATATCAAACGTTTATTCGATATTGCCCCATGGGTGTTTTCGTCGTCCGTATATTCGCGACTTGTGAGCGACAAGGAGTGTGTCGTTTGGTTGGTGTGCGACTCCCCAGAGGCCATATATACGCGGTCCGAAAAGCCACTCACATCGCACGATACACTCTGTGCCGAAGATAAATTTTGAATATTGGCTATGACATTCACATAACAAGTCAGGGGCTGAAGCACAACCCCTTCGAGGACTGACAACATCTGGGAGTCATAATCCGACAATGACGAACGACTCGTCGTGGAGCGCGTCTGCGAGATCATCTGCTCGGTCACCTCATAGTAGTCGAGACTCCACGAAGCTAACTTATAGGCCTCGGTCGAATATGTCTCATCTTCGTCGACCAGCTCCGCCATAAACTCATCGTAGTCGTCGACATTGAGGAACTCAAAGACATCGCTCCAATAGGCATCGTATATTGATTCATTGAACACCACCACCGAATACTCCCCCTCTGGGAGCTCAATTGAGCCACTATAGATATCCTCCTCCAAATAACGATCGAAAGGGGCGCTTCCGTCGAGAGGGAAAAACCTAAGCGACACACGGTGCACATAATCTGTGCCGTCATCGCCCTCAGTGGGGTCGATCCCCGACACCGACCAATCTATATTGACGGGTATAAGTGCTGTTGTGGATGACGCTGAGCCACACACCTCATCGACCATTGGGCGACGTTTACACCCTCCCCCCACGACTAAAAAAATTGCTACTGACCAAATTAACCTCTTCACTTTGTCTCTCTTTTATTTTTGTTTAACACCCATACCAACGACACCTCCACCTTTGTCACTCCCCACCAATTATATACCCCACGTTTGTTACGCAGCAGACGTGTTTGATCTTGACAGTCGAGCACAACATCATACCTATCGTACTTATTGTGTGTCCCCCCCACACCCACGGCATACTCAATTCTAAGGCGCGGTCTTAACTCATGGGCATATCCTCCACATATGCCACCGCCCCAAAACTCACCGTGATACCCCTTGTAGCTCAGTTCCAAATCGTAATATCCGCCCGAACAGTATCCACCCACGAACCAACCTATCATCGGAGTTTGGGGGTTGTGTGGCTCGAACCAATAGCGCCCCTGAAGCTCCCCGGCCAAAAGCTCTATGCACATCTGGTCCTTACGCCCCAGCCACCACGGAAATATCCACTCCGCCGCCACTGACCAGTTGCTCCACAGGGGCACTTCGGCCTCGATATTGAGCAGCGATACTACATCGAAGAGGAGGTTAGTTTTGAGGGCTAGGATCGGCTTAGACTCCACCACTTCACCCTTTTGGGGCCAATCAACTTCGCTGGGTGTGGCTATCCTGCCCGACGAGGGTTGAGCCCAAATATTCATATTGAGCGAGGTTAGAATCAGAAGTGTGACGATAAGTTTCTGTATCATATTTCTCATAAAGTTTTCGAGTTACACACACAAATAAGAAACCAAAGAGGCTACAAGGGGGATTTAATGGTGTAAAAATAAAAATTTATATATCACTCAACTCTTTGGCAAAATATTTGGAAATAACAAAAAGGATTTTTACCTTTGTACTAAGCAGGGGTTGAAAGAGATATTTAGGGTTCTGATCTTATATAGAAGATTGGAATTCTTATTTTTTTTGGAAACTGCTAAAACACACTGAGTTGAGATTCTTACTTCTGAGTAAGAACTGCAAACAAATTAAATAAAAAGATTTAAGAGATATGGCACAAGAGATTATTTACCTTACGGCCGAGGGTTACAAGAAGTTAAAGGATGAGCTAGATCACATGCGCAAAGTAGAGCGTCCTGCGGTCACAGCAGCTATTGCCGAGGCTCGCGACAAAGGCGATTTGTCGGAGAATGCGGAGTACGATGCAGCTCGCGAAGCACAAGGTATGTTGGAGATGAGGATCGCTAAAACAGAGGCTGTCCTTACCGCTTCACGTATCATCGACGAGACGAAGATCGACACTAGCAAAGTCCAAATATTGAGCAAAGTAACCTTGATGAACCACACAGCCAAAAAGCAGGTTGTATATACAATCGTGTCGGAGAACGAGGCAAACCTTCGCGAGGGAAAGTTGGCTATCGGCACCCCTATCGCAAAGGCTTTGTTGGGCAAGAAGAAGGGCGAGAGCGTTGAGGTCACTGTCCCTGCTGGAGTTATTAAATTTGAAATTTTGAATATCTCGATCTAGTCGAAGATCTACCCCTTAATTATGCTCTCTCTCAACATATTGAGAGAGAGCATTTTACTTATCAACGCTCTTAAGAATCGGAATAAAACTATCGTTTTACAAGGCCTGCTACACATGCCACACTTCTACCCTATCCCCACCCCCATCGACTTTGAGCTGCCTGAACTCTTTACCAACCCATTTGATTACGAACCAAGTGAGGTGGTGAGGTGTGCCGCTTCGGAACTTGTGCGATATCTTGACTCTCGCCCTGAGTTGCACGATGAGTTGGCGGAGGGCAAGATGTTTGGGGTGTTGGTTGTCCGCACCCCAGATGGAACGCTCGGGGCGCTTTATGGCTTCTCGGGCAACTTGGCAGGACAGA
>JBCQUO010000019.1:0-33861 GCA_047173955.1 Rikenellaceae bacterium
TTTTTTTTGACCGAGACCTGCAATTTTCATGAGTCCCAGTTCCACCAACAGTCGTTGGGATGATGATTGTCTAATTTTGGAGTCTATATCGGTTAGCACCGCGATGGAGCCAAACAGCAGCGCCACACTACACCGCGCGGCCTGCGCCACATATCGCTCCTTGAGCGAACCCGTGAGCTCCAACAGATTGATGGATGCCCCGTCGCGCGCCACAAGCAGATCACGGAGGTGCTTATTGAGCCCCACCATAAAGTTCTGCACGCCAAAACCCTGCTCCAAAACCTTGTCGAAAATAAGGAGCGCCTTGACATAATCACCCTCCAACAGAGTGTCGGTCAGCGTAAAGTAGGTGTCGTAATCCAACACATTGAGCGTCTGTGCCACCTTGCGGAAGTCCAGCTCTCGCCCACCAAACGACACCGCCTTGTCGAACATCGACAACGCATCGCGCATACCTCCATCGGCCTTTTGGGCTATCAGGCTCAACGACTCATCGTCGGCCGTAACACCCTCGCTTTGGGCGATATGACGCAGGTAGAGAACAGAATCCTCAACCTTTATTCTTCTAAAATCATATATCTGACACCTCGAAAGGATAGTCGGTAGGATCTTGTGCTTCTCGGTGGTAGCCAATATAAATATCGCATGAGCTGGTGGCTCCTCCAAAGTTTTGAGGAAGGCATTAAAAGCCGCCGAAGAGAGCATATGAACCTCGTCGATGATAAAGACCGAGTACTTACCCACCTGTGGGATGATACGCACCTGCTCGATCAGTGATCGTATATCCTCCACCGAGTTGTTCGACGCGGCATCCAGCTCGTGGATATTGAGCGACGCACCACTATTGAAGCTCCTACACGACTCGCACTCGTTGCACGCTTCGGCCCCCTCGCTCGACATGCAGTTGATCGCCTTGGCAAAGATACGCGCACATGTCGTTTTGCCCACACCCCTAGGTCCACAAAACAGGTAGGCATGCGCCAACTGCCCACGCTCAATAGCATTTTTGAGCGTAGAGGTGATATGTCCCTGACCTACAACAGATGCAAAAGTTGCAGGTCTATACTTGCGAGCACTAACGACAAAATTTTCCATGTCTGCAAAGGTAATAAAATTTTTCACTCAAAACAGAACTTTTCGCCATTCTAGCATATTTTTGAGCAATAAAAGATAAATTTACAAAATATTATTTACCTTTGTAATTAGAAATTTTTCGGAGTAAATTCGAATTAAATGTATTATATTTGCGTTCGCGTAAGATCTAGCTGTAGAAAACTGGTAATTTTTTAATGAAGCTGAGAGACTATGTGCAACGCTCGTACTGTATTCATATGGTGCGAGCTTGCTTGTCTAGCTTCATGGGTATACCAGTGCCTCTACAGTGGATAAGTTAAGCCCGTGCCATTCTTTTTGTTATGGGTTTAATGAATGTGAATGATTTAAGACCACAAAGGAGAGGATGAATATAAGTACTTGGCAAGTCCCCCAGAAGCGACCACATTTTACAAAAAGCAATACAGAGCAGCTCGCTGAGATATTGAAATCCTCTCCATTTTTTTAATGGTAAATGGTCAATGATGACACACATACGTCATTGACCATTCACCATTGACCATTATTTTTCACCTCGCTGGGGTTGGGGCAGTCCCATATCTTACCAATCAACAAGAATTTATGAAATCTTTGGGCTAGGGTATTGGTTTTTTAAAGAAATTTAAATATATTTGTCCTAAGAAAAAACCAAAACTATGATAACTAAAATTGAACGATCATTTGCGGAGCAGTTTGGAGGCGAAGGCACTCTATTTGCTGCCCCCGGACGAATTAACCTTATCGGTGAGCACACCGACTACAACGAGGGATTTGTGTTCCCCGGAGCCATAGATCTCGGTATCACCGCCTCTATACGCCCCAACGACGAGGATGTCGTGAGGGTTTATGCTATCGACCTTGATGAGTCGGGCGAATTTAGGATCGGGGAGGATAAACTCCCCGAGCAGTCGTGGCTCAGATATATCTATGGCGTGTGTTGCGAGATCATCAAGCGCGAAGGTAAGGTCGAGGGTTTCGACGCTGTCTTTGCAGGTAACTTGCCTTTGGGCGGAGGGTTATCGTCGTCGGCAGCTTTGGAGTCGGTCTTTGGATATGCCATAAGTGAGTTGTTCAACGAGGGGTCATTCGATAGGTTCGAATTGGCTCGTATAGGTCAAGCCACGGAGCATAACTATTGTGGCGTGAAGTGCGGAATAATGGATCAGTTCGCCTCGCTACACGGGCGTAAGGATCACCTCATGCGCCTCGACTGCCGATCTATGGAGTTCGAGTACTTCCCTTTCCAGAGCGATGACTACCGCTTGGTGCTTATCAACTCGCGCGTGAAGCACGAATTGTCGGGATCGCCCTATAACCGTCGTCGCGAGAGCTGCGAGAGGGTGGCCAAAGAGTTGGGCATGGTATCGCTCAGAGGTGCTACATTGGAGCAGATCACAGCACTCAAGGGTAAGGTTAGCGACGAGGATTTGAGCCGCGCTATATATGTCGTGGGCGAGGAGCAACGCGTATATGCCGTGTGTGACGCTCTCCAAAAGGGGGACTTCGAGACTGTAGGCCAACAGATGTATGCCACTCACGAGGGTCTTTCGAAGGATTATGAGGTGAGCTGCGTGGAGCTCGATTTCTTGAACGATGTGGCCAAAGAGTGTGGCGTGACAGGGTCGAGAATGATGGGTGGCGGATTTGGTGGCTGCACGATCAACCTCGTTAAGTGTGAGCTCTACCAAAAATTTGTTGATACAGCACTCGCTCAATTCAAAGAGAAGTATGGAATTGAGGCACAGGTTATTGACGTAAACATAAGCGATGGAGCACGTCGCATAGAAACGGAATAAAAAATTAATTTTTAGAAAAATATGAAACCAACACTTTTTGTACTTGCCGCAGGTATGGGTAGCCGCTATGGTGGACTTAAGCAACTCGATGGCGTGGGTCCCAATGGAGAGACCATCATGGACTTCTCAATCTATGACGCTATACGTGGCGGATTTGGTAAGGTTGTATTTGTTATCCGCAAGGAGTTTGAGGCAGATTTTCGCGAGAAGATCCTCTGCAAATATGAGAACCACATCCCCGTAGAGCTCGTTTTCCAAGCTATAGATGACCTTCCCGAAGGGTTCATAGCACCCGAAGATCGTAAGAAACCTTGGGGCACAAACCACGCTGTACTCATGGGTAAAGATGTTATCAAGGAGCCTTTCGCGGTAATCAATGCCGACGACTACTACGGACGCGACAGCTTCTCGGTACTCGCTCAAGAGCTAATGGCTGTGGAGGGAGAGAAAGGTAAATACTCGATGGTTGGCTATAGAGTGGGTAACACCCTATCTGAGAGCGGCACAGTGGCTCGCGGTGTATGCGCAACAAACGAGGATAGATTCCTCACCGACGTTGTTGAGCGCACATCCATAGAGCGCGTGAATGGCGATATATGCTTCACAGACGAGAATGGTGAGGTTCAAACATTGGAGGAGAACATCCCCGTGTCGATGAATATGTGGGGATTCACTCCCGACTACTTCGCATACTCGGAGGAGGCTTTCAAAGAGTTCCTTGCAACAGAGAGCGGAAACCCTAAATCGGAGTTCTTCATCCCTACAGTTGTAAATAAACTTATCAACAACGGCGAAGCATCAGTGCGCGTACTCGACACCACATCTAAGTGGTTCGGTGTGACATATGCCGAAGATCGCCCAGACGTAGTGGCTAAACTTAAAGCCCTCGTCGACGCTGGCGAATACCCCGAGCAGTTGTTTAACTAATCGGCTTTTAAGGGCCTTGGGGTTTGCCTTGGTCAGAGGCTGTTTTAAGAGGCTGTACTGCCTCACGCCGACGTGAGGCAATCCAGCCTCTGACTTCTGAGGCGTGAGGCAGCAAGAGACACTAACCCTATAACACTAACCTCGATCGTTAAAACATATTTCTACTAGCGGCGGCATCGAGTCTTATGGCGACGAAGATCAGCACGGTGAAGGCTATGAGTGATGATCCACCGTAGCTCACCAGAGGGAGGGGAATACCCATCACGGGCATTAGTCCCACGGTCATGCCGACATTGACGAGGGTATGGAATAGGAGGATCGAGGCTACGCAGTAGCAGTAGACGCGTCCAAATGTTTCGGGCTGACGTTCTCCCATACGCATAAGGCGCAGGATGAGGGTCGCGAAGCACCCTAGGAGCGCTAGGGCTCCGATGAATCCCCACTCCTCGGCTAGGTCGCAGAATATAAAGTCTGTATGTCGTTCGGGGACGAATCCGTACTTTATCTGTGTTCCCTGCAAGAAACCTTTTCCCCACAGCCCACCCGAGCCGATTGCTATTTTGGCTTGGTTGACGTTGTAGTCGATACCTAGGGGGTCGCTCACCAGACCCAAGTAGGTCAGAAGTCTATCGCGTTGGTGGTCGCGGATTATGTTGTTGAAGATATAGTTTGTTGTGGGGAGGAACATGGCGGTGAATAGGAAGAATCCAACCACCATTAGTGTGCTCTGTATCTTTTTGCGCACAGCGTAGGCGCATACAAAGATCACCGATATGATCGCGGAGGTGAGCAGCGCAGAGTAGAGGCTCACCGAGTGGTCGAAGATAAAGTTCCCGACGAAGTAGATAGATAGCGTGGCGAGGGCGATAGCTGCGAGGTACCTCACCCTAAGTGCCCACTCCCCAGCCAAGAGGGCATCGCAGATTGTGCAGGCCACGATCGAGACTATGAGCAGAAAGACTGGCGAGAGGATAAACGAGATAATAAAGAGCATGGCCACAAGCAGCACTGGGATGCAGAGCCATTTGTTGAGCCCCTCGCGGTAGAAGACAAAGAGGAACGAACCAAAGACAATTCCCGACCCTGTATCGTTCTGCATGACGATGATCCCTAGAGGTACGAGCAGCACCGTTCCGACCTTCGCGAGGTCCGAGAATTTATTTATCGAGAATGAATATTCGCTCATCACGCGCGCCACGGCTAGTCCCGTGGCTATCTTGACGATCTCGACGGGCTGGACTCTGAACGACCCGAACTCGAACCACGCCTTCGCGCCATTGACCTCGCGTCCAAAGACCAACGTGGCCAGCAGCAGCATGATACCTATGCCATAGAGGATATAGGCGTAGCGGTGAAAGAAGCTAGCATCCATGAGCAGCACAAATATAGCGGCGAGGAATGCCACCCCCATCCAAATTATCTGTTTGATGTAGAAGTGCGAAAAGGCGAAGATGTCGGGCGATGTCTCGTCGAACGACGCAGAGGTGATACAGACACAACCGATAAGCACGATCATCAGGTAGATTATCACGGCAATGGGGTCCACCCCACCAAAGAAATTTTCTCGTCTTGGGCTAATCATAGGTTGGGTAATTTATCTTTCTTTCCTTAACATATTTCAACAGGTCTTGGCGTTTGATCTCGCCCGTGAGGTAATACTCCTCTATGAGCGACGCTATGGGTAATGCTATTGTGGCACCAAATCCACCATTCTCGACATAGACCGAGATTGCAATTTTGGGGTCATCTTTGGGCGCGAAGCTCATGAATGTCGAGTGGTCGGCACCGCGTGGGTTCTCGGCCGTACCTGTCTTTCCACACACATCCCATCCATCGAGCCTAGCGCGCGTAGATGTACCGCTCACGTTGACACCATTCCACATACCCTGCACAAAGACCTCGAAGTGTTTGGGGTCGACCTTGGTATATTGTTTTTCGAGGTAGGTGCTATCCTTCACCCCCTCGCCATTTATACTCCTCACGATGTGGGGGATGTAGTAGTATCCGCGGTTGGCGATCGTCGCGGCGAAGTTAGCCATCTGCAATGGTGTACACCCCAACTCACCCTGCCCAATCGAGAGCGAGATGATGGTCAGTGGGTTCCACGAGTTGCGATATATGCGGTCGTAGTAGCTCGACTCGGGGACATATCCACTTCCCTCGCCCAAAAAGTCGGAGCCCAATTTGCGTCCAAATCCAAAGCTAAGGACATAGTCGCGCCACACATCGTATGCCTCGCGTGTAGATCCATATTTGGAGTTGCTGAGGATATTGCGATAGACGTAGCAGAAGTAGGCGTTGCAAGATGTAGCTACGGCATACTCCAAAGCCAGAGGGCTAGCATGGGCGTGACATCCCAACTTTCTATTTCCGTAGCTAAAGCCCATGTGACATGGATATTGTGTTGTGGGAGTCAAGACCCCCTCTTGCAGACCCACCAACCCTTGCAAGAGTTTGAAGGTCGACCCCGGAGGATATTTCGCACTCACCGCGCGGTTGAACAGCGGACGACGTTTGTTGTTGAGCAGCTCCATATAGTTGTTTCCCCTCTGTCGCCCCACGAGTTCATCGGGGTCAAATGTCGGAGAGGAGACCATCATAAGTATCTCGCCCGTCTGCGGCTCGATAGCCACCGCCGCACCAACCTTGCCCCTCATAAGCTCCTCGCCCAAGAGTTGTAACTTAGCGTCAATTGTCGAGACAAGGTAGTTGCCCTGCACTGGGAGCGTGTCCAACACCCCATCCATATATGCACCCTTTTGTGCACCGTGAGTGTCGACCATCGAAACCTTGACACCCTTCACCCCTCTGAGCTCCTGCTCATATGCCGACTCCATACCACTGATGCCCACATAATCTCCTGAAGCATAGGAGTCGTCGCGAGCCAAAAGCGAAGGTCCAGCCTCACCCACATGGCCCAGCAGGTTACCTCCCACACTGCGCGGATATGATCGAGCTGTGCGGTAGACCGTATGAAATCCCCTAAAGTTGCACTCATCGAGGAGGAGTTTCTCCTCCGTAGAGACAAAGTTCGTGACCATATATGCGGCACGGGGACGCATACGCGCATTTTTGAGCTGGCGGATAAGCCTCTCCTTGGTGAGGTTGAGGACATTGCAGAGCAACATTGTATCGAAGCCCGAGCGGTCCATATCGCGATAGGTGACCATCAGGTCGTAACAGCCGCGGCTCTGGACCAGATATTCGCCATTGCGGTCAAAGACCTCGCCGCGCGAAGGGTACAAAACCTCGTGGCGAAGTACATTGCCATCCGAGAGATCCCCATATCGGGTATCTATGATCTGAAGATAAAAAATGCGGCCCAAGATCACCGCAAAGATCAAAACTACTATAAATTGCAGGGCATAAACCCTTGCGAAATCTCCTCTATTTACCATCCCTTAGTTCTTAATTAACACACTAACCCTTTCTGAAAAGAATAGAGACATAGGCCCTAGCGATAAGCCACACAAAGAGCAAAGAGACACAACTACTAACTCCAAAGCGAAGTAGGTAGAGCGACATGTTGGCCATACTCAAAGACTCCAATGCAAAGAAAATAGCGTGGTGAATGACCACCAACAAAATAAGGTAGCGCACATATGCCCCCTCTCCGAGTCTGACCTCCGAGGGGACTCCCGACCCAGCCAACACCTCTTTGCTCACAACGATATTGAGCAGGTAGGGTCTAAAGAAGGCGATAAAGAGTGTGGCGATGGTGTTGATCCCCGCCATCCCCATAGTCCAATCCATCAGCATGCCCAGACCTAGACCCACCATCAACGAACCGAAGTGGGTGATTTGGAGCGGTAGGAGCAAAATAAAGACAACATAGACCAATGGCGAGAGCGAAACGCTCACATTGAGATTGTTGAAAAAGAGAATTTGGAGCAGCGAAACCACCACAAATAGAGTTGAATATGGAACTATACGATACATTTTACACCAAATTTTACCCAGAGAGATAGCTCTCCCATTTTGTTAATCACCCCTTTATTGATCCTCCTCGAAATTAGCTACTACCCTCCTCGGAATTAGTTGACCTCCCTAAAGAGTGACTCCACCTCGTCGTAGTTATTGTTGCCCACGATCACCACCTCGTTTAGGGATGACATATCGACCGCCAGCTCTATAGATACATTGTAGGCGGTGTTGGCCTCATTCAACTGAGCCGTGGCGACGCGCCCAATCAAGATACCCTCGGGGAAGATTTGCGAGTGGCCCGTAGATACAATCTCGTCGCCCACATCCACACCTGCATACTTCGATAACTCCTCCATATCGACACGATAGCGATCCTCACCGCGCCAGAAGATCGGCCCCATATACTCTTGGTTCAAGATCTTACCACTGGTGCGGAACTTGGTGTTGAGCACCGAGATAGCTATCGAGTAGCTGTTCGACACCGCAGCGATGTAACCAACCATAGCCCCTCCCGACGACACTACAGCCATGTTTTTCTGGACACCATCTCTGTGGCCACGATTGAGGACAATATAGTTCTCCATCTTGCTGATTGTGTTCGAAGCGACCTTGGCAACGATATATTTGTATGGCTTTTCGGCCCCACTCTGCGAGCTTGCCCAGAGCGTAGAGTCCGACTTCATGTAACGATAAGTAGAGAGCTCATTCTCCAACTCCGCGACCCTCGATACCAATATCTCGTTTTTGGCGCGCAGTCCGAAATACTCTCTCACCCCTCCCCATGCACCCTGTGCTCCGCCGACCACTCTGTTCGAGTAGTTCAACATTTTGGCTTGGGTATAGAGATCCGAGTGCGCATAGAAATTGATCGCTACACACTCCAATACGATAAAGAGCACAACGACACATACACTACGCAGAAACTCAAATAGACGATGCACTATTCTTTAAGTTTTTTATTACCTCATCAAGAACGAGAAGCGGTCGATATTCTTGAGCGCCACACCCGTACCACGAGCGATCGCGCGCAATGGATCCTCCGCGATATGGAATGGAATACCTGTCTTCTCATTCAAACGACGATCGAGACCCTTAATCAAGGCTCCACCTCCAGCCAAATAGATTCCATTGCGAACCACATCCGAATACAACTCTGGCGGCATAGACTCCAACACCTTCATTAGCGCTGCGTCCAACTTCACCAATGACTTCTCCATCGCGTATGCGATCTCCGCATAGTTAAGCGTCACTGTCTGAGGCAGGGCAGTTAGCATGTTGGGGCCTGTGACCTTGAAATCCTCGGGTGCATCCTCCAACTCGGTGAGTGCAGCTCCGATCGCACACTTGATAGCTTCTGCCGTACGCTCTCCGATACGGATATTGTGTTGTTGACGCACGTAGCTTTGGATGTCGGAGGTAAAGACATCACCTGCGACATTGATCGACTCCGAACATACGATACCACCCAACGAGATACAAGCGATCTCGGAAGTACCACCACCGATATCGATAACCATGTTTCCTTCGGGAGCCTCCACATCTAATCCAGCACCCAAAGCGGCCGCCATAGGCTCAAAGATCATATACACCTCTCGCCCTCCAGCATGCTCGGCCGAGTCGCGCACGGCACGGATCTCGACATTGGTCGAACCCGAGGGGATGCAGATCACCATTTTGAGCGAAGGCGAGAAGAGCGTGCTTGTCATCTTCACCTTACGGATAAGACCCTTGAGCATAAGCTCTGTGGCGTTGAAATCGGCGATCACACCATCCTTCAGTGGACGGATAGTTTTGATGTTCGGATTTGTCTTTTCATACATTTGGCGCGCCTTTTGGCCAAGTGCGACTAGTTTACCTGAGTGGACATCGAGAGCTACAATTGATGGTTCATCGACAACCACCTTGCCATTATACAAGATTAGTGTGTTTGCAGTACCAAGATCAATTGCAAGTTCTTGTGTAAGTGAGAATAGACCCATTTTATGTTATTTACTTAATTATCAATAATTTACGCCGCTCGCATAATCGGCGTGCCCACGTTTGAGCATACCCATTATACGAACAATGCACAAAAATACAAAAAAATACAGAACTAATAGATTAACTAACTACTTTTTTTGTTAATTTTTTTTCTTTACTTTTGTCATTAACTAAACAGAAGATTTTGAACCATATGGAACTACAAATATCAGCCGAGTCGAGTTGTGCAGTGATTGGTTATGGTAGCTGGGCTACGGCAATCGTAAAGATACTTTCGCAGAGAGGATCCAACATTGGGTGGTACATACCCAACATAGAGATCCTCGAAGGTCTCCTCACCGAGGAGCGAAATATCAAGTATCTGCGCGATGTAGATTTTGACCTCTCCAAACTACACCCATCGAGCGACATAAACGCGGTGGTCGAAAACCACGACATCATAATATTCGCAATGCCTTCGGCCTACATCAAGAAGTTTATGGAGCCGCTCAAAGTATCGCTCAAAAATAAGTTTGTGGTATCGGCCGTCAAGGGAATCGTCCCCCAAGACTACACCACCGTGGTGGAGTATATCCATCGCCACTACGAACTGCCATACAAGCAGATCGGAATCATCACGGGCCCCTCACATGCCGAGGAGGTCGCTATCGAGAGGCTGTCGTACCTTACGGTTGTCTGCCCCGATATTGATCTGGCTCATGTCGTGGGCTCCAAAGTCGAGTGCCACTACATCAAGGTGAGCTTCTCGACCGATCTCTATGGCGTGGAGTACGCTACGATCCTCAAAAACATATATGCCATATCGGTGGGTATGGCCGTGGGGCTGGGCTATGGCGACAACTTCATAGCGGTGCTCATAGCCAATGCCGCGCGAGAGATGCACAACTTCCTCGACGAGAGCTACCCCATGGAGCGCGACACACGCGAAGCGGCTTACTTGGGTGACCTGCTCGTGACGTGCTATTCTACCTATAGCCGCAACAGACGTTTGGGTCTGCTCATCGGCAAGGGGTTCACCACCAAGAGCGCTCTCAACGAGATGACGATGGTGGCCGAGGGTTACTTCGCGGCCGACTGTATACGCCACGTCAACCTCCAACACGAAATCTCGATGCCGATTGCCGACATGGTATACAACGTCCTATACAAAGGGGCTTCGGCTCGTAAATCAATGAAAAACCTAACAAAATTACTCAAATAAAACTTACTAAAACTATGAAATTAGATGTTTCGAAGAGCGGCGTTGTGATCGACGATGCCTACAAAGCTCAGGCTCAAGCGGCTAATCAGCTCTTGGCCGACAAAACAGGTGCTGGAAATGATTTCCTCGGCTGGGTAAACCTACCCGACTCAATCGACGAGGCGCAGATCAACCTCTACAAGGAGCAGGCTGCAAAGCTAAAGGCTAAGGTTGATGTGGTTATCTGCATCGGAATCGGTGGTTCATACCTCGGTGCACGTTCGGTATTGGAGGCTCTAAGCAACCCCTTCAAACTTCTTCACAAAACTCAAGATGAGCCAATCGTGATCTTTGCAGGTCAAAACATCTCGGAGGATTACACCTACGAGCTTATGGAGGCAACTAAGGATTACTCTTTGGGCGCTGTTGTGATCTCTAAGTCTGGTACAACCACAGAGCCCGCAATCGCTTTCCGCGTCATAAAGGCCGAGATCGAGGCTAGATATGGCAAGGAGGGTGCTGCTGAGCGTATCGTTGCGGTGACAGATAAGTCGCGCGGTGCACTCAAAACATTGGCAACAAAAGAGGGCTACCCCACTTTTGTTATTCCAGATGATGTGGGCGGACGCTTCTCTGTACTCACACCCGTAGGTCTTATTCCTCTCGCTGCTGGTGGTGTCGACATCGCTGAGTTGGTGCGTGGTGCTCAAGATATGGCTAAGCTCACAAACGAGACCGTGGAGTTCGACCAAAACCCTGCTGCTATATATGCCGCAACTCGTAACCTTCTATATAAGCAAGGCAAGAACATCGAGATCCTCGCATCTTATGACCCCAAATTGTTGTACTTCACTGAGTGGTGGAAGCAACTCTATGGCGAGAGCGAAGGAAAGGATGGCGTGGGAATATTCCCTGCTAGCGTTACCCTCACAGCCGATCTTCACTCTATGGGTCAATATGTCCAAGAGGGCGAGCGCGTGATGTTCGAGACAGTGATCTCTGTAGAGAAACCTGCCAACAAAATGGTTATCGAGGCTGACGAGCAAGACCTCGATGGACTCAACTTCTTGGCTGGACGCAGAATAAACGATGTGAACGCAATGGCCGAACTAGGCGTTGCTATAGCTCACGTCGATGGCGGAGTGCCCAACATCCGCATCTCAATCCCCGAGATCAACGCTTACTATATCGGTGGACTTATCTACTTCTTCGAGAGAGCTTGCGGTATCAGCGGATACCTCCTCGGCGTTAACCCATTCGACCAACCGGGAGTGGAGGCATATAAGAAAAATATGTTCGCCCTACTCGAAAAACCCGGATACGAAGAGGCTACTAAAGCTATCAAAGCTCGATTGTAAAAGTTTGCCTTGGCTTTTGGCTAGTCAGAGGCCTTGGTCAGAGGCTGGACCGCCTCACGCCGGCGGGCGCACAGCAAGCTGTGATTTGTGTTTATTGCGCTTTGTGTGCTGATGCCGCGAGCCGTTTTCGCGCTAAAGCGTGAAATTTAATATAAAATGAGTGTCACGGACCTTGAAAGTAAACTTTCGGTCCATGGCACTCATTTTATATTATTCCCCCGTTGGGGGGAAACCCCTCGCGGCCCCACCCCACATAAGCGAGGTGGTATCACTCACAATTCACAACGCAACTCAGTATTTCTCAGTTCGACTCAGTTTTCCTGAGTCTGTCTCAGAATTACTGAGAATTACTGAGTCTTGCTGAGACAAACTGAGAAAATCAAGGTAAAGTGCAATCTTCGAGGATTGCCACTCGGTTGGGTGGGGTTGGGGCAGTCCTCGGCACTAAACCTCAGCCGCGAAACCACAGCGATACACTACAAAGATATTGTAGTATACATATATATAATAAAGCAGGCGAGCATAATTGCGGCATCTACGCGGCCGAGTCTGTTTTTGGGTGGGATGAATGGAGCTACGAATAGGATTATCATACCTCCTAGGACCACGAGGGTGTCGACTATTGTTATGCCGTTCATGTGCAGGGGGGTGACCGACGAGCTCACACCGAGCACGAGCAGGATGTTGGCTATGTTTGACCCTATGACATTTCCGAGTGCTATATCGTTCTTTCCTTTGAGCAGGGAGACGAGGGATGCCGCTAGTTCGGGGAGGGATGTACCACCTGCCACGAGGGTTATGGCTATAACGTTTTGGGGGATATTGAAGCTCTCGGCGATCTTGACAGCACTATCCAAAAAAAGCTGTCCACCACCTATGAGTGCACCGAGTCCTCCCACGATAAATAGAATCGAGAGGAGGGGCGAGATCTGCCCTTCGGAGTCATCGTGCTCCTCGGGGATAAACGATTTTTTGGATGATTTGATGGTGTAGAACATCAGGGCAAACCATATCAGAGTCATCACAATACCGTGCAGGTTATTTATTTTGCCCGAGTAGGTGACCATGATAAATATCATCGAGGCGAGAATTCCCATGGGTATATCCTTTCGAATATTCTCTTTGGTGAGCTCCATGGGGCGCACCAAGGCACACACACCCAAAATAGCGAATGTGTTGAATATATTTGACCCCACGACATTTCCCACAGCTATGTCTCCATTTCCCTCGAGTGCCGAGAGTAGGCTCACGACCATTTCGGGCATTGAGGTTCCGATTGCGACTATCGTCAGTCCGACAACAAATTCGGAGATATTGAAACGTTTGGCAACTGCGGCTGCGCCATCGGTGAGGTAGTTTGCGCCACCGAGGATTAGCGCGAGTCCTAAAAGGAGAAAGAGTGCATCCATATAAAGTCCATATTAATATAACGCGACAAAGGTAATTTAATTTTTTAATAAAGGCGATATTTACCCATAAAATCGACGCAATTTAATATACAGCATAATAGAACATTTTTGGATCTTTCGGACCCTATTAGCCCTTTTTAGCCATTAAATTGCGATATTTTTGCTGCGAAACTTCCATTTTAATTAAATTTTTCATAAATTTGCAAATCGACATACATATGACGTTTAGGTCAGTTAAGTTTAATTTTTTAAAGTAAGTAGAGATGGAACAATTAAATGTGCAAGAGTTGCACGACGCTGTGATCCGTTTTTCGGGCGACTCAGGTGATGGAATGCAGCTCACAGGTACCCTCTTTTCGGACACTTCGGCTCTGATTGGAAATGGAATATCAACCTTCCCAGACTATCCAGCAGAGATTCGTGCCCCACAAGGAACAGTGGCAGGTGTGTCGGGATTTCAAGTTCATTTTGGCTCTGAAAAGATAGTAACTCCCGGAGACTTTTGCGACGTGTTGGTTGCAATGAACCCCGCGGCGCTAAAGGCAAATCGCGTATGGCTCAAAAAGGACGCTACGGTGATCCTCGACGCAGATACACTAACCCCAGAGCTTATCACAAAGGCTGGTTACACAACCGACGACCCAATCAAGGAGCTAGGGTTGGAGGATTACAATATGGTGCTCGCACCAATCACCTCGATGACCAAGGATGCTTTGGCAGATTGCGGTCTGGACATGAAGTCGGTGGTGAAGTGCAAAAACATGTTTGCCCTAGGACTTTGCTTCTATCTATTTAACCTACCCGAGGATCACTCAAAGAGCTTCCTTACGGCTAAGTTCGCAAAGAAAAATCCACTTATCGCAGAGGCAAACGTTAAGGCTATAGAGGCTGGTTTCAACTACGGTGCCAACACTCACGCCTTTGCTAATACATATCGCACGGCCGATGGCGATGGTTTGGCCAAAGGTAAATATCGTTCGATCAATGGTAATGTCGCTACAGCGTGGGGTTTGTGTGCCGCAGCTGAGAAGGCTAACCTTCCACTTTTCTGCGGTTCATACCCTATCACTCCAGCTACTGTGATCCTCGAGGAGCTCGCTAAGCAGAAGGGAATGGGCGTTAAGACCGTTCAGGCGGAGGATGAGATCGCTGGAATATGTACAGCTGTAGGTGCTGCTTATGCAGGTAACTTCGCTGTGACAACTACATCGGGTCCGGGTCTAGCACTCAAGAGCGAGGCGCTAGGTTTGGCCGTGATGACAGAGCTTCCACTCGTTGTTGTTAATGTACAACGTGGAGGACCATCTACGGGTCTACCAACCAAGACCGAGCAGAGTGACTTGGTACAAGCTCTCTATGGCCGTAATGGTGAGTGTCCAGTGGTTGTGATGGCAGCATCGTCGCCTAGCGACTGTTTCCACGCAGCTTTCGAGGCAGGACGTATCGCTTTGGAGCATATGACACCTGTGTTGTTGCTCACCGACGGATTCATCGCCAATGGTTCGGAGCCATGGAAGATCCCATCAATGAGCGACTACCCAGCTATCAAAGCACCAATCGCTGAGCCTATCACAGATGGTTCAACATTCCTTCCATATGCGCGCAACGAGAAGTTGGCCAGAAACTGGGGATTCCCCGGAACAGAGGGGCTAGAGCACCGTATCGGAGGTTTGGAGAAGGATTCATTGAAGGGTACAATCTCACATGATCCCAAAAACCACCAATTGATGACCGAGAACCGTGCGGCTAAGGTTGCTAAGGTTGTGGACTACATCCCAGCTCAAAGTGTCGAGGGTGACGCAGAGGGCGATTTGTTGGTTGTTGGATGGGGAGGAACGAAAGGACATCTCCAGAGCGCAGTTGCTGAGCTTCGCAAAGAGGGCAAGAGCGTTTCGTTGTGCCACTTCGACTATATCAACCCTCTTCCACACGGTGTGAAAGAGATCTTCGAGAAGTTTAAGAAGATTGTTGTTTGCGAGCTCAACATGGGTCAATTCGCAGGTTACTTGCGCCAGAATTTCCCACAGTTCGAGTATGAACAATGCAACAAGGTTCAAGGTCAACCATTCACCGTGGTTGAGCTAAAGGAAAAGTTTCTACAAATTTGTGAAAAGTAAAAGCCATGTCATCACTATATAAATATACCCCCGCAGATTTTAAGAGCGATCAAGAGGTTCGCTGGTGTCCCGGATGTGGAGACCACGCTATTATTAATGCCGTACAACGCGCATGCTCCGAGATCGCCGAGAAGAAGGAGATTCCCCACAATATGTTTACATTTATTTCGGGTATCGGTTGTTCTTCACGTTTTATCTACTATATGAACGCCTTCGGATTCCACACAATCCATGGACGCGCAAACGCTATCGCTACAGGTACCAAAGTTGCAAACCCAGATCTTAGCGTGTGGGTCGCAACAGGTGATGGTGACTCATTGGCTATCGGTGGAAACCACTTTATTCACGCCATACGTCGTAATGTAGACCTCAATGTAGTTCTTTTCAACAACGAGATCTATGGACTTACAAAGGGTCAATACTCGCCAACATCAAAACTAGGAAAGATCACCAAGACATCTCCTTTCGGAACTGTTGAGCACCCATTCAACCCCGGTGAACTCGTTATCGGAGCTAAGGGTACATTCTTCGCTCGTTCGGTAGATGCAGAGGTTGTTCTCACCAAAGATATGTTGGTCGCAGGTGGTTGCCACCCCGGTACATCTATCGTAGAGGTGCTTACCAACTGCGTTATCTTCAACGACAAAACATTCGCTGAGTTCGCAGGATCAAAAGCCCTCCGCCAAGCAAACCTTATCACCCTTAAGCATGGTGAGAAGATGACCTTCGGTGTCAACAACGAGAAGGGTCTCGTCCTCGATGGACTTAAACTCAAAGTCGTTACAATCGGCGAGGAGGGATACACTTTGGACGATGTATTGGTGCACGACGCTCAAGAGGAGAGCACAACTCTACACTCTATGCTTGCCGCCATGAAGTACCCCGAGTACCCAGTGGCTGTGGGTGTTATCCGCTCTGTGGATGCTCCAGTATATGACCAAGAGGTCAAAGCTCAAGTAGAAAAAGTTCAAGCTACTGCCAAAATCACCTGCATGGAGGATCTCCTCAACTCAGGCGAAACTTGGACTATCGAGTAAGTTTGCTTTTCCGAGGTTTAGCACTTAGGACTGCCTCACGCCGGCGGGCGCACAGCAAGCTGTGCGCCCGCCGGCGTGAGGCTAGTCTCTGACCAAAAGAACACAGCCTCTTAAAATTGAAAATATATAAAAGGTTGGATATCGGATGATTTGACCTGCATGACGAGCCATATCGTGAGGGCTACATATAGGATTTGGACGATGAATGGGGAGCGAGTTATTACGCCGCATGCTTTGGAACTTAGGGATTGGGGCATGAAGTGGAGGGTGTAGCCTATGCACATGAGGATGCAGAACTCTTTGTACCCGAAGATGAACTGTTGAGCTATTGAGGTGTTGAAGTTGGTAAATATCTGGCTCAACATCTCGGTCACTATTTGCATTGACTCGGCACGGAACATGAGCCATCCGAGACATACGATATGAAAGGTTATCACCACACCTATCAGCCTCATTATGGGGTTCATGTCGCTTCCAGACTCTTTGGCCGATGGGAATATTGTCATCCATAGTTTGTGGAGGGCGAGGGCCACGCCATGGAGTCCGCCCCACAGAATAAACCTCACCGCGGCCCCATGCCACAATCCACCGAGGAGCATGGTTATCATGAGGTTGATGTATGTTCGTCCGCGCCCTTTGCGGTTTCCGCCCAGCGATATGTAGAGGTAGTCGCGCAACCACGACGAGAGAGATATATGCCACCTACGCCAAAATTCGGTTATGGTGGCGGACTTGTATGGGGCATTGAAGTTAGGAGGGAAGTGAAATCCGAGCAGCAAGGCTAGACCTATAGCCATTTCGGAGTAGCCCGAGAAGTCGCAATAGATCTGTAGCGCATATCCGTAGATCGCCATTAGGGATTCGAAGCCCGAGTATAGAAGAGGGTCATCGAAGATGCGGTCGACAAAGTTGAGGGATATATAGTCGCTTATCACCGCTTTTTTGAATAGTCCGCAGATAATCAAGAATATAGCCCTACCAAACATCTGTCGCGAGACATAGAGGGGCTTACGGATTTGGGGTATAAAGTCGCTCGCGCGGACAATAGGTCCAGCGACAAGTTGCGGAAAGAAGCTCAGGTAGAAGAGGTAGTCCGTCCAACTATCGAGGGGTTTGAGGCGACGACGATAGATATCTATGGTGTAGCTCAGCGACTGGAAAACAAAGAATGAGACACCCACGGGGAGGAAGATATTTTGGAACTCAAGGAATCCGCTCCCGAAGATATTGTTGGCTATATCTATGAAGAAGTTGGTATATTTGAAATAGCCCAACATTCCGATATTTATAAGCACACTCAAAACCACCAGAATCTTCCTTAAACGCTGTGAACGTGAGTGATAGATATATTGAGCGAGGGTATAGTCGCTCAGCGAAGCGAAGATCAGCAGCCCGAAATAGTGTCCGCTCGACTTGTAGTAGAAGTACAACGAGAAGGCGACTACATAGAGTATGCGTGGCGAAGGAAAGCGCCTCAGAAGGCCATATATAAGGACAAAAGCGGTAAAGAGGAACAGGAATATACCACTACTAAAGATCATTGGTTGCTGAGGGTTGTAGCTCAACAGATCCATCACACTATCTGTGAGGTGTTGTGGTATAAGGCCCCAATCCATATGCGCTCTACTCGACTGAAGGGTTAATGGCTGGCACCTCTACATCTTTGCCAATCAAGGTTGTGGCCCCTTGGGGGATCACATTTTCGTACTCTTTGCGAACCACGGGAGGGCATGATTTGTAGTGGTCATAGATAAGTGCATCGGTCAAAGCCATAGCCACTTGTCGTCCTCCGCCTAGGTTTATGTGGGTGTAGTCCTTACCTGCCCACCCCTGCTTCACGAAGTTCTCCATCCCACCTTGGGCCGCCATAGCGTCATATGTACTCCAAAAAGCGGCTCCCGATTTTCGGGCTGCGTCGCGTTGGTAACGAGTCAATCCGCTCGCCTCGCTCATAGCTACGTAAGTGCCATTCTCCTTCATCGAACGGTCGCTCACACCCATCACCAACACAGCAGCTTGGGGGAAACATTGCCTTACGTAGGCGATCATCTTCTCGATCTGCTCTCCGTAACGAGTGTAATTATTAACCCCCTTTTGCATGATGTTGAGTCCATATTGGAGGATCACGAGGTCGTACCCCTCGACGAGTCTATCTACCTGCACATTGATCGCTGGGTTGGTCCACAACATCGCTTGACCGTTGTTGCTACGCACCGAGTAGTTGTCGACAACAACGCCACCCTCCTCTCCGCCATCGAAGATGGCTCCATAGCCGATAAACCGCTCGCCACCCGAAGTGACCTTGAATCCAAACGACGACATTCCGCCCCTCTTGACCTCGATCTGTTGCACTATCTCTTTGGCCTCGACGCGATATGTCTTATCTGCGCGGCCATTTATGGTTGTCTCTATTGTTGCCGCGTCGCGACTTATGAAGATCAGGTGCACTCCTCCCCACTCGTCGACGAATTTACGCGCTTCGCTCCCCTCCCACACGGTCGAGGCTCCATTCTCGGGGCGCGATACCCACCCCGAGACAAAGTAGTTAGAGGCTAGATCTTCGGGGGTTGTGCGCTTCTGCATGATGTTGAATGTTGTCCATCCCGAAGAGGTGGTGTTCACCGAACGGCGATAGCGCGTCAGAGGTGAATCCACTGGGGCAAATCCAGCTCCACACCCTCCGTAGCGACTCTGCATCGCCTCGCGAAGGTCGCAGGTCAATATATCGCCCTCCACAAACGAGTCACCCAAAAAAGCTATGCGAACAGTAGAGTTTGCGTGATTGAGCTTGGCGTAGAATCTATGCAGAGGGTTATTCCCTGTGGTATCGAAATCCTCGATGAGTGTTAGTTTAGCGTGTGGGAGCAGGCGAGTTGTATCAATTGTTTTAAGCGCCTCTTCCTCCGCCATCTCCTCTGCAACCGCCTCTGCCTTCACGACATCGGCCACCGCAGGGGCAGCTGTTTGTCGGGCAGGGGACTCTTTGGCTGCTTGGTCAGACTCGGGTGTGTGCATAGCCACCAACTCATAGGCCTCGGCCACCGTAGCCGACACCTGCTGCATATCTATCTCATACTCCTCCTCGTCCAACTCCAAGGCCACAGCCTCGGGGGTAGGGACATCATAGTTGGGGAACAACAGATCATCATCACTCAACGCAACATCCCCCTCCGCAGAGCGTATCTGCGAGAGTATATCTATGCGGCGCATATCAATCCATCCGATACTTAGCGCTGGGATATAGCCCATTACGATCAGCATCACAATAAGCACTAGGCATGCTGTGCCAACCTTGCGACTGTAATCTTGCATAATTTTAAGATGGGGTTTCTAAAGAGGTTAAAAGGGAGGGTAAGGGTTGTGTGTGCGTAAGAATTCCGTGGTTTAGTCGCGACGATTCATCACTATCATCACATAGTAGAGCACCGTAGCGATAGCCGAAAGTGCCGCCACCAAGTATGTGCGTGCCGCCCACTTTAACGCCTCAGAGGCTTGTGCAAGGGCTGCACCTTGGACTGTGCGGCTACTCTCCATCCACTCCAAAGCTCGCGACGAGGCGTTGTACTCCACAGGGAGGGTTACGATCGAGAAGAGTGCCGACATAGCGATCATAGCGATTCCGACCCAACAGATCGTCTCGCCCAGACCCGACGACAACATCAACATACCAGCGATAATCACCCATGTAGCCATGCTCGACGAGAAACTCACGATGGGTACCAACTGCGATCTGAGAACCAGCGGCCCATAGTCTCTCGCATGTTGAATCGCGTGGCCACACTCGTGACAAGCAACCGCCACGGCCGATACACTGCGGCTCGAATAGACGCTATCGCTGAGGTTGACAGTACGTGTTGCAGGGTTGTAGTGGTCGGTGAGGTGTCCACCCACATGTACCACCTTGACATTGTGTATATTGTTATCGCGCAACATCTTCATAGCCGCCTCCGCACCGCTCATGCCGTTGGGTGACGAGACAGCCGAATACTTTTTAAATACCGATTGAAGTCTATTTTGAACTATAAATCCTACGATTCCAATCGCGATCATCAGGAAAAAAGCTCCCGACGAGGTGAACGCTGCAAATCCATTGTTTGCAACAGCAGGGTCAGAGGCCCCCATTTGTAGTGTTTGAAGTAACATCTTAATTCTCTTTTAAAAATAGGTAAATTGTGCAAGCGCAACAAACTCCACGTCATAACGCTCGCCCTTTGTCCTAACTAACGTTTAGGCTGATCGCAAAATTGCATCCAACTTTTTGGAGCATTGTTTTTGCATCTGGTGTCAAAAATAAGAAAAAATGTGTTACCTTGCACCATATTATCACAACTAACGTAATATTTTTAACAAGAAAAGCACCTTTTATGCTCTTTTAGATATTTTTTTGTCATGAACTTAGAGTATTTCATAGCACGACGCAGCGAGCGCGAATCGAAAAGTCAGGAGCCAAGCATCATGATGCGAGTGGCCACGGTTGCTGTTGCTCTGGGTGTTGTGGTTATGATTATCACTATAGCTGTGATCGGTGGGTTTAAGTCCCAAATCAACGCCAAATTATCGGGGTTGTCGGGCCATGTTGTGGTCACCCACACGCGTGGTGTGCAACCCTCCCAAGGGCTCTATATCGAGGATAGCCCCTCGCTCGACCAGATCATCTGCGACGAACCCTCCCTCACCCGACAATCATCGTACATTCTCCGCGGAGCCATAGCTCGCGCAGGGGGTGTGATCGAAGGGGTTGTGGTCAAGGGTGTCGACTCACTCTACAACACACCATTCTTCGAGAGACACATCACGAGCGGTGAACTACCCCAATTTGGCACAGGGAGGTCACGTCGCGAAGTGTTGATCTCCAAATCATTGGCCGACGATATGACCCTCGATGTGGGGCAACGCCTCGAGCTGCTCTTTGGCGATGAGAGCGGTGGCGAGATCTCGCGCCTGACGTTCAAGGTGGCTGGGATCTTTGCGTCGGGGATAGGCGAGATCGAGAAGAGGGTGATCGTTGCCGACATTGAGACCCTCAGAGGGGTAAATGGATGGGGGCCGTCGCAAATATCGGGGCGCGAAATTTGGATCAACGAGATCAACAATGGAGACGAGATAGCCGAAAATATAAATAAAAAGATTACCTTTGACACAGATAGCAAGTTGGAGCAGATCAGAGCCCTGTCGCTCCAAGAGATCTACCCCTCGCTCTTTGATTGGCTCAACACACACAACATAAATGGGGTGGTGGTGATCTCCATCATGATGATCGTCGCTCTGTTTAATATGGTCACCGCGCTGCTGATTTTGGTGTTGGAGCGCACGCAGATGATCGGGGTGTTGAAGGCTCTGGGGATGACCAACGAGTCGCTGCGCAAGATCTTTTTATACCGCTCGATGAGTGTGATTTTTCGGGGCTTGGCGTGGGGCAATGCGATCGCCCTTGTGCTCTGTGGGGTGCAGAGTCGGTGGGGAGTCTTGAAGCTCGAAGCGTCGGGATACATGCTCTCTGAAGTCCCCATAGAGCTCGGTGTGGGGTGGATCGTGGGGCTCAATTTGGGCGTTGTGGTGGTGGTTCTGGCGGTTATGACAATCCCCACACGGATTGTCGCGACAATCAAGCCCGACGAGATAATGAAATACAAATAATTTACAACCAAGTTTTTAGATGAAACCATACAATAGAGAAGAGTCCTCGAAGAGCGAAGAGGTGAAGGAGATGTTCGACAATATAGCCCCCGAATATGACCGACTCAACCATATCCTTTCGGTGCAGATCGACAAGGTGTGGCGACGACGCGTGGTGAAGATTGTCGAGAAGTTTTCGCCAAGTATTGTTCTCGACCTCGCAACAGGAACGGGAGACCTCGCAATTGCAATGGCACGCAAGATCCCATCGGCCAAGATCATAGGTATAGATCTCTCGGAGGGTATGTTGGCCGTGGCTCGCCAAAAGGTGGAGGCCCAAGGGATCGAGCAACGTGTCGAGCTGAGGTGCGGAGTAGCTGAGGAGATAACCCTCGCAGACCAAAGCGTCGATGTGGTGACCGTGGCCTTTGGAGTGCGCAACTTCGGAGATCTACAAAAGGGGCTCAACGAGATGGTGCGCGTCACAAAGAGTGGTGGACATATCGTCGTGTTGGAGTTCTCGAACCCCGAAAACCCAATATTTAAGTGGTTCTACGACCTCTACTCACGACACATATTACCATTCATCGGAGGGCTAATATCGAAGGATCGCAAGGCATACGAATACCTCCCTGCCTCGGTCGACGAATTTGTCACCCCTGCCACATTTGTCGAGATGATGCAGCGCGAAGGGTTGGTCGACTGCAAGATACGAACCCAGAGCTGCGGAATAGCGCGGATATATATAGGGCAAAAAATTTAGGGCCATGAGAGTCGCTTTTTACCATATAGTCACTATCTTTGTGGTGCTACTATCCTCGTCGTGCACGCTGCTACCCAAAGGGATAGCGATCGAAGGGGTGGTGTGGGCCGAGAGCTATGGCGCGGAGGAGAACCTCGTGCGCGCAAAGGTGGCGGTGCGCAACGACTCCGACAAGAGCGTGACCCTGCAAAGCGGTGAGATTAGCGTGCGCATAGGTGGCCAAAAGCTCACAACACTTAACCTAGCCCAGAGCGTGGAGATCCCCCCAGTAGGGGCAACGGAGATAGAGACCCAGTGGGTGATGTCGCACGACGACCCTGCGACAATTTATGTCATGAGCCGACACCCGATAGAGAGGTACATGGAGCGCATAACAGTGGATTTTAGCCTCGCAATAGAGCGTGCAGGAAAGGTAAAAATCCTGTCGCGCAGAGGGGTCAAAGGGGGCAGAATAGATATGAACTTTGAAAATTTATTACGAAAATGATACGAAAAATTATTATTTCACTCGCCGTAGCGACAATCTCTATGGCCCAAGCGCAAAACCTCAATAGCTATAAACGTGACCTTACATCTCCATCGTCGGCCACAGAAGCTACGGTCGTCATAAATGAATCCCCCGAGGCTCAAAGCGCCCTGTCGCAAATATCGCGTCAAACAGATAAAAATGGATTCCTCGGCTATAGAATAGGTATATTCTTCGACAATAGCCCCACAGCGCGCGCCAAGGCCGATGCCGCCAAAGAGCTCTTCGTAGAAAATTTCCCCGACGAAGCGGTCTACATGATCTACGAAAACCCATACTTCAAAGTGAGTGCCGGAAACTGCGTGACTCAAGAGGAGGCAGTAATCCTGCTCGATAAAATCCAAAAAGTATTCCCCAAAGCATACCTCATGCGCGAACAAATGCTCGTTAAAGATATTATTCTCCAAGAGAAAATTTCCGCCGACTCATTGAGTATGTAAATTTCGGCTGTATGCTTGGCTGCCTTAAGAGGCTACTTTTTAAGAGGCTAGACTGCCCTAACAGCGGGCGGCCGCACAGCAAGCTGTGATTTGTCCTCCTTGCGCTTTGTATTAATGCCGCGACTTTTGTTCACCTTCAATGAACGTTTAATATAAAAATAGTGGATTCTGCCCTCGAAAGCGAGCTTTCGGTTCAGTATCCACTATTTTTATATTATTCCCCCGTTGGGGGACCTAAAGTCGCAGCATCATCAAAGCGAGAAAGTCACATGCGAAAGCTCACATTCCGTTTGATCCATGCTTCATTTATCTTGCTTCGTCACTCACCATTCACCATTTATCATTCACCATTATTTTGCCACCTCGCTTATGTGTAGTGGGGCCGCGAGGGGTTAGGGCAGTCCAGCCTCTTAAACAGCAGCCAAGCAACCTACATCTCGCCTATCAAGTCGCGGATGACCACCGAGGCGCAGCCTATGCCGAAGAGGGCTGGGATATATGATATAGTACCGACGTTTGACTTTTTGTTTTGCTCTTCGCATAGGATCATTGCCCCTTCGCGGATGGGTTCGGGCGAGAAGATTGCACGAAAGCCTTTGCGTATGCCCACTTTGTGGAGACGTTTGCGGAGCATATGTGCTAGGGGGCAGTGGTGGGTTTTGGATATATCTTTGATCTCCATGAGTGTGGGGTCTGTTTTGGCACCTGCGCCCATTGAGCTCACTAGGGGTATTGACCTGTCGAGGGCCCCTTTGATGAGGGCCATTTTGGGCGAGAGGGTATCTATGCAGTCGACCACGTAGTCGAACTTTGTGGAGTCGAGGAGTTGGTCGGTGAGCTCATCGCGGATGAATTCGTTGACAACGGTGAGTTCTATTTGGGGGTTTATGTCGCGGAGTCTTGCCGCTAGGACTTCGGATTTTTCGCATCCTAGGGTTGAATGCAGGGCGACGAGTTGGCGGTTGATGTTGGTCACCCCCACGATGTCGGCATCGGCTATTGTCATGCGTCCGACCCCTGCGCGCGCGATCATCTCGGCGGCATAGGCCCCCACCCCTCCGAGCCCTACGACGAGGATATTTGCGTTTTTAAGTATTGTTAATTTCTCTTCGCCCAAGAGGAGCGATGTGCGCTCTAGCCACTGATCCATCATAATTGTTATCTAATAATTTGCTTGTAATTGTTGTAAATAATATCTTTTAGAGCCTCGATCGAAACCCCTAGGGTCGAGGCTGTTTTGTTGTAGATTGTCTCTATATCGACGCTGCTTTGGTCGGTCTCGAGGAACAATCTGTCGAGGGGTGTTTGGCGCAGCGCCTCGATGGTTTTGGGCGAGGAGAATGTACGCTCACCATAAGATACGTAGTACCCTCGGCGAGTGATCTCACGGAGCAGTTGCGCGGAGCCGATGAAGCCATGAAAAATAACGCACCGCAGTCGATATTTAGAGAGTGTCGAGAGTGTCTCGTTATATGCTCTCACGCAGTGTATAACGGCGATTTTGTTGAGCCTCTGGGCTACCTCCATTTGTGCCTCAAAGAGCCTCTGTTGGGTGTGAGGGGGTGTTGAGCAGCAGTAGTCGAGCCCTATTTCGCCCACGGCATCGACCCCCTCAAATTCGCTTAGGTCGAGGGGTAAGGTAGCCTCGTCGGCACACCACGGATGCGTGCCATGCGAGGTGATGGTCGCGTGGCTATTTATCGTGTTGTGGGTGTGTATATCGACTATTTGGGGCTTCATGGGGCATTTATTTCTTTGCAAAAGTAAGATTTTTCAAGAAATTTTAAAAATAATCCTGCAAAGTTTAATCCATATAGGAAAAAAGTTGTAACTTCGTGGCGGAATACATTGTTATTGTATTCACAGTTCGGAATCAATAATTCAAACACAATTTATAAATAATTAACCATGTCGAAAAACATTCCATTACGTAAGGGCCTCGACATCAAACTAGAGGGTGTAGCAGAGAAGAAGTTGCAGAAGTTACCTTTGGCAACTCAGTATGCTATATCACCGCTTGATTTTGAGGGGATCACCCCTAAACTATTGGTTAAGGTAGGCGAAAAGGTTGATGCAGGAGCACCGCTATTTTACAGTAAGTATGATGAGCGCGTGATCTTCACATCGCCCGTAAGTGGTACAGTTTCGGCTATCAACCGAGGAGAGAAACGCAAGATCCTCAATGTTGTAGTCGATGCTGACGCTACCCAAACCTTCAAGGAGTTTGCGATCGTAGACCCACAAAAAGCTACTCGCGACGAGGTCGTAGAGCTGCTATTGACCTCGGGTCTTTGGTCTATGATTATCCAACGTCCTTATGGCATTATTGCCGACCCATCACAGACTCCAAAGTCGATCTTCGTCTCGACGTTTGACTCTGCACCACTCGCTCCCGACTACAACTTCGTGTTGGCAGCCGAGAAGGCAAATATCCAAAAGGGTATCGAGGTGTTGAAGTCACTCACTTCGGGCGCGGTGAACTTTGGCCTAAACGCCAAGGAGCAGAGCGCACTAGGCGATGTGAAGGGTGTTGAGTTTACATCTTTTGCGGGTAAGCACCCAGCAGGAAATGTGGGAGTTCATATTCACCACGTAGATCCGATCTCGAAGGGTGAGTTGGTATGGACTATCAATATCCAAGATTTGGCTATCGTGGGTCGTCTGTTCGCGGAGGGCAAGGTTGATATGACCAAGATCATCGCCCTTGCAGGAAGTGAGGTGAAAGCTCCACAGTACTACCAAATCATCAACGGAGCTCCGATTGCATCTATCGTGTCGGGCAACGTCAAGGAGCAGGCTGAGGGGGATTCGATCCGCACAATCTCGGGTAACGTACTCACAGGAGTAAAGAGCGCGGCAGATGGATTTATCGCATTCTATGCCAACCAAATCACATTGATCCCCGAGGGAGACAAATATGAGTTCATGGGTTGGTTGATGCCACGCTTTAAAAAGTTCTCTGTGTCGAAGACATACTTCTCGTGGTTGTGCCCCAAGAAGTCATACAGACTCGACACCAACGTCAATGGCGGTCGTCGTCCATTTGTCGTTACGGGACTTTACGAGAAGTACTTGCCAATGGATATCTACCCTATGCACCTCTTGAAGGCGATCATGGCAGGAGATATTGATAAAATGGAGAACTTGGGTATCTACGAGATCGTGGAGGAGGATTTCGCTCTGTGCGAGTTCGTTGATCCATCGAAAACAGATATGCAGCAGGTGATCCGCGACGGTATTAACTTTATGATTAAGGAGGCTTAAACTATGAAAGGACTTAGAAAATTTGTAGATAATATTAAGCCGAACTTCGTAAAGGGAGGTAAGTTTGAGATGTTTGAGTCGTTCTTTGACTCAATCGAGACTCTTTTGTTTGTTTCGAATGATACAACTGTAAAGGGTGCGCACATCCGCGACTCGATAGATACAAAGCGCACGATGATCTTTGTGTTTATCGCCCTTATCCCAGCATTTTTGTTTGGTATCTATAACACAGGCGTTCAAAACGCATTGATGTTGGGGGTGGAGACAACATTCATGGATAAGATCTTTACAGGTCTTTTGGCTATCTTGCCAATGGTTGTTGTTTCGTATGCCGTAGGTTTGGGTCTCGAGATCCTCTTCGCACAGCTTCGTGGCCACGAGGTGAGTGAGGGATTCTTCGTCACAGGACTTCTTATCCCAATGGTTATGCCAGTCGACATTCCGTTGTGGATGGTGGCTTTGGCAACTGCTTTTGCGGTGATCTTTGGTAAGGAGGTCTTTGGAGGTACGGGAATGAATATCTTCAACCCTGCCCTTTTGGCTCGTGCCTTTGCTTTCTTCGCATACACTCCCTATATGTCTGGAGCAGATGTGTGGGTTGAGGGTGCTACGTCGACTATTGATGCCAACACAGGTGCTACAGCTTTGGAGCAGTTGGCCAACAATGTCCCTGCCGCTGAGCGTACATACTCTATGATGGATGCTTTCTGGGGCTTTATCCCCGGATCTTTCGGCGAGACCTCTACAGCTGCAATCCTTATCGGAGCTGCTATCTTGTTGTTCACAGGTATCGGTTCGTGGAGAACAATGTTGAGTGTCTTTGTGGGAGGAGGCGTTATGGCTTTGGTCTTTAACCTCTGCGGAGATAGCGTATATATGCAGACATCTGCTTGCGAGCACTTCGTAGTTGGAGGATTCGCTTTCGGAGCTGTATTTATGGCAACCGACCCTGTGACATCGGCGCAAACAAATACGGGAAAATATATCGTAGGATTTATGACTGGAGCAATCGCGATCTTGATCCGTGTGGTTAACCCAGCCTATCCAGAGGGTATGATGCTCTCGATCCTCTTTATGAACGCTTTGGCTCCACTCGTAGATTACTACGTTGTCGAGGCAAACATCTCTCGCAGAAACAAGCGTATCAAAACAGTAAAATAGAGAAGAAATGGCAAAGACATATATATGTAAAGTTTGTGGATATGTCCATAAAGGAGATACTCTACCTACAGAGTGCCCATTGTGTAAACAACCAGCTTCGGCTTTCGAGGCGGTTAAACCAAAGGGTTTCTTGAGCGATAAGAATAGTAACGCCTATATCCTTCTCTACTCTACAGTGATGGTTGTTGTTGTGGCATTGACGTTGGCTTTCGTGGCCCTATCGTTGAAAGATCTTCAGCAAGCTAATATCCTCAATGAGAAGAAGCAGGCTATTTTGGAATCTTTGGGCGCTGCGGACCAAAACTACGACGATTTCGTGGTGGCGTATGCGGTAGATACCAAAGGACAAAAGATAGCAGGCGTAGATGGCCAAGCGGTGATCGACATGTTGGGAGACCTCCCATCGACATTCGCTTCGGGTTCACTTCCAGTCTTCGAGGCTAAGGATGGTCGTATTGTGGTGCCAGTAACAGGTACAGGTTTGTGGGGTCCTGTTTGGGGCTATGTAGCTTTGGATGGCGACATGAGCACAATCTCGGGAATTGTTATGGACCACGCAGGCGAGACTCCGGGTCTGGGAGCTGAGATCGCTACCGAAAAGCACCAAAACCAATACATCGGCAAGAAGATCTATAGCGGCAACGATTTCAAATCTATCACCTTGGTGAAGGGAGGCGTGAAGTCGGGCAGTGCAGATTTTGACCACCAAGTAGATGGAATCACAGGAGGAACGAAAACTTGTGATGGTGTGACAGCAATGTTCAGCGAGAGCCTAGGTAAGTATGTTCCATACTTCGACGCTCAAAGAGCACAATCTAAGTCAAATAACGTAAACGAGTAAAGCTATGAGTAATACAGAAAAAGAGCCCTTGTTTTCGGCTAAAAATATGAAGAGCCTCACTGGTCCGTTGAGCGCGAACAACCCAGTTATCGTCCAGATTTTGGGTATCTGTTCGGCATTGGCGGTGACAGTTCAGCTCAAACCAGCGATCGTAATGTCGCTGTCGGTTATCGCGGTTACTGCATTTGCTAACCTTGTGATGTCGCTGTTGCGCAATGGTATCCCTTCGCGCATACGTATCATCGTTCAGTTAGTAGTTATCGCTGCGTTGGTAATCTTGGTAGACCAAGTGTTGAAGGCATTTGTTTATGATGTCTCTAAACAGCTCTCGGTCTATGTCGGTCTTATTATCACCAACTGTATCATCATGGGTCGTGTCGAGGCCTTCGCTTTGGGTAACAAACCTTGGGCTGCGTTCCTCGACGGTATCGGTAATGGTTTGGGTTATGGTGCTGTGTTGATTGCTATCGCATTCTTCAGGGAGTTGTTCGGTTCGGGCTCACTTATGGGCTACCGCGTAATCCCCGAGGCATGGTACGCTTCAAATGGTGGATTCTACGTAAACAATGGTTTGATGTTGTTCCCCCCTATGGCACTTATCATCACTGGATGTATCATCTGGTGGCATCGTTCACGCAACACTGATTTGCAAGAAAAATAGTAGAGTAGGATATGGAAACTTTAAATCTATTTATAAAGTCGATCTTTATCGACAATATGGTCTTCGCCTTCTTCTTCGGTATGTGTTCATACATCGCCGTGTCGAAGAGCGTCAAGACAGCGGTAGGATTGGGCGCAGCGGTGGTCTTTGTGATGTGTATGACCGTGCCCCTCAACTACATTTTGAATAAGTACGTACTCGCACCCGACGCTTTGGTCGAGGGTGTAGACCTTAGCTTTTTGACCTATATCATCTTTATCGCCGTGATCGCATCTTTCGTGCAGCTCGTCGAGATGATCGTCGAGAAGTTCTCGCCAACTCTCTACAACCAGTTGGGTATCTTCTTGCCACTTATCGCAGTGAACTGTGCTATCATGGGAGGTTCACTCTTTATGCAACAAAAAGTTGTTGGTGGCGAGATCTCGTCATTGGGCCAATCGGTGGTATATGCCTTGGGTTCGGGACTTGGATGGTGGTTGGCTATCGTTATGATGGCGGCTATCCGCGAGAAGTGCGAATATTCGCACATCCCCCCAGCGCTCAAAGGTCCCGGTATCGCCTTTATCATCACAGGACTTATGGGAATCGCGTTCCTTATGTTCTCGGGAATTAAGTTGTAACCTTTAAAAAAGAGAAAAGATGACTATAACAATTATCGTTTCGATTGTTGCCTTTTTGGTTGTCACACTAGCTTTGGTGTGCCTCCTACTCTTTGCAAAGGCAAAATTGACCTCTTCGGGTGAGGTTACAATCGACATCAATGGTGGTGAGAAGATCATCACCACAGAGAGTGGCGCAACGCTCCTAAACACACTCGCCGAAAACCAAATCTTCTTGCCTTCGGCTTGTGGAGGTGGTGGCTCGTGCGGAATGTGTAAGTGCCAAGTGATGGAGGGCGGAGGCGAAATCCTCCCCACAGAGACTGGCTTCATTAACCGCAAGATGCAGAAGGATCACTGGCGTTTGGGATGTCAGGTGAAGGTCAAAGAGGATATGAAGATCCAAGTATCGGAAGAGGTCTTGGGTGTGAAGAAGTGGGAGTGCGAGGTTGTCTCGAACAACAGTATCTCTACTTTCCTCAAAGAGTTCGTCGTTAAACTTCCCGAGGGCGAGACCCTTAATTTCCGCAGTGGAGGTTATATCCAAATCGACGTTCCTAAGTACGACTCGATCAAATTCTCGGATATGGAGGTTGAGCCTCAGTTCCGCGAGGATTGGGACAAGATGAACCTTTGGAGCTTGGAGACAAAGAACCCAGAGCCTACTTATCGTGCATACTCAATGGCTAACCACCCTGCCGAGGGAAATATCGTGATGTTGAATATCCGTATCGCGACACCTCCTTTCAACCGTGCTGCTGGTGCATTCGAGAATGTTAACCCCGGAATCTGTTCGTCATATATCTACTCGCGTAAGCCCGGAGATAAGGTGACTGTGTCGGGCCCTTATGGTGAGTTCTTCTTGCCAGATGGAATCACCGACGAGCAAGAGTTGATCTTCATCGGTGGTGGTGCTGGTATGGCTCCAATGCGTAGCCACATCATGGATCTGTTCAAGACTCAAAAGAGCAAGAAGCCTGTTTCGTTCTGGTATGGTGCGCGTGCTCTTAAGGAGGTTCCTTATATGCCAGACTTCCAAGAGATCATCGACGAGTTCCCTAACTTCTCGTTCAACTTGGCTTTGGACCGTCCAGACCCAGTGGCAGATGAGCAAGGTGTGAAGTATACAGCTGGATTCGTTCACAATGTACTCTTCGAGAATTATCTCAAAAACCACGAGGATCCAGAGGGATGTTTGTACCTTATGTGCGGACCTCCAATGATGATCTCAGCAGTGGTAAATATGCTCGATAGCCTCGGCGTTCCACCCGAAAATATCTTGTACGATAACTTCGGTAGCTAATCTAAGCCCGAATGTATCTATAACCCCAAAGGGTCACTTCTACACGAAGTGACCCTTTTTTAGAGGCTGGACTGCCCTAACGCCGGGCGGGCGGTGCGTGCCGCACGGGCTTGGAAACTTCGTTTCCTCCCTTCTTGCGCTATTGTGTTGGTTGAGGCAGTTTAGCCTCTGACCTCAGCCAAACAACCAAGGCCGCAAACAACGTCCTCTACTCGGCCAATGGGGTTATCCACTCCTGCGAGAAGAGCATATTTACGGGGAACTCTTCGCCTAGGAATGAGCATTTATACTTTTGTAGGTGATCGACGAGCACCTCTTTATATTTTTCGACGAGTGCTGAATTAGCCGAAGCTATATTGTTTGTCTCGCCTCGGTCGAGGGTTATATCGTAGAGTTCAAATTCGTTTTTGCTCTTTAGGTAGTAGAGCTTATATTTGTTATCTACGACCGCTGCTTGATCTCCAAAGACAAAGACCATGGGGTGTTTACGCTCTGCCGAGAGCTTACGCCCAGCGACCATTGGGATTATGCTCTGGCCATCGAGTTGGTGGGTGTTGTTCTTCCCTATACCCAAGATGTCGAGGATGGTAGGCATATAATCCGAAGTGAAGCAGGGGGTCTCTATGCGCCCTTGAGGTTTGATCTTGTCGCCCCACACCACGAACGCAGGCACACGTATACCGCCCTCATATAGAGACCGTTTGCGACCTCTCAGTCCCGAGGTTACGCCCGGGGCAGAGTCATTCCCTTCGGGGCCGTTGTCGCTACAGAAAAATATCAACGTGTTGTCGAAGAGGTCATTGGCTTTGAGGTAGTCGACCAAGCGCCCGACCTGTTCATCGAGGGCTGTTATGCAGCCATAGTAGTTACGTTTATCGAGCGGATAATCCTTATATAGCTCTTGGTGCTCGGGCCCTGCGACGCATGGGAGGTGTGGGGCGTGAAACCACACAACGCTCATAAATGGGGAGTTCTTCGCTTTGGCCCCCTCGATAAATGGCAATACACGATCCATTATCACGCGGCTATCATCTCCGCTGAGGTTCTCGGTGGCCTTCGATCCATCGTGATTCCAATATGCTGTTCCATACGCTTTACTCTCCTCGCCCTCCTTGACATAATCCCAGAACGATCCCTTCTTCGCTACGGGGGCGATCATCGGGTCATAAGTCGGGACCTTGGATTCGGTAACAAACGAGTCGTCGTAGCCATGGAGCGAGGGGGGATTCACCTCGACGCTATTGCCCACCTTTCCGCGGTTGGCATCCTTCTCTTTGTCGGTGAGGCTTCCGAGGTGCCACTTACCGAAGTGCCCCGTGGTGTACTCCTCACATTTGAGAAGTTCGGGCAGCGTGATCTCCTCTTGGCGCATGATGCCGACATTGGCGTGGAAGATACCTGTACGATAGGGGTTTCGCCCCGTGAGGACACTATTGCGCGTGGGTGACGATACGGCACAAGCGGCATAGAATCGGTCGAAGATGATACCCTCCGAGGCTAGTGCATCGAGGTTGGGGGTCTGGATCACTTTGTTGCCATTGAATCCGACATCTCCCCATCCCAAATCATCGGCCATAATAAATATCACATTGGGTTTGGATTTGGGGGCGGCGGCGGCTGTGAGCGCTCCAGCAGACAGTATGGTGGTTGTTAGTAGTATGTTTTTCATTTTTAGTTAGGAGTTAGGAGTTAAGAGTTAAGAGTTAGGAGTTAGGAGTTAGGAGTTAGGAGTTAGGAGTTAGGAGTTGGGAGTTAGGAGTTGGGAGTTAAGAGTTAAGAGTTAGGAGTTAGGAGTTAGGAGTTAGGAGTTAGGAGTTAGGAGTTAGGAGTTAACGAATGAATTAATAACGTCATTGCGGCCCCCTAG
>JBCQUO010000020.1:0-32726 GCA_047173955.1 Rikenellaceae bacterium
GTAAGTAGGACGCAGTATATACGAAAAAACCCTACAAATCAATGATTTGTAGGGTTTTGACCGCTTAACGTCCTCTGTGTGAGAACTTTCCAGCGGAGAGAGGGGGATTCGAACCCCCGGTACAGTTACCCGTACGTCAGTTTAGCAAACTGGTGGTTTCAGCCACTCACCCATCCCTCCTAACCTTTGCTCCAAAGCCCCTAGCAAACCATAAAAGCCTACCCTTGGAACCCCAAAGCGAATGCAAATATAGACCTTTTTTATTTAATTACAAAATATTTGTTGACCTTTTTTAGATCAAATGGTCTCAAAAATATATATCTGCTTAATATACAAGATATAAATAATGTGAATCAAGGTTAAAAAAACTAATCTTCACTCTCGATCAACCCTGCCGCCACCTCCATAGCCGAATAGAACTCCGCACCAAAACGACGTGTTATGGCACCCTCCAAAGATTTGTAGACAGGTATACCATGCTTTTTGCCATTTGAGCAGGCCGAACGACATACACTCCAACGATGGTAATTGAGCCCGACTGTTCCGTTAGAGAGGTTGATGAGGCGGATGGGATAGAGGTGGCACGAGATGGGTTTAGGGAAGGAGCACTCCCCCGCTCTCCAAGCCTTCTCTATGGCGCACAGCGTAACACCATTTTCGGTGTAGGCAAAGGCGCACTCGGCATCATTGACCAGAGGTGTCGTATAGTCGCCATCCTCGTCGATAACCATGAAGCCATATTTCTCGACCGAGGCAACACCTTCGGCGGTCATATAGGGTTTATAGTTGTCATACTCCTGTTCGAGTATATCGACCTCCTCGATTTCGAGCGGTGCACCTGCATTGCCCTCGACGCAGCAGATACCTTTACACTGTGCAACATCGCAGGCGAAATGTTCGCGCAGAAGGTCGATGCTTACGATTTTATCATCTATCTCGATCATCATAGGGCACACTGTGATTTATATGTATCTTCGATCACAATATCGTAGAACTCACCGATAGTCATACCCATAGCGCGGATTTGCTGAGGAATGATACTTCCGCTACTCATTCCCGGGATTGCGTTGACCTCGATTAGGTATGGATCACCAGACTCTGTGATAATGAAATCTATGCGCACCACTCCCCTACACCTGCATGCTTTATAAGCCGCGAGGGTCATCTCGTTGAGTCTGCGTTTAATGTCGTCGCTCACCTCGGCTGGTGTGATCTCGCGACACAGACCTGCGGTATATTTGGCCTCTGTATCGAAGAAGTCGCGACTGGTGAACATCTCGGTGATTGGCAACACATACTCTTTATCGGCTGTTATCATCACTCCACAGCTCACCTCACGCCCTACGATAGCCTCCTCGATCAAGACTCCATCGCTCTCGGCAAAGGCCGCCTCGATAGCCGCGGCTATATCCTCTTGGTTTTTGACCATGCTCACACCAAACGACGAACCGCTCGCATTAGGCTTTACAAAGATAGGCAATCCCAGCTCCGCAGCGATCTCTTGAGGATCGAACGGCTGACCCTTCTGCAAAAAGATCTCCTTAGCGAGATTTATGCCACACGAGGCTACAGCGCGCTTGGTCGACACCTTGTCGAATGTAATAACCGAAGAGGTCATTGAGCACGACGAGAAGGGCACACCCATCATCTCGAGGTAGCCCTGCAACATACCATCTTCGCCCGGGGTGCCGTGGATTATGATTAGCGCATAGTCGAACGTGCACTTTTGCCCCTCGATAGTCAACGAGAAGTCATTGCGATCCATCGGGTATTTTACCCCCTCGGGCGAGGTATATGACCAATCGCGGTGGTGGATGTCGATAAGTGTAATATCATATTTTGAACTATCGAGAGCCGACTCAATCTGCGCGGCACTATTTAGTGCGATCTCTCTCTCCGAGGAGTTTCCCCCTGCGAGAAGAGCTATTTTTAATTTTTTCATAGTATGCTTATGGGTTATATATATCAGTATGTCTAAATGCCAAAATCTCCTCTATCATCTGCTTAAGCTCCGTGGCACGACTATGTGTGGCCTCCACTCCCAATGCTCGATTGAAATCATTGAGCGCCTCACCCCACTGCGAATTGTGGAAGTACCACTCTCCGCGCTCGACATATAGGTCGGCAGTTGGTCCATTGTCGATCTTTGCCGAGAGTTTAAGAAGTAGCGATTCGGGGCTCCAGAACTCTTTGGAACGTATATACTCCAGAACTTTGGGCGACACAGCATCGCCTATATGTTTGGAGTGCATCAGCCCCTCGCGAATTTGGGTCGACGAATAGTCAAAATATGGAGCACCCTCCAAAATGGTGATCTTGTCGAGGTAGAGATCTATGACCTCTCCGCGACGTGGGTATACATATATATTATAGTTATTCAAGATCTCTTGGTAATCGCGCCACTTGCTTAGCTGAGGGATAATATCTCCACCCACAAGAATCGAAAAGAGGCAACCCTCCGCGTAATTTTCGCTCAGGTGGCGAAGAGTATTAATGGTGTATGAGGGTCTCTCCAACAAGAACTCGATGAGAGAGGGTTTGATTCGTTCGGGAAATTGGGACTCCCCACATGCGATCTCTACCATCTCGTAGCGATCGACCTCGGGGGCCAAATCCTCAGCCTCTTTGAGCGGATTGCGAGGCGAGACAACCATCACTACCTCGTCACACACACCCTCCCTTATGGCATACTCCGCCAAGGAGATATGCCCTTTGTGGATCGGGTTGAACGACCCAAAGTATAACATTATCCGTTTCAACTCTACTCGCTTAAAAAGTTGTTAATCACACTCTGCGTATCTGCTACAGCCGAGGCCAACACATCGTTAACGATAATGTGGTCGAACTCGGGTGATTTAGAGATCTCCGCCTCGGCTTTTGCCACACGCTTCTCGATAACTTCGGGGGCATCGGTAGCACGCCCCACCAAACGCCTGCGAAGCTCCTCGATCGAAGGGGGCATAACAAAGATCGAACAAGCATCCTCGCCAAAGATCTTTTTGAGGCGGATTCCACCCATCACATCCACGTCAAAGATTATAACATTCCCTTTGGCCCAAATTCTCTCCATCTCGCATTTGAGGGTGCCATAGCAGGTCCCTGCGTAGACCTCCTCCCACTCCACGAACTCATCGTCGTGGGCACGCTGAGCGAACTCCTCGGGGGTGAGGAAGTAATACTCGCGACCATCCTGCTCTTGACCACGAGGTGCGCGAGAGGTTGCCGAGATCGAAAACTCTAGCTGCGAAAATTTGGTTAGTAACTCATTTATGATTGTGCTCTTGCCACTTCCGCTGGGGGCAGAAAATATGATTAACTTCTTGGACATATTCGTAAAATAACTCCTATCAACTTATAAAATATTTAAAACTTGCTCCTTGATCTTCTCCAACTCATCCTTCATCTGGACCACCAGACGTTGGATATCGGCGTTGTTTGCTTTGGACCCCATTGTGTTGATCTCGCGCCCCATCTCTTGGGTGATAAATCCCAACTTACGTCCAGCGCCCTCCTCTTGGGCTGCCACCTCACGGAAGTAGTTGCAGTGGTTCGCAAGGCGCACCTTCTCCTCGGTGATATCCAACTTCTCGACATAAAAAATCATCTCCGCCTCGAAACGGTTATTGTCTACAGCGACATTGTGTTTTTCAATATTTTCACGAATGCGCTCCTTTACAACCTCTATTCGAGCCTGTTCAAATGGCACGACCGCCTCTTTGTACTCCTCGATAAGCGATACGCGACGAAGTAAATCTGTTATTAATATTGTACCCTCCTGCTCGCGGAACTCATTGAGGTGGGTGATTGCGTCCTTGACTCCTTGGATCAAAGCCTCGATCTCCGAAGGGTCGATCTCTTCGGTTTGGGCCGACACGACATCGGGCATACGCAACACAGCGAGGATCGTTGAGTTATCAATCGCCCCATCGAACCCAGCCTCTTGACACGCCTCGACAACCTGCTTGTAGTACTCCGCAAAGAGTGGTTTATTGATCTTAGAGGGCGATTCTACCCCATTCGACGCTACAGATATATATAGGTCTGTCTTTCCGCGCTGAACACCTTTCGATAGGAGATTTCGCACTTCGGCCTCCGCTTGTCTATATATGGATGGCATCTTGATCGAGAGATCTATCTGTTTAGAGTTGAGAGTTCTGATCTCGATGGTAATCTTTTTGTTGGCAACTGTCACCTCGGCTTTACCGAAGCCTGTCATTGAACGTATCATTGGCTTTATAATTTTTCACAAAATTAGTAAAAACAACGTAAAAAAATATCACTTGCCACATTTTATAGTAAAAAAAAACGGTTATGGAGTACATTGTTAAATTTATTTCATTACCTTTGCGTTATTGAACTAACATGTGGGGAGACCCACAAAGTAAATTTTTGACAATATTTATTATAATTAATATGTAATAACATATTAAAGAATTACAAACTACATTTTTTGAATATAATCAATTCTATGAAAAAGCACAATTTTAATGCGGGACCATCGATTCTTCCGCAAGAGGCTCTCGAAAATGCTACCAAAGCAATCATTGATCTCAATGGATCTGGACTCTCTCTGCTTTCGATTTCGCACCGCACAAAAGATTTTGAAGATGTGCTCGGCGAAGCTAAAGCAACTCTTGCAGAGCTACTTAACATTCCTGAGAACTACAAAATTCTCTTTCTTGGTGGTGGCGCAAGTACACAGTTCTTTAATATCCCTGCAAACTTCTTGAACAAGAAGGCTGGTTATATCAACACAGGTGTATGGTCAAAGAAAGCGATCAAAGAGGCTAAGCTATATGGCGAGGTTGTTGAGCTCGCTAACTCTAGCGACAAAAACTTTACATATATCCCTAAGGGCGTAGAGATCCCCTCTGACTTGGATTATGTTCACATCACTTCAAACAACACAATCTATGGTACTGAGTACCACACAGACTTGGATTCTCCAGTTCCTGTGATCGCAGATATGAGCTCAGACATCCTAAGCCGCGAGATTGATATCACAAAATATGCTATGATCTATGGTGGAGCTCAAAAAAATATGGGCCCTTCAGGTGTTGCTTTTGTGATTATCCGTGAGGATATGTTGGCGAAGGTTACTCGCGAGTTGCCATCTATGGTTAACTACAACACACACGTGGCGAACGACTCAATGTTCAACACTCCTCCAGTACTCCCTATCTTCGTTGTTAACGAGGTTTTAAAGTGGGTTAAATCTGTTGGTGGCGTGAAGGAGATGAACCGCCGTTGCAAAGAGAAGGCAGAGTTGCTTTACTCAGAGATCGAGCGCAACTCAATGTTCGTTGGTACAGCAGTCAAAGAGGATCGTTCAAATATGAACATCTGCTTCGTGATGAGCGAGGGCAATGAGGATAAAGCAGCTGCATTTATGGAGTTCTCAAAGAGCAAGGGAATGGTCGGAATCAAGGGTCACCGTTTGGTAGGTGGTTTCCGCGCATCTTGCTACAACGCATTGCCAAAAGAGAGCGTGGAGGCGTTGATCGCTTGCATGCAGGAGTTTGAGAATATGAACAAATAATTCAGATACTAAATTAGAAATGAAGGTATTAATCGCAACCGAGAAGCCATTCGCAAAGGAGGCTGTTGAGGGAATCACAGAGATTATTAAGGCTGCAAACTACGAAGTGGCTTTGTTGGAGAAATATACAGATAAAGCGGAGTTGTTGGAGGCTGTAGCAGATGTTGATGCAATCATTATTCGTTCAGACAAAGTAACTTCGGAGGTTATCGACGCTGCTAAACAACTCAAAATCGTTGTTCGCGCAGGTGCTGGTTACGACAATGTTGATTTAGCTGCTGCTTCGGCTCGCGGAATTGTTGTAATGAACACTCCGGGCCAAAACTCAAACGCTGTAGCTGAGCTTGCACTCTCGATGATGGTCTTTATGTCTCGCAACCAATTCACTCCGGGCACAGGCTCTGAGGTGTCGGGCAAGACATTGGCTATCCACGCATATGGAAATGTTGGTCGCTTGGTAGCCCTCAAGGGTAAGGCTTTGGGTATGAGCGTGATCGCTTTCGACCCATTCGTTACAGATGCTTCTGTATTCACAAACGATGGTGTTGAGCAGGTGTCATCTATCGAGGAGCTTTACTCTCGTGCAAACTTCTTGTCGTTGCACATCCCAGCAACTTCGGAGACTAAGAACTCTATCGGCTACAAATTGTTGACTTCAATGCCTAAGGGTGCAACTTTGGTCAACACAGCACGCAAGGAGGTTATCGACGAGCAGGGTGTGATCGAGGCTATGACAGAGCGCACAGACCTTAAGTATATCTCAGATATCGCTCCAGCTACTGCTGCCGAGATGGCTGAGAAGTTCGGAAAACGTTTCTTCGCAACATCGAAGAAGATGGGTGCTGAGACTGCTGAGGCTAATATCAACGCTGGTTTGGCCGCTGCAACTCAAATCGTAGGTTTCCTTCGCGACGGAATCACTAAGTTCCAAGTAAACAAGTAGGATCTAATGGAGGGGGAGATGCCTTTTTAAGAGGCTAAACTGCCTCACGCCGGCGGGCGCACAGCAAGCTGTGATTTGTTATCTCTAGCGGTTGTTGTGCTGTTGCGCGCGCGGAAGTTCACCTCTGGTGAACGCATAATATAAAAATAGTGTCACGAACCTTGAAAATAAATTTTCGGTCCGTGACACTATTTTTATATTACCCCCCTCAACCGAGTGGCACTCCTCGCTACTTTGACTTGTCTCAGGTTCTTCTCAGTCCTACTCAGTTTCCCCAGCCCGTCTCAGTTTGTTCTAGTCATAGTGAGAATTACTGGGACGGACTGAGAAAAGGCTGTGTTATGGGTGATACTACCTCGCTTTGGGGATGGGGCCGCGAGGGGGTTCCCCCATAGGGGGAATAATATGAAAGAAGTGGATACTGAACCGAAAGCTTGCTTTCGAGGACAGAATCCACTCCTTTTATATTAAATTTCATGCTTTAGCGAGAAAACGGCTCACGGCATCAGCCACAAAAGTGCAAGGAGGACAAATCACAGCTTACTGTACGCCCGCCAGCGTGAGGAAGTCAGCCTCTTAAACAGCCTCTAACCTAAAGTCGATAAAACACAACGTTACTCTACCCCACCGCCCAAGGCTCTATAGAGGTTCACAACTCCTGCCGACTGATCGTATTTGCTTGATGCAAAAGAGAGCTCTGCCGAGAGGAGACTTTGTTGTGCGGTCAGCACCTCCAAGTAGGTCGATGTACCATGCTTCATAAGTAGCTCAGCACTTCGGAGAGCTTGTTGGAGGTAATCAATCTGCGACTGCTCATGGGCTATGCGTGCGCGTGCACTTTGACACTCTATGAGTGCGATATTAACCTCTGCACCTGCATCGAGAACTGTTTGGTTGAATTGCAAAAGAGCCTGCTCTTGTTGCGATTTAGAGATCTGCAACTGTCCGCGCAAAGAGCGTCCATTGAAGATTGGTTGCAACAACGAGGCAGCGAGGTTATAGATCAAATCCGAAGGGTCGGTAACCACCGACGAGCCATCGCTATATGCGATCGAGCCACCCAGAGTCAAACTCGGATAGAGCGAAGAACGAGCTTGAGCTGTAGCGTAGAATGCTTGGGCCAATCCATACTCTGCGACCTGCACATCGGGACGATTGCTAAGAAGTTGAATGGGAAGTCCCACGCTCAACTCCTCGGGGAGATCAACATCCGCAATAACTCCTCTTTCGATATGCTGTGGCACAATCTTAAGGAGTGTAGAGAGGTTATTCTCCAACACTTTGATCTGCTCCTCAACAGAGACGATCGAGCTCTCGAGAGATGATTTGTTGGCCTGTGACTGCAAAACAGAGGTGTTGTCGATACGTCCTGCGCGGTTCAAAGCGGCCATAACCTTGATATTTTCGTCCCACATAGTCAATGTGCGAAGGCTGATATCGAGTTGCTCATCCAACATCAACAACGAGTAGTAATTGGTAGCAATAGAGGCGATCAACTGTGTCTGGACAGCTTTTTGGTATGCTACGCTCTGCTCCAAAAGAGCTTTGCTTTGTTGTTTGGCGTTGCGCAGTTTACCGAAAATATCAATCTCCCAGCTCGACGAAAGGGTCGCGCCATAGCTATTGGTCTTAACACCACCCACACTCGTTACCGAAGCGTTAGCCGAGAGGTTTAGGGTTGGTAGGTAGGCCAAGCGAGAGGTCGTGAGGGCCACTTGTGCCTGCTCTACATTGAGGCGTGCGACATTTAGGTCGGTGTTATTCTCCAGACCCAACTCGATTAACTCTTGGAGCTTAGGGTCGGTGAATAGCTCGCGCCATTTGAGCGAGGCGAGATTTGTGGTGTCGGAGGTAGCCTCGATATAACTATAGAGGCTATCGGTGATCTCGACATCTGGAGATTGCTCGAATTTGGGGTACAGACCACACCCACTAAGGGTGGTGGTAAGGAGCATCACCGCTATTATATTTTTTATCTTCATCATCATTTTTCTTTAGCTTAATTAATCCTCTACTTGTGGTAGAACTCTAGTTGGCATCACCTTCTCTTGGATATTTTGGAAGATCACAAATAGCGCTGGCACAATAAAGATAAGCGCAATTGTGCCGATCAACATTCCTCCGACAACACCTACACCCAACGAAATATTTCCATTCGCTCCTACGCCCGAAGCAAACATCAACGGCAACATACCAAAGATCAGTGTCATAGAGGTCATAAGGATCGGACGCAGACGCATCTTAGCGGCCATGATAGCCGATTGGGTGATCGACATTCCCATGCGTCGACGCTCCGAAGCGTACTCTGTGAGGAGGATAGCTGTTTTGGAGAGCAGACCAATCAACATGATGATACCCGTCTGCATATATATATCGCTCGTCAAGCCAAAGAGGTTGGTGAAGAGGTAACTTCCAGCCAATCCAAAAGGCACAGACAAGATCACCGCCAAGGGGATAAAGATACTCTCGTACAAGGCACAGAGGATCAAATATATAAAGACAATACAGACCACAAAGATCACAATCGTTGACTCCAACGACGAGTTAGACTCCTCACGCGAGAGACCTCCAAACTCGTAGCCATAACCCAAAGGTAACACCTCGGCTGCCACCTCCTTGATAGCTTGGATCGCTTGACCCGAACTATATCCATCGGCTGGAACTCCATTGGCCGAGATAGATGGGAAGAGGTTGAAACGCGAAAGGTTTTGGGCGCTATATGTTTTTTGAACCTTCACATAGTGGCTCACGGGGCTCATCTCTCCATCTGAATTGCGCACATACATATTGTCTAGTGCATCGAGGTCCAAACGCAACTCGATAGGGGCTTGGATCATCACACGATACAACTTAGAGTACTTGTTGGTGTTCGATACATAGTTTCCACCCACGTATCCCGAAATTGTACTCAACACATCATCTGGAGCAACACCATTGCGTAGACACAAGGCTGCATCGACCTCGATTGCGTATTGGGGGAAGTTAGTGGCAAAAGAGGTCTGCACACGAGAGATCTCTTCGCGAGCTCCCAAACGGCGGATAAACTCTTGGGCATATATCTCCAGATCCTCGATCTCGCCTCCACTACGATCTTGGATATAGATCTCGAAACCATTACTTGCTCCATAACCCGACACCATTGGTGGGGCCATAACCATAATGCTTGCAGAGGTCAAATCCGAGGTCATAGCATATATTCGAGAGACCACAGAGTTTACATCTTGACCCTTCTCAGTACGCTCACTCCAATCCTTAAGGCGGATGATAAACATCGAGGCATTACCTCCCGATGCTCCTGTTCTATTACGTCCGATAATCATCGAAGATACAGCAATCTCCTCTATTGTATTGAGGCGTGACTCGATCTCACTGACGATCTTGCCTGTTTCGTAGTGGGTATATCCCGGTGCTGTTTGGACATTCACGTAGATCGTACCCATATCCTCGTTGGGCACAAGTGCCGTCTTGGTGTTGCTCATAAAGTAGAACAGCGCCACACACGAAGCCAACATCAGCGAGAATGCCAACACTTTGTGCTGAAGGAAAAACAATACATTCTTTTTGTAGGAGTTAATCAACTTATTGAAATTGGCATCAAAAGCGATATGGAAGCGAGCCGAGAAGCTCATCTTCTCGCCACCCTCAGCGATTTTGTGTGGAGTCATAATCAGCGCACACAACGCAGGACTGAGCGTCAAGGCGTTGAATGTAGAGATCGCAACCGCAACCGCCATCGTGAGACCAAACTGAGTGTAGAAAAGTCCTGTCGTACCCTCAATAAAACATACAGGGATAAACACCGCCATAAAGACAATTGTGGTGGTAACGAGTGCCGACGACACCTCTTTCATCGCACCAATGGTTGCCAAATAGGGTGACTTCTCGCCATTATCAAATTTACTCTGTACAGCTTCGACCACCACAATCGCGTCATCCACAACAGTACCAATCACAAGGACCAGAGCGAAAAGTGTGAGTAGGTTCAAACTAAAGCCCATCAAGTAGATAAAGGCAAATGTTCCGACCAACGAAACAATGATTGCAGCCGAAGGGATAAGTGTCGATTTGAAGTTCTGCAAGAAGATATATACCACCAAAATAACGAGCAAAATAGCCTCCAAGAGTGTGAGGAATACATTGCGGAATGAAGCGTCGAGGAAGTCTTTGGTGTTCATCACATCGACAATCTCCAAACCTGCTGGGATATCCTTTTTGATATCCTCGATCTCGGCATCCAAGGCTATTGTCACCTCATTGGCATTTGAATCCGATGTTTGAGAGATTGCACTTGTACGTCCATAACGTCCATTTACATTACCAAAAATATCGTAGCTTTGAGCTCCGAGCTCGATCTCGGCCACATCTTTGAGGTACAAAACCTCGCCATTAGAGAGCGATTTAAGCACGATATTCTCGAACTCGAAGTTCTCCTCCAAACGGCCTCTATAGCTCAAGTCGATTTGGAAAGCGTTGTCGGAGTTACTACCCAAGGTACCCGTTGCAGACTCTATATTTTGCTCGTCCAACACCGAGGTGATATCCGATGGCATAAGGTTGTACTGAGCCATTTTGTAGGGATCTAACCATATACGTAGAGCGTATGTAGGACCCATCACATCGACCTCACCCACACCTTTGACACGAGCCAAACGAGGCTCAATGTTGATCTTCATGTAGTTGGCAATGAAGATATCGTCGAAGCTATTGTCGGGGCTATACATAGAGATCATCTTCAGCGTACTGGTTCGACTCTTGTTACAAGTCACACCCGACTTGGTAACCTCCGCTGGAAGTTGTCCCGAAGCCGAAGAGATACGGTTTTGGACATTAACCATCGCCATATCGGGGTCCGATCCTTGGCGGAAATGGACCACAATTCTGGCCGATCCAGCACTCGCCGACGAGGTCATATACAACATGTTTTCAACTCCATTGATCGCCTCCTCGAGTGGCATGATAACACTCTTCTGGACCGTCGAAGCATTCGCTCCCGTATATGACGCACTCACGGTTACCGTAGGAGGTGCGATCTCGGGGAACTGCTCAACTGGAAGCATCGTGTAGCCGATGATTCCAATAAAGAGCAGTGCGACCGACAACACCATTGCGAAGATCGGCCTATCTATAAATCTTTTTGCAAACATAACTCTACCCTTTTACTCCTTAGTTTCTGACTTTGTTCCCTCGATAGCAACAGGTGTGCCCTCGCGCAAAAGACCTGCACCCTCGGCAATGATAATATCACCAAGCTCGAGTCCCGACTCCACAACATACTCCTTACCATTGTTGTAGGGGTATACGCCCAATTGAGACGACACAGCTTTACCATCAACGACTTTGTATGCAAACACGATATTTTGGATCTCGAAAGTTGCAATTTTGGGGACAACGATCACATTCTCCATCTGTGTGGTGATAACGACACTACCGCTACCTCCATCGCGAAGCATTTGGTCTGGGTTAGCAAACATCGCACGCATAGAGACTGTTCCCGTTGTGCGGTCGATCGTACCACTAATAGCATCGATCTCGCCCAGTTGGTCATACTTCTCGCCATCGCGAAGTATCAACTCCACCTTGTCCATACTCTGCGTTAGGTTGTCTGCCGATCCGCTAACACGCGTGAGGGCCAAAAGCTGAGACTCAGACATAGAGAAGTAAGCATACATATTTTTGTTGTTCGACACGCTCATCAATGGATCGGTGATCGAAGAGCTAACCAAAGCTCCCACACGATATGGGATCATACTAGCCACACCATCCACGGGGCTCTTGATAACCGTATACGAGAGGTCATTGCGAGCGCTCTGCTCCTGAGCCTTCATAAGTGCCAAATTTGCCTCGGCAGATGCCAAGGTATTAAGTGTGATTTGAAGTTCGTTGCTCGAGATCACCGACTCTTTGTGGAGCTCACGAGCATTGTCGGCATTTAGTTTGGCTGTAGCGACACTAGCCTCTGCGCTTTTTACATTTGCCACGGCGACATCCAAAGCTGCTTTGTAGGGCACTTGATCTATCACAAAGAGAGTCTGGCCTTTGGTTATGTTGGCACCCTCCTTGACCAAGATTTGAGTTATCACACCCGACACCTGAGGGCGGATATCGACAAACTGCTCTCCACGAATCGAAGCCGAATAGCGTGCGTCGATATCGCTGCTTCCCAACCCCACAGTGAGGGTTTTGTACTCTTTGGCAGCTCCTCCGCCATTTTGGCCATTTTGGTTACACGAAGTAACCATAAGCGACAATGCGACAAGTGTGATGCCGCATAAATAGGTTGATCTTTTCATCATATAAGTTATTTTGATTTTAAGTCTGGTTAAATTTTCGGTTTTTAAACCATACAAAATTACATATAATATTAGACTTTCAAACTGTTTGGTTGTATACGACACGAATTTGGTTGTGAACAGAGACACCCCCATTTTTCGTATATTATATTTTTATCGCGCACGTATATTTTTCGAGAAATTTTGTGTAAGTTTGCAATATGATAATAGACGAGAAGAAACTTTTCAAAAATATAGATATCGGCTTTTACCTCATCTTCGTGCCGATCATCCTGCTCCTTATCCCAACAGATCGTTTTGTTGAGATCGACCCCTATTTCTTTATGATCCTGATGGTCTACATGTCCGTTATCCACTACATAAACCGCAAATTCAACCCTCTGACGTTGATCTTCGACCAAAAATACCACAAGGGGGCTGTGGTTGTGATCGCCACACTACTCATTGCGCTGTTAATCACCCAAATGGAGGTGCTCGACATCAGACAATTCAATAGCCAAACAACATTCCCCAAGCGCACCACCGAGATGAAACTTAGGGCTATATGGGTATTGTATTTCCTTGAGTTCTGTTTCACTATTATGTTGGGGTTGGTCTTGGAATTGTTCAACCAGATCAAGTCGCGCCAGAGCATCGAGGCCGAGAAGAACCGCGCCGAAGTGTCGCTGTACAGGTCTCAGATCAACCCACACTTTATGCTCAACACCCTCAACACCCTCTATGGACTCTACATCACCAAATCCGACAAAACAGGCGATGTGTTTCTGAAATTTTCGGATATGATTAAGTATATGTTGTCGAATAGCGAGAAGGACAAGGTTATGTTGTGCGACGAGGTGACCTACCTCAAAGAGTATATAGATCTTCATTCGCTGAGGCTCGGAGAGCAGACATCCGTTAACTTCGACTGCTCTATCGACGACGAGAGTCGACTTATCCCTCCGATGATACTTATCACCTTTGTCGAGAACGCGTTTAAGTATGGGGTGTCGTCGTCTCACAAAAGTAGTATAGATATCTCCATCTCGCTTATCAAAGGTGAGTTTATATTTAAGACCCAGAACACTATCTTTTCGAGAAGCCATAAATCGACGAGTATAGGTATCAAGAACTGCAAAAAGAGGTTGGATCTTCTCTACGCCAACTCCTACACCCTATCGTATGGCGAGGAGGAGTCCACAAATCAATATTTCACACTCCTAAAAATCCGATTATGAAATGCATAGCTATAGACGACGAACCAATAGCACTATCCATAATTAGTAGCTATTGCCAAGTGTACCCACACATAGAGTTAACCACATTTACCAACCCTGTGGAGGGTATGGAGGCTGTGACTTTCCTCCGCCCCGACGTTGTATTTCTCGACATCGAGATGAATGATTATTCGGGTTTGGAACTCGCGCGCCAACTACCCCACGACACCATCCTTATCTTCACCACCGCCCACGCCTCCTATGCCCTCAATGGGTATGAGGTCAACGCTGTGGATTTCCTCCACAAACCTTTTTCGCCCGATAGGTTCGACGCTGCACTATCTCGCGCGACACAGATTTTGGAGGTGCGCCAAAAGGCCAAATCTGTTGAGGATAAAAAGGAGAGCGTTATCACTATTAAGGTGGAGTACCAGAATGTCACTATCCCCACGAACTCAATTGTCTATATCGAGGCTATGGATAACTACATCAAAATCAACACGCTCGATAAGGGGCCTGTGCTGACCAAGATGAGCATAAAGTACCTTCTGGAGCTACTTCCGCCCACTGAGTTTATCCGCATACATAGGTCATACTTAGTTGCTAAATCTCAAATTTCGACCTACTCCAAACAGATTGTCAAGCTCCACGATGGCAAAAGCATCTCTGTGGGTAGAATCTATGCCGAAGATCTTTTTCAAGCTATGCACGCTAAGTAGAGGCGATATTAGAGGTTAAAATTGTGTGATCCCAACGAACTTTTCGTACCTTTTATTGAACTAATTACAATATTTTACTTATCTTTGCGTGTACTTTGTGTAGTAAAAGTTATTGAATCTAAACGAGATGGGGATATTAAAAGATCTATACAACTTCGGGGCTCAGTCAATGATGGGGAATGTCGGATCATTGATTGAGTGGTTCAGTGCGCCCATAAAACTGCACCCTCGATTTACCCCCCCCATCCTCATGTAAGTCACTGCATATCAACGTATTACAAATACACAGCGATAGAGTTATTATTCTGCCGCTGGGGATTCTGTGCGCCTATATCTAAACAATTATAAACTAAATATCAAAACTAAATTATGACAAAAAATTACGAATCGCCTCAAATTGAGGTTATCGAAATCGAAGCTGAGGGTGTGTTGTGCGGATCTCTCGAAGGTACGACCAATAATGGTTATTTCGGTCTTAATTAAACGACACGGACGATGAAGAAGATTTTACTTTATGTAGCGGCCATGGCTGCTTTTGCCGCCTGCTCCAAGGCGGATGTTGACGATCCGACACCCGAGGTCGGCGATGTTGTGAGCGTGAGTGTCATTGCCGAGGGTGATGATGCCGATACGCGCGTCTCTTTTGATGGTGAATGGACCATCTCGTGGGACGAGGGCGATGCACTCTTGGCGATCGAAGGGAGTGGAGCTACATCGGAATTCACTATGAGTAGCTACCACGCGACCAACCCTACATTCGTGGGCACGTCAATGGGGGGCAACTATAACTTGATCTACCCCAACTCGGTGGTTGATTATCAAATTAATTCGGGCAGCTCGAGATTTAACCTCGACCTAACAACCCAGAGCGCAGGAGCTCAACACACCATTATGATCTCGGAGGAGATGATTGCATATACCATCTCCTCGACCGATGTGACTATGAAGCACTTGGGAGCAGCTGCTGTGTTGGAGATCACCTCTGAGGACTACGATGGCTACACGATCGAGAAAGTAGAGGTGAGCGGCCTAAATAACGCAGCTACGCTGGATGCGAGTTATAAATTTACAGACTTTGATTATCTACTCTACGACCTAAGCTCAACTTCACCCATCACCATCACCGATGGGGAGACTAAAATTGGGAGTGAGGGCGCTGAGGTGCGTTTCAATATCTTCGCTACTACTATCGCGTCCGATGGTTCGGTTGATATCAACTTCTACCTAAGTAGTGATGAAAGTAGCGTTGTTCTCACTAAGAGTATCACGAACGCTTCGAGTGGCGATTTTGAGTTTGGACGCGCCACCTACACAACCCTCAAGTGTGAGCTTAGTAGCAGCGATCTAGTAACAAGTTGGGATCAGCTTGCCGCAACCTCATTTAGCGTAGGAGATGGCTCCAAGGATGACCCTTACGAGATCTCTACAGCGTCGGAGTTGGCGTTGTTGAGCGCTAATGTCATTAGTGACACCGATTACGATGATGTATATTTCGAGCTAACCAAGGATATTGACCTCGCGGGGGCTGAGTTCACATCTATCGGAAGCTACGCATCTGTAAGTTTTCAAGGTGTATTCGATGGCGGTGGCCACACTATCTCGGGGCTATATATCAATAAGGTAGATCAAACGGAATCGGGCGATTATGGACTCTTCGGCTATATTGATGGTGCGACAATCAAGAATGTAAATGTTAGCGGCTCTATGACGGGCAGCATCAAAACAACCGAGGATTATATGTGTATCGGAGGTATCGTCGGAGATGCAAGCAACAGCACCGTGACCAACTGCTCATTTAGCGGTTCTTTGGAGGGTGACGACTATAGCTATGTCGGTGGCATCGTGGGATATGCATATAACAGCACCGTGACCAACTGCTCATTTAGTGGCTCTATCTCTGTAACAGATATAGAAGACACTTGGGGATATTTCGGTGGTGTCGCGGCATATGCATCATCTAGCACAGTGACCTACTGCTACAATAGCGGCTCAATCTATGTGGATTACGATGGCTCTTTTTTCCCCTCAGTCGGTGGTGTCGTAGGTTCTTCTGGCAGTACCAACACCATAATCAACTGCTACAATAACGGCACTGTGGAGAGCGTAGGTAACGTCAATATCGGCGGTGTAATGGGTTCAGGTGATTATGGCGACATCTTGGCTAATTGCTACAATAGCGCATCTGTAAAGGGCAGCTCTAGTAAGTGTATCGGTGGTATCATGGGTAGTGTTAGTTCTGGCGGCAGCGTGACCAACTGCTACAATAGCGGCTCTGTGGAGGATAATTCAAGTAGCTATTTCATCGGTGGTGTCGCAGGAGAAAACTTTGGCACCGTGACCAGCTGCTATTGGGATAGCTCAATTTACACTGGCAATGGCGTAGGTTACGATGATAGCGAAGTTTCGAGTAATGTCACTGGCTATGAAAACTCAGCTAATATGCAAGGAGATGATTTTGTGTCGCTGCTGAACAATGGTGCATTTACATACAACAGCTCTTTAGAGGATGGCACCAAAGCATGCGCATGGATAGAGGTATCGGGTGGTTACCCAACGTTGGACTTCGACAATACCAACCCAACTTCTATGTAGGACTAACAAGTCGCAGAGAGAGAAAAATAGATGATAACAAAAAGACCATGAGCCTCGTGCCCATGGTCTTTTGTTTTGTCCGCCTTAGTGGACGTTAGTTTTGCTCCGACTTCAGAGGACGTTGATAACCTGAGTTTTGGATAAGAAAAATTCTTATTTTCAGGTTGGTTCATATTATTTTTCTTATCCAAAACGCAGGTTATCGGCTTTGAAAAAGCCGAGATATATTCGATAACCCCCTCTAAATCTCCCCCAAACCGTTGGGGGAGACTTATTTTAGAGGTGTTTTGAATAAGGTTCCCTTATCCAAAACTCACGTTGATAGGTGGATGAAATTTTAAAGATAGCATATAGGGCTGTGAGGGAGCGTACTAGAGTACGTGACCGATCAGAACTATATGGTATCTTTGAAATTTCGCCGCCTTGCAACGTTCTCCTTAGTACTCAACCTTATCCTCCTTGTCGCGCCACAGAGCAAAAGCCGCAGAGGCTTCGTCGCGAAGAAGGATCTCGCTCGGGAGCTTGCGCCCAGAGGGCTGAAGCTCGATCTCGTCGTAGATAAACGAATCATCGAAACCAACAGCCTGAGCGTCATATTTATTGTTACCATAATACATACGGCTCAGACGTGCCCAATATATCGCCCCCAAGCACATAGGGCAAGGTTCACACGAGGTATAGATCTCGCACCCCTCGAGGTTAAAGGTCCCCAGCTTTTCGCAGGCCGAACGTATAGCGCTCACCTCGGCATGGGCCGTAGGGTCATTATTCGACGTGACCCGATTGACCCCAGAGGCCACGATCTCGCCATCGCGAGCGATAACGGCTCCAAAGGGTCCACCCCCACTCTTTACATTCTCAACAGAGAGCTCGATAGCTCGTCTCATTAACTCTTCCTTTGTCATAACTATTTTTTTTATGCGAATTAAGGCTTGAACTTTTTTTCGGTTTTTTTACATTTTTTATACTTTACCCCACCCCTAAATCCCCTCCCAAGGGTGGGGACTTAGTCGCAAAACCAAGGTTTTGCTCCATTAAGTGGTGCTTTCTTAAGGTTTGAATTCTCAAACCTTAAGAAAGCATTTTTTATTTTTTCTCTACTACAATTACATTTTCACCCACCGCGAGAGCCACGGTTTGAGACTCTACGACCTCTCCATTGAGGGTTATCGACACATCGCAGTCGACACACTCGAAGGTAGCGGTCATATTGGCAGGTAGCTCAACGATATATTTTTTGACCCCATCGACATTCGTATAGGATCCATTTATAGCCCCGTGGAGCGTCGGAACAGAGATCTCACTGAGCTCGAGATCGGCAAGCTGTGGTTTGACACAAGCCGACTTATACCCTGCCGAGGTGGGTGTGATACCCCACATATGGCGAGGGATAAGGTTAGCTGGTGCAGCACCCCAAGCATGGTTCCAATCGAGGTTGCCCTTATACTTAATATCCCACGCCTCGAGGGTCATGGTCGAACCAACACTTATCATATTGTACCATCCGCGGTCGGTGCGATTGGTCATAAGGTCGAGCGCATATTGCCCCTCACCTGCGTTGTAGAGCGCCTCGAAGAGGTATTGCGCACCATAGACACTACAAGCCATTCCGCGCGATTTGACAAACTCCGCAACACTTCGCACATTCTCCGCCTCGACGATACCAAAGGCCAAAGGCATCATATTGCTATGCAGCGACGAGTGCGCAGAGCCCTCACCATCGACATAAACACCTAGCTGAGGATCAAAGAGCTTAGCATTAATAGTCGCCTTGACCTTTTGGGCCAAATCCGCAAACATAACACTATCATCTTCGCGCCCCACAACCGCGGCCAACTCGCCCATCTGCTTGAGCGCTTGGTAGTGGAAAACATTGACAACCGTATTGATAGGCATCATCTCGTGGCCATCCCTCTCGCCCATCTCCATAGCCCCCTTGGTGAAGGCCGCCATAGGCCAATCAACGATATCGGCCATGCGTTTAGCGCCCTTTTTGAACCCTATATGGAGGAGGTATTCGGGGGTAACAAGGTCGCTTTTGGCATTTATAAGTCCATCCTCACGCCCCAACTCATAGAGGGTTTTAGCCTTCAGGGTATCGTAATATTTGGTGACCAAACGTGTATCACCTGTGTAGATATAATCTTGGTAGGCGATCATGATTGTATGCAATAACCACTCCGTAGGCCATGTGGCATGGCTCATAAAGTACTCCAAAGATTTTTTGCCAATAGCATATTCCGCATCCACACAGTAGTGGCACAGTTGGTTGATATAGGCATCCGCCTCGTAGGGGATACGCTCGCGGTCGCCATCTATGTAGTAACCCAAGAAATCGGTCGCCTCGATGGTATATTTGCAGATCTCCCAGATGCTATCCAACAGCTCATTGGATGAACTAAAGCGCCCCAGAGGCTCCTTGTAGCCATACATCACATCCCGATAGAGCTTCATCGTCTCGACATTGTTGGCACCCAAGCCCGACACCTCGACATACCTAAAGGGCATAATCACCCCCCACTCCTCGGGGACAGGGATAGCCATAGGTCCCGTGTTGCGCTTGTCGACGTTGAAGATCACATCGTAGAGTGACTCGCCCTCCGCGAGGTTAACGAGGTGCTCTTGGTAGCGGATAGTCCCTTTGGGTTGGCGCTCGATCACCCCCTCGGAGGTGAGCTGCTCGCCCACACGGATTGTTAGCTCCGATGCTTGCGATACTGTCAGATCGAAACTCAGAGTTCCGAAGGCCGCCTTGCCGAAGTCGAATTGATACTCGCCCTCACCTATCTGTCGGGGCGAATGGGCTACATCCTTGCGCCTAAGCAGAGGGTTATCGGTCACGATGGTTTGCCCCTCGCCCGACGACATGGCAAACATCTGCACATCGGAGATAGGACGCTCCACACCCTCCGAGTCCCAATACTTCACGCGCCAATAGTAGGTATGCGAAGGTAGCAGAGGTGCGCCCCCATAGCTCACCGCATGGGAGTTATCGCTCGTGACCTTGCCGCTATCCCACATATCTGCCTCGCGGCACTTTGCATCCGAAGAGACGATGATTTGATAGGCACTCTGGGCCCCAGCCAAAGGGGATATAAGCCAACTAAAGATCGGAGCTTCGCTATTGATCTGGGTTAGCTCGGGGAGTCGCACATAGTCGACACGCAGGTTGGTCGCCCCATCACTCGAAGAGCATGCGACAAAGAGGAGGGACAACAGCCCGATAAGTATGGTTTTGAAGTTCATAGTGATTTAGTTTTAGGATAAGTTTATATTGCTCGCCAGAACGTAACGAAATCGGTATATTTGCCATAGCAGACAAGTTGGTCACTCTCGCCCAACAGATAGTCCATCTCGAATTCGTTGTTCACCCCTCGCTCCAAGATCGAGACACCGAGGCTATTGTAGACCCTCTGCCCCTTTATCAGCGCGATGATTTTGAGGTTGAACTGACTCTCCAAAGAGATGTCGCTCACCTTGAATCCCCAAAACTGCTTGGGCAAATTAAACTTGATGACATAGTGCTCCTTGTCGATCTGGAACGACTCTACATTGACCTTAAGGTCCAGAAGCTGCACGAGGCTACGGGCCGCCTCCTTTTCGGGAAAGAGGATAGAGTCGAGATTGAAAGCCTCCAAGACTGTACGGTGCACCTCGTCCACAGCCCTCGCGTAGATATGTTCGACCTGATTCTTCTTGAGCAGAGCAACCGCCTTGACCGATGCTCCGAAATTCTCACCAATGGTCACAATCACAACATCCACCGACCTTAGCGGCAACACCGAGAGGGCCAACTCGTCGGTGACATCCAAGATAAATGATGTCGCGATTTTGTCCTTCAATAGATCGACCTTGCTCTCGTCTATGTCGACCCCAATCACCTCGTGACCCAAATTGGTCAACTCCTCGGCCAATACACCGCCATAGTTACCCAGACCCATTATTATGTATTTCATATCAAGATAGTATATTATTTACCATTCAGCAGCTCGATGTAGAGAGCTACCAAACACCTCTCAAAGGTAGAAAAAATATGGCGATTTGCACGAAATATAGGCAAAAAAGTTTCGCACTCCTATCCTCCAGCCAAATTCCCCCAAAGCAGCGAAACATAATAATTATACCTAAATATTATGTAAATTCCAAGGAAAAATGTTAACTTTGTGATGTATTAACCAAAACCACTAAATAATGAAATTTAAACTTTCCAAACAGATCTCGATGGCAATGGCGTTATTTGCAATCGGGTGCAGTTCGCCATTTGCACTACCCTATGACAAAACCGCAGATGGGGTACAGATCACAAACAACGACATGATTATAAATATAGAGGTCGTAGATGAGGCTATTGTGCATGTCACCAAAAAACTAGCGGACCACGAGACCCCCCAAATACCCGACTATGTGGATCTTTTGCAGCCACAAGGTGTTAAATGGAGCCTTAAAGAGAGTGGCGAAAAGCTCAGAATAAAAACCTCGAAAGTAGAGGTGATTGTCGATAGTGAGGGTGTGATTGAGTACAAGACACCTTCGGGAAAGCAATACGTGGCAGAGAGCCCCGAGATGACATACATCAACAAGGAGAGGGTCAACAACAATATGGTCTCGCAGTCGTTCACCGTGGGCGATGAGGCTCTATATGGGTTGGGTCAGTACCAAAGCGGCATCATGAATTGGCGAGGTGTGCCTGTACGCATTGAGCAGTTCAACCAAGAGGTGGCGGTTCCATTCTTTGTGTCGACAAATAACTATGGTATATATTGGAATAACTACTCCGTGACAGACTTCAACCAACCTCACTGCGAGATTGAGTTCGTCGAAAAGGCAACTGTAGCAAAGGGGGCAGATGTTGTTAACGTCCCAAACCCCGATGTGGAGAATGTGATCCAAGCTAAGTCGAAGATCAAAGATCCAACAAATATCCGTACAACAACCTTCACCCCCACAAAGAGCGGCCTGTATACGTTTATGGTGGTGAGTGACAAGGCCAACCGAATGAGGGGAAATATCCGTTTGGTGATAGATGGTGACCAGATCATTAACTACAACACAGTGTGGGTACCCACGACATATTCGGGAGTCAAGGAGTTGGAGGCTGGCAAGGAGTACGCCATCGAGTTCGAAAACTCAGGTTCTAAGATTGCTGGAAACGTCTACTACAACGAGCCCGACTACAACATGACCACATTCACAAGTAGTGGCGGCTACGGGATCGACTACTGCATAATGGTTGGTGACAGCCCTGCCGAGGTGCTAGCCCTAAACCACAAACTCACGGGACAGACCCCAATGTTTGACCGCAAGGCATATGGTTTTTGGCAGTGCAGGGAGCGTTATCACGACCAAGCGGAGTTGTTGGAGAATGCCAATGAGATGCGCAACCGCGAGATCCCCGTCGATATGATTGTCCAAGATTGGTTCTACTGGCCAGTGGGCACCAAGGGTTGCGAGTGGGACAGAGCCAAGTATCCAGATCCACAAGCGATGGCCGAAGAGACAGCTTCACTCAACATGAATATCATGGTGTCGGTATGGCCCGAGATCATCAACGACCCTATGTTGGAGAAGTACGACCTCAAGGAGCGTAAGTTGGGAGGAATCAACCACCTCGATTTTTATGACCAAAAGGTTGGCCCCAACTACTACAGAATGTTGAGCGACAGTATGTTCCACTTCGGGATCAACTCTATATGGTTGGATGGCACGGAGCCAAACCGCAAGCCTAGTGACGATTGGGTAACTGGTGCTGGAGTTCCGTTTAGGGATGTGGCCAACCCATATTCGTTGCTCGTGACCAAGGCGATGTATGAGGGTAAGCGCGAGGAGTTCCCCAACGAGCGCGTGGTTAACCTTGCACGTTCGGGATTCACAGGCCAACAGAAATATGGTAATGTGGTGTGGTCGGGAGATGTAGCTTCGACATGGGAGCAATTCGACGAGCAGATCTCGGCTGGATTGAACTACACGATGGCTGGACTTCCATATTGGTCACACGACATCGGCGGATTCTTCCGCGACTCGAACTCTATGAACCCAATCTATGACGACCAATACACCAACAAAGAGTTTATTGAGCTGTTGGCTCGTTGGTTCCAATTCGGAGCTTTCAGCCCAATCTTCCGCATACATGGATATGTATCGGAGACCGAGATTTGGAGATATGGCACAGAGTTCGAGCAGATGGCTCGTAAGTTCATTGAGCTACGCTACCAACTACTCCCATATATCTATTCGGAGGCTTGGCAGATCACCCAACGAGGACACCTCATGATGGCTCCTTTGGCCTACTACTATCCCGAGGATAAAAACGTATGGGAAATTGACGATCAACTGTTCTTTGGTGAGTCGTTGATGGCTTGCTTTGTGACCGAGTATCAACAATACGAGAAGGAGATCTACCTACCCGAAGGTGAGTGGTTCGACTTCTGGAGCGGCGAGAAGATGGGCAAAAGTGGCAAGGTTAAGGTGTCAGCGACATTCGACACTACCCCATTATTTGTCAAAGCTGGTGCGATACTTCCTCTAGGGCCCAAGATCCAATATGCAGATCAACCTACCGACGAGCCATTTACAATTAGGGTATACCCGGGCAAGGATGGCGCATATACACTCTATATGGATGACTACAAAACCTACGATTACGAGAATGGCTGCTACACTGAGTTGGAGCTTAGCTACTCAGATAGCAAATGTGAGTTAACCATAACTAAAGGCAATGGCGACTACATCGACTTCGAGGCTGCACCTATGAGATTTGCGGTAGAGGTAGTGGGAAGCGACAAGGCTCCACAAGAGGTTACATTTGCAGGTAAGAGACTAACCACTAAACTTTAGAGGAGTTTTTCGAGCCTAAGGAGACTTCTAATAAATTAAGGAGGGGGCTGTTTATGAGTCCCCTCCCTCCATTAAAGGTTAGATCTAATTTCTTCCTAAACAAAAAACATATTATGCACTACAAAAAATCATTACTTCTTGCCGCACCCGTGGCTACAGCTTTGGTCTCGACCACAGCTTGCAGCAATGCAGAGCAAGCGTCTAAGTTCCCCAATGTAATTGTTATATTGGCCGACGATCAAGGATATGGCGATTTCGCAGTACACGGAAATCCGATCATCAAGACCCCTCACCTCGACAAGATGTACAACGAGAGCGTGCGCCTCACAGATTTCCACGTGGCTCCGATGTCTTCGCCCACGCGCGGACAGTTGATGACGGGCTGGGACGCTATGCGCAATGGTTGCACGGCAGTGTGCGAGGGCCGTTCGATGCCCGACATAGACCTACCGATGATGCCGCAGTTCTTCAAAGAGGCTGGATACTCTACGGGCCACTTCGGCAAGTGGCATATGGGAGATAGCTACCCCTATCGTCCACACGACAGAGGTTTCGAGGTGTCGTTACATCTCCCGGGCTGGGGTATTTCGTCTCTGCCCGACTTCTTCCACAACAGCTATTTCGACCCCAAACTTAGACTCAATGACGAGGTTGTCGAGACCAAAGGGTACTCGGCAGATGTGATTTTTGACGAGGCGATAGAGTGGTTGAAAAAGTGTAAGGAGCAGGGTAAACCTTCGTTCACCTACATAGCATCCAACACCCCACACGCCCCTGAGTATGTGGGCGAGGAGTATTCTGATCCATACAACCAAATAGGTGAGCATGAGGGTAAAACAATCCCTGCAAACTTCTATGGAATGATTACCAACCTCGACGACAATATGGCTAAGTTGGATCAGTTCCTCACCGAAAGCGGAATGATGGATAACACGATTGTGATCTATACATCCGACAACGGAACACAGAACGCATTGGCAATGAAGCTATACAACGCAGGGATGAAGGGTCAGAAGTGTAGCGTATTTGAGGGCGGACACCGTGTGCCTTGCTATATCCGCTGGCCCGAGGGTGGATTGTTGCATGGCAAGGATGTGGATCAACTAACCGTGATCCAAGATATCCTCCCTTCGCTTGTGGATATGTGTAACCTCACCGATGGCACCCTTCCTCCAACAGATGGTGTGAGCTTGAAGTCTATCCTCACCGACGAGAATGCTAAATTGGCCGACCGCATGAAGGTTGTTCACTACCGCTACAAGCTCAAGGATGGAAAGTGGGAGAATGCAGCTGTGATGTGGGATAAATGGCGTTTGACCGCCCCCAATGCTCTATATGACGTTAGTGCAGACCCACACCAAGACAACAACATCGCTGCTCAACACCCCGATATCGTGGCTAAGATGAGCGCACACTACGACGAGTGGTATGAGGAGGCTAAGGAGCTCTACAAAAAGGAGCGCGTGATTATCGTAGGGTCAGATGTATCGAACCCCGTTGAGCTCACAGCCAATGACTGGAATGGTGGATATTGCGACAATATGAACCGTTTGTTTGCAGGCAAAGAGCGCGGATTCCACAATATTTATGTGGATCAAGCAGGTGAGTACGAGATCAAACTAAGCAGATGGCAACTAGACTCAGAGATCGAACTTTGCGGATATGACCCCGAGCTTATTCGCCCAAGCGACAATATATATATGAACCCTGTAGACCCTTCGTTGGCAGCCAAACCAATCACCCAAGCGCAACTTATCGTTGGTGATTACTGCAAAACGATTTCGACCGACCCAACAGACAAAGTAGCGACATTTACCCTAGAGTTGGAGAAGGGCGAGAATCGAATTGAGGGTATATTCCTCGACAAGAATAGCACTCCTATTTGCGGTGCGTTCTACATCGAGATGCTCAGAAAATAGATTTCCATATCACATATTTGGTTATGATAAGAGGTACATATATATTATCGGCTATCGCAGCTTGCGTTGTTGCCACAACAGCAGCAATGGCTGAAGCAATCGTTGAGACCCGAACACTTCTCAAAGATGGGACCGTGGTTATAGACACGTCGGAGATCACAACCGACGTTAAGGGTTACAGAGATGTAACCCCCATAAAACTATACCTCAAAGATGGAGTGGTGAGCAAAGTGGAACTACAGCCCAACAGAGAGACCCCCACGATCTTCCAAAAGATAGTAGATGCCAACCTCTCGCAGCGATGGGTTGGACTCTCCACCAAGAAAGCCTCAACCGCAAAGGTGGATGCTATTAGTGGAGCGACAATAAGTTCAAAGGCAATTATCGCTAATGTGCAACGCGCAGCTAAATTTGAATTGGAGAATGGTGAATGATGAATGGTCAATGATGAATGGTCAATGATGAATGGTCAATGATGAATGATGAATTACTGCTGATGCGTTAACTTTTTAAAAACATTTATAACTTATTGATATATATTCAATTACAAGCGTTCTTTGATTTTTTGATTTGAAATGATTTCTAACTTTGCAGCTTGAAAAAATGTAAAGTTATGAACTCAGGAAAATATGTTTTTACACAGGTTTTACACTGCGTAAATCGCTATGAATTTGGCAAATGCGTTGCTCGATACAATGGTGACCATAGGGTAAAAAAAACTTGACTGTTGGACTCTTTTTGCTCAACTCCTATTTGGTCAGTTAAATGCTCTAGAATCGCTCAGAGACATCTGTTTGTGTCTTCGAGTGCATAGAAGCAAATTATACCACATTGGATTAGGTCAAAATGTAGAGCAATCAACACTATCACGAGCAAATGAGAGCAGAGATTATCGAATATTTAGAGATTTCGGATTCTATCTCATTTCATTGGTTAGACCACTTTATGAGGGGCAAAAGATAGATGGAATTGAGATTTCCAATACAATATTCGCTCTTGACTCAACAACCATTTCGCTCAGCATTAAACTCTTTTCTTGGGCTTATGGCAAGTATTCTCGTGGTGCGGTTAAGGTGTTTTTTAAGTGGTTGAAACAGAATCTAACAATAAAACATCTTTGGGGTCATTCCGAAAACGCTGTGAATATCCACGTATGGATTACTATCTCGGCATACTTAATTGTTGCATATCTTAAGGCTAAATTCAATAGCGAGCTATCAACTTACGAGATATTGCAAGTGTTAAGCATCTCCGCTTTCGACAAAACCAACCTGAGAGAATTACTTACAGAAAAAACTTCTAATCAAAATGTCAATGAACAGCTATATTTATTTTAACGCATCAGCAGTAATTCACCATTCACCATTCATCATTCACCATTTACCATTCACCATTATTTTCGCATGTAGCCACCTCGCTTTGGTGTGAGGGATGGGCCGTGAGGCGTTCCCCAACGGGGGAGTAATATAAAAATAAGTGGATACTGAACCGAAAGCTCGCTTTCGAGGACAGAATCCACTTACTTTTATATTAAACGTTCACTCAATGTGAACATCTCTCGCGGCCGACAGACTCCAGCCTCTCTTTATTTCTCAGTTATTAGGCCCATTTGGTATGCGACAAGGAGTTTTTCGAGCTCACTAATTTGTCGTCTGAGGTGCACGCCTATATCTGTATCCTTCACCAAAACACGTTCGAGGTTATACTCCACGATAAAGGTTGCAGACTTGATATCTGCCCCCTCCTCAATAGCCTCTTGGCGCGAGAGGAATGGTTCATGTTGAGCCAACTGCAATCCGTGAGAGTGGTAAACGAGCGTGTAACCTGCGATTCCCGTCTCTGTTTGGTATGCTTTGGAGAAGCCGCCATCAATAACAAGTAGCTTTCCATCCGCCTTGATTGGCTTCTCACCGCGTGTGGTCTTAACTGGGACGTGGCCATTGATGATATGCGAGCGTTCGGCAACGATACCAAACTCCGCTAGGATCTTGTTACAAATATCGACATTGTCGCACAATACATAGTAGTTACCCTTCTTCTCAACCTTAGCCTCTTTGTCGTTTAGGAAGTAGCACTCGAAGGTCGCCATTTTGTTTTTGTCGAACAGAGGAGAGTTCTTTCCGCACCACATATACCACATGAAATCCTTTGCGTATTGTGTCTCTGGGCTATCCTCATCTCCGAAGTATCCGTGGCGGATAAGCTCTTCGCACTTATCGAAGTAGGCGCGTCCTTTGTAGCTCTTACCATTAAACTCCACGCTTTTGAACTCCCCATCCTCGGTCAATGGGATTGAGGCATGGAAGAGGAGGTTGTTGTTGGAGACTTTATACATGCTACCCTTCGAATATATGCACTGCATATCGCGATGGAGCTTGTCACTACTTATGACCGACTGATAGATACGATCTACCACCTCCTGCTCCTCCTCGCTCAAAGCGTAAGGGTTCTTGGTGTCGATGGTTGGGAAGTAATTGTCGCGAAGTTCATACTCCACACCTTCGATTGTCACCATACCTCTATCGAGGTCTAGCTTATGGAGCAGTTTACGCTCATCCATCTCGTATTCGGGATGGCGGTCTATAATCTCCGCTTCGAGCTTAAACTGGATAATCGAGATCGCTTTGTGCATACATGCTATCAGACGACGCTCCTTACCGCTCTTGTTCTTTGCGAAATATTGCTCCTTGGGGTAGAACTGCGTACATGGGTCGTCACTATAGGTATCCAAAGCGAAGGTTGCCAATGGTAGTAGGTTGACTCCATATCCATCCTCGAGGGTGTTGGTGTTGGCGTATCTGAGCGATATGCGCAGCACATTGGCTATAGCGGCTTTGTTACCTGCCGCTGCGGCCATCCACAACAAGTCGTGGTTACCCCACTGGATATCGAAATTGTGGTATGAACAGAGCCTCTCCATGATGATATGTGCTCCCGGACCACGATCATATATATCTCCCACGATGTGCAACGAGTCGATGGTGAGTCGCTGGATAAGGTTACACATTGTGACTATAAAGTTACTTGCGCGGCCTGTCGAGATGATGGTGTTGAAGATCGCGTTCACATAGGTATGCTTATTGGGCATGGGCGATGTGTTGTGGATCAGCTCTTCGATGATGTATGAGAACTGCTTAGGCATCGCCTTACGCACTTTAGAGCGTGTATATTTGGATGAAACGCTCTGCAACAGCTTAACCAGATGGTTGAGCGTGGTACGATACCACTCGTTGAGATCCTCCTCATCTTTGTTCATTATGATCTTGAGCTTCTCTTCGGGGTAGTATATCAGCGTACACAAATCGCGCTTTGTCGACGAGCTGATTGAGTAATCAAAGACCTCCTCGACCTTACGTTTGATAGATCCCGAACCATTCTTCAGCACATGCAAAAACGCCTCATATTCGCCATGAATATCGGTCATGAAGTGCTCCGTACCTTTGGGTAGGTTCAAGATTGCTTCGAGGTTTATGATCTCTGTACTAGCGTCGGCGATAGTAGGAAATTGGGTTGACAGAAGCTCCAAGTATCGCATATCAGCAATTATGCTCTCCTTAGTTATATTGGTCATAGTAGTTTAAGAAAGTGTATTGGTTGGTAATATTAAAATATAATTGGTTGTTGTTAGATTTATTTTTTAAGTTCCTAATGCAATATTAGTAAAAAATGGTTACAATAACAACTATATTGCCCCTAAATTTCACAACTTTACCATTTGTTGCACATTTTTCTATTTCGCCGCCTTGCAACGGTCTCCACCAATAAACGCATAGCCTCACTCTGCATCAGCAAAGCGAGGCTAAACTACCACTAAAATATATACTAACCTTTAAAAAAACTAGTTCTTCTCCTTCATCTTGCAGTATCTAGCACACTGCGCACAGATGTCATACCCAAGCATCGTCCCCAAAATAAAATCCTCTTCGGGGGTGAGCATATTGAGCGGACGTGATACAATTATCTTGATGGCGTTGATACACTCTCTCTTGCCGAAGTATAGGTTGATCTTGTCGTCACTCACCTCCTGAATAACGAAATCAATACCTTGGCTCTCGAGTCTCCTTGTTGTTATATCTATAAACTTTTTTGGTATAGTATATAGCACCAAGTTCCTTACCCCCTTACTTAGCTCGTACACGTGATTAGAAAACACCTTCATCTCGTGCGAATACATCAACTGCTCTACTACCATAACTTAAAAATTACTTTAATTTATTATAAACTTTTATCACCACAACAAAGATCGTTATTTAAAATATAATATAAAATAGCTATTTGTTAGTAAAATAACAGCGCATAGTAGTCATTTATTGTTATTTATGCGAATTAAAGTTGAACATTTACCCTTTTATGGACTCTTTGTAGCGGCTAATAGCCTCTCTAACTGAGCTCAAACCGAACCGTTGGGGATCCAAATCCGCAGGGTTCACAAAGAGCAATTCGGCCACATCGTCATCGGCCTTGATCCCCTCGAAATCCGCCACCTCGCACTCAAAAAACATATCTAGGGTGTGGACTTCAAATCCACAGTATGGGTAGATATTGGGGAGCGAAAAGAGGTACTTAAGCGACTCGACCTTTAGGTTGCACTCCTCCATCACCTCGCGCCGCACGCTCTGCTCGGCCGACTCATAGCTATCAACAAATCCCCCCGGTAGGTCGTAGCTCCCCTTAGCTGGTTCGCGATCCCTAACCGACACAAGGATCTCGCCCTTATGGTTTTTGATGATTGCAGCCACAGCCGACGAGGGGTTGAAGTAGTAGACAAAACCGCACTGAGCGCACACCTTCGATTTTATGTTATTGTCTCTAAATTCACCTCCACATTTGGGGCAATAGATAAATGGGGCCAAAAATTCGCACTTTTCCATATATACATTGTTTTAAAATTAACGACACAAGGTAACGATTATTTTTCGGAATTTGAGCGATTTCAAAACTATAATTCATACCTTTGACCAAATTTAAAAGAAATGTGTGAATATATCATTAATCTCCTTCCCGACCCATCACTTTGGTGGGTAGTGATTCTCTGCGCTGTGTTGATCGGCTTTTGCAAAACGAGCTTTGCCGCCATAGGGACCATCGTTGTACCAATCATGGCCCTAGCCTTTGGCCCCAAACCATCCACAGGGTTACTGCTGCCGATCTTGTGCATAGCCGATCTGGGAGCCATAATATATTACAGACGCAGTTGCAGCTGGAGGCACTTAGTAAGATTGCTAGGATGGGCTATATTGGGCCTTTTTGTGGGGATTGTGGTCGACCACTTCACCCCTTCTGCTTGGTTCAAATACCTGCTTGCCTTTTCGATTTTGATTAGCGTTGCGGTCCTTCTACTCAACCAAACCAAAAAGCAGAGGGCAGAGGAGTCTACCCCACAGCGCGGATGGCTGCTTGCGATGTATGGCATCATGGGCGGTTTCGCCACGATGATCGGCAACGCCGCAGGGCCCATTATGTCGGTCTACTTGCTCTCGATCAATATGCCCAAAATGTTGTTCGTCGGGACCAGCGCGTGGTTCTTTATGGCGATCAACTACACCAAGATACCTCTCCAGATTTGGGTCTGGGACAATATAAACTACAACTCTCTGTTGGTTGGCGTATTGATGATCCCCTTCATAGCCCTTGGCTCAGCGCTGGGCGTTCGTCTTGTTAAGGTTGTGTCCGAAGAGGCTTATCGCAAAATTGTGATTTGGATCACCCTCCTATCGGCATTGGTTCTCATCTTTTAACTCCTTATTATCTATGCAAGACAACGGTAAAAACTGGAGCTACTACACCCTCTCGATTTTGGCCACGACGCTTTGGGGCTCGGCATTTGCAGGGGCTAAGATCGGATTTGAGTATATGCCACCGATGATGCTGTCGGGGTTTAGATTTATGTTGGCCGGGGTGTTGCTCCTGCCCCTGATAGCAATAATGAAGATAGATTGGAGAGGCCAACTATCGAATTGGAGATTTATGCTTCTCTTTGGACTCTTGCAGACCTTTCTCCAATATGGACTCTTTTATGCTGGGCTGAATCTTGTCCCGGGGGCATTGGCGGCCATTATAATTGGCGCAGGTCCACTCTTCACAGCCATCATGGCCCACCTGACCCTCCCCAACGATAAACTCAACAGTCGCAAGGTTTTTGCCATTTTATTAGGTGTGATGGGGGTGGTATCAATCAGCGTGGGCAAAGGTTCGCACGCGGCCATAAACCCCCTATTCTATCGTGGCATGATCCTGCTGATGGTGAGCAATATCGTGGGCTCCTACACAAACATCATGGTGATTAAACGAACCACCCCTATAGCTCCTATTTTACTCACCTCGTTTGCGAACTTCACGGGCGGATTACTCCTCCTCGTAGTTTCACTTTTTGTTGAGCCCACCGAGGTGCTAACCCACGGCTCACTCCCCATGGAGTTCTATTTGGCGTTGTTGTGGTTGGCGATAATCCCTGCGGCAGGCTTCTCCATATGGTACAATTTACTCCAACGCCCGGGGGTCAAGGTGTCGGAGTTAAATGTAATGAAATTTATAATTCCCGTAGTGGGAGTCTTGCTGAGCTGGTTGCTTCTACCCGACGAATCCCCATCGTGGAGCGCCACAATAGGGATCGTTATTATATCTGCATCGGTGATAATCCTACAGATGCCCAAAAGGAGACCGTTGCAAGGCGGCGAAATTTCAAAGATACCGT
>JBCQUO010000021.1:0-32374 GCA_047173955.1 Rikenellaceae bacterium
ATTTGAACAAGTTCAATTGCGCTCGGTTTGTCAGCAGTTGGGGGAGACTTATTTTAGAGGTGTTTTGAATAAGGTTCCCTTATCCAAAACTCACGTTCTTAGAGTTTAAAAGTCCAAACCCTAAGAAGCATATTTACACTACTCTACTAATTTTTTATACTTGACACGCTTTGGTGTCATATCCTCGCCTTGAGCCTTCTTCCAAGCCTCGAACTCACTATATGAACCCTCGTAGAAGATCACACGATCACCCTCAAACGAGAGGATATGGGTAGCAATACGGTCAAGAAACCATCTATCATGCGAGATCACAACTGCACATCCAGCGAAGTTCTCCAATCCCTCCTCCAAAGCACGAAGCGTGTTCACATCAATATCATTGGTTGGCTCATCGAGCAACAGCACATTACCCTCCTCTTTGAGTGCAAGGGCTAAGTGCAGACGATTACGCTCTCCTCCCGACAACACACCGCACTTCTTCTCTTGGTCGGCTCCCGTGAAGTTGAACCTAGCGACATAGGCACGTGCTGCAACTTGACGATTGCCCAACTGCACCCACTCGCTATTTTGAGAGATCACCTCATAGACCGACTTATCGGCCTCGATTGATTTGTGTTGTTGATCTACATAGGCACACTTCACCGTTTGACCCACATTGAAGCTACCCGAATCGGGAGTCTCCAACCCCATAATCATACGGAAGAGTGTTGTTTTACCTGTTCCGTTGGGGCCAATCACACCCACGATACCTGCTGGTGGCAACGAGAAGTTCAACCCCTCATACAGGATCCTATCTCCATACCCCTTCGACACCTCTTTGGCCTCGATAACAACATCGCCCAAACGTGGTCCATTGGGGATAAAGATCTCCAACTTATCCTCTTTTTGTTTGGTATCTTCGTTCATCATCTTGTCGTAAGCCGACAGACGAGCTTTGCTTTTGGCTCTACGGCCCGATGGCGACATACGTACCCAATCTAGCTCCCTCTCCAAAGTCTTACGACGTTTGCTCTCGCTCTTCTCCTCCATAGCCAAACGTGTGGTTTTTTGCTCCAACCAACCAGTGTAGTTACCCTTCCATGGGATACCCTCACCGCGATCTAGCTCCAAGATCCACCCTGCGACATTGTCGAGGAAGTAACGGTCATGGGTCACAGCGATCACCGTACCTTTGTATTGTTGCAAGTGTTGCTCCAACCAATCAATAGACTCGGCATCGAGGTGGTTGGTAGGCTCATCCAACAACAGCACATCGGGCTGCTGCAACAACAATCTACACAAAGCTACGCGTCTGCGCTCTCCTCCCGACAATACCTTAATCACTTGGTCCGACTCTGGACACCTAAGTGCATCCATTGCGCGCTCCAAAACGCTGTCGATCTCCCATCCATTCACATGGTCGATCTGCTCATAGAGCTCACCCTGACGCTCGATCATTGCCGTCATCTCGTCGTCCGACATTGGCTCACAGAGCTTCATGTTGATATCCTCGTACTCCTTGAGCAGGCTCATTGTCGAGGCACACCCCTCTTCGACGATCTCGCGAACGGTTTTGGTCTCATCCAACTGAGGCTCCTGCTCGAGGTAACCCACCGAGAAGCCCGGAGAAAAGACCACCTCGCCTTGGAAGTTTTTGTCTAGCCCAGCGATGATCTTCATGAGCGTAGATTTACCCGAGCCATTGAGTCCAATGATTCCGATCTTCGCTCCATAGAAGAATGAAAGATAGATATTATTTAACACTTTTTTTTGGTTCGAGAAAGTTTTACTCACTCCAACCATCGAGAAGATTATTTTTTCGTCTGCCATGTTGTTTTAGTATTGGTTGTGTTAGGATTTAGCTATATACTCTGCCACAAAATCACCCACCTCAGAAGTCGAACAAGCATCAACACCCTCGACTTGGATATCCTCCGTACGCACATTGACAGCCATCGACTCAGCCACCGCCTTGCGGATAAGTGCACCCTCAGCTTGGAGGTCAAAAGCATACTCAAACATCATAGCTGCACTTAGGATTGTAGCCACTGGGTTTGCGATATTTTTGCCCGCAGCTTGTGGATATGAACCATGGATTGGCTCGAAAAGAGAGGTATGCAAACCGATCGAAGCCGATGGAAGTAGACCCAACGAACCCGTGATAACCGAACCTTCGTCGGTGAGGATATCTCCAAACATATTCTCTGTGACCATCACATCAAATGCTCCGGGCCACTGGATCATGCGCATAGCAGCATTGTCGACAAACATAAACTCAGTCTCCACCTCGGGGAACTCGGGAGCAATCTCCTTTGCCACCTCTCTCCACAGACGAGATGTAGCCAATACATTTGCCTTGTCGACAACCGTTAGCTTCTTGTTTCTCTGCATTGCATATTGGTACGAAAGGCGCACGATACGCTCGATCTCTTCGCGCGTATATACACATGTATCATAAGCGGTGTTTCCATCCTCTGAGCGACCCTGTGGACGACCGAAATACAGACCTCCCGTAAGCTCGCGGATACATACAAAATCGACACCCTCGATAAGTTCGCGACGCAAAGGTGATTTGTCGATCAACGACTCAAAGGTTGTGATTGGACGCACGTTGGCATACAATCCCAACATTTTGCGCATAGCCAAAAGCCCCTGCTCGGGACGCACCTTTGCCGAAGGGTTATTATCGAAACGTGGATCACCCACCGCACCAAAAAGTACAGCGTCCGACTTCATACACAATTCGTGCGTAGCCTCGGGATAGGGGTTACCTACTTTATCTATTGCATCCGCTCCGCAGATTCCATACTCAAACGTCAACTCATGACCGAACTTTGCGCAGATAGCCTCTGTCGCCTTAAGTGCTTGTGCCACGATCTCTGGTCCGATTCCATCGCCGGGAAGCACCGCTAAGTTTATCTTCATAATATTTTTCTTTTTATTTTTTTATTATTTTGCCTCGATCTCCCACGCCTCGATCTTGTCGGTGGTGGTCATCAAATAGTCGATATCGTCGTAACCATTCATCAAGCAGTGGCGCTTGTAGGCGGTGATAGTGAAGCTCTCGCTTTTGCCTGTTGCGACGTTAGTGATTGTTTGGTTTTCGAGGTTGATCTCGACTTGTGCTTGAGGGTCTGCGTCAATAGATGCAAACAATTCAGCCAAGAATTCAGGAGACACAATCACTGGCAACACGAAGTTATTGAGTGCATTGTTGCGGAAAATATCGGCAAAGAAGCTCGATACCACAGCCCTAAATCCATAACCTGCGATTGCCCACGCTGCATGCTCACGGCTACTTCCCGAGCCGAAGTTTTTGCCTGCGACCAACACCTCGCCCGAATAGGTCGAATCATTGAGCACAAAATCTGCGATCGGCTCATTGTTTTTGTCGTATCTCCAATCGCGGAAGAGGTTGTCGCCAAAACCTTCGCGCGTTGTAGCCTTCAAAAAACGAGCTGGGATAATCTGATCCGTGTCGACATTCTCCAATGGGAGAGGCACACACGTTGATGTCAATATGTTTAGTTTCTTTTTCATTCTTCTTAAGATTTGAAAAAATCGTTCGTTATTACATTAGATCTCTAGGGTCGGTGATAACCCCCGTAACAGCTGCCGCAGCGGCAACCAATGGACTGCAAAGCAATGTGCGCGCACCTTGACCTTGACGACCCTCGAAGTTACGGTTAGATGTAGAGGCTGCATACTTACCCTCTGGGACCTTATCTTCGTTCATAGCCAAACAAGCCGAACAGCCCGGTTGACGAAGCTCAAATCCAGCCTCCTCAAAGATCTTGTCCAACCCCTCTTCGCGGATCTGACGCTCCACAGGCCATGACCCCGGAACAACCCATGCGATGATATTCTCTGCCTTTTGACGACCCTTCACAATAGATGCGAAGTCGCGGAAATCCTCAATACGACCATTGGTACATGAACCCACAAAGACATAATCGACCGCCTTGCCAATTAGCGACTCACACTCCGCAAAGCCCATATACTCCAAAGATTTAGTATAAGAGCTCTTTTGAGCCTCATCTAACCCCTCCGAGCTTGGTATTTTTTGAGTCACCCCCATTCCCATTCCCGGGTTGGTTCCATATGTAATCATCGGCTCGATATCTTCGCCCGCAAATGTAATCTCTTCGTCAAACACAGCATCGTCGTCGCTCCTCAGTGCTCTCCACTTCTCGACCGCCACGTCCCACGCCTCGCCCTGAGGAGAGTTCTCGCGACCCTTCAAATAGTCAAAAGTCACCTCATCGGGGGCAACCATTCCACCACGCGCACCCATCTCGATCGAGAGGTTGCAAAGTGTCAAACGTCCCTCCATAGAGAGTGAACGGATAGCCTCGCCTGCATACTCCACGAAGTAACCTGTAGCGCCTCCAGTTGTCATCTTCGAGATGATATACAAAGCCACATCTTTGGCCGTAACGCCCTTGCCCAACTCTCCAGTAACGTTGATTCGCATACTCTTGGGCTTAGCCTGCAATATACATTGGCTCGACATGACCATCTCCACCTCGCTGGTTCCAACTCCAAACGCCACAGCACCCACAGCGCCATGAGTCGAGGTGTGTGAATCTCCACACACGATCGTCATACCGGGAAGCGTGTAACCTTGCTCGGGACCCACCACATGGATAATTCCATTTTTGGGGTGCATCATTCCGTAGTGCACCAACCCAAACTCTTGGGCATTGTTAGCCAAAGTCTCAACTTGCGTACGAGATACTGGATCCACGATTGGTTTATCTTGGTTTTGAGTAGGTGTATTGTGGTCGGGCATACAGATAATACGATCTGGGCGGAAGCACTTAATGCCTCGCGCTCTAAGGCCCGAAAATGCTTGGGGACTTGTCACCTCATGACAATACAAACGGTCGATATAGAGCTGCGTCTGTGCATCGACGATCTGAACGACATGGGCATCCCATATTTTATCAAAAAGTGTATTCATTTAGCTTTTAAATTTATTTATACAATCAATAAATGCCTCAACACTCGCCGTAACGATGTCTGTATTTGCACCAAAACCAAAGTAGAACTTCTCGTCCTGCTCAACCTGTACGTGCACCTTACACATGTCGTCGCTACCCTTGCTGATAGCTTGGATAGTCAACTCCCTAAGGACCATTTTGCGAGTGATGATCTTCTTGATAGCGCTGATCGCTGCGTCTACTGGACCATTACCAGTTGCTGCCGCCTCAAACAACTCCTCCTCTATTTTGAGACCTATGCTCGCCACTGGACGCACACCAACTCCACTTGTCACCTGCAAGTACTCCAACTTGATGTGACCTTGATCGGCACGCATCTCGCCCACCAACAACAAGATATCGTCGTCGCCCAACTCCTTCTTTTTGTCTGCCATCAACAAGAACTCCTCGTAAACCTCGTCCAAACGCTCACGCTCCAACTCTACACCCAACAACGACAAGCGGTTCTTCAATGCCGCACGTCCACTGCGAGCCGTAAGTACGATCGAGTTTGTCTCGACACCCACATCCTGAGGGTCGATGATCTCATAGGTTTGAATATTCTTCAACACTCCATCTTGGTGTATACCCGATGAGTGAGCAAAGGCATTCTTACCCACGATCGCCTTGTTGGCTTGCACTGGCATATTCATAAGGCTCGATACCAAACGGCTCGTAGGATAGATCTTCTTGGTGTTGATTCCTGTATCTATGCCCAAATGTTTGTGACACTTCAAGATCATCACAACCTCCTCTAAGGATGTGTTACCTGCGCGCTCACCGATTCCGTTGAGTGTAACCTCAACTTGACGAGCTCCATTTATCACACCCGACACGGTGTTGGCTGTAGCCATACCCAAATCGTTGTGACAGTGAGTCGAGAGGATTGCACGGTCTACATTCGACACATTCTCCATCAAATATTTGATCTTGGCTCCATACTCCGAAGGCAAACAGTAGCCCGTAGTATCGGGGATATTGATAACCGTAGCTCCCGCCTTGATTACCGCCTCTACGACGCGTGCCAAATATTCGTTTTCTGTACGACCAGCATCCTCGGCATAGAACTCCACATCCTCCACATAACGCTTTGCATGTTTCACAGCAGCCACAGCGCGCTCGATGATCTCTTCACGATTGGAGTTAAATTTATATTTGATATGCGAATCCGAAGTTCCGATACCCGTATGGATACGTTTATGTTTGGCATACTTCAGAGCATCGGCAGCCACATCAATATCTTTTGCTACGGCACGTGTAAGTGCACAGATCGTTGGTTCAGATACCGCTTTCGAAATCTCGATCACAGAGTTGAAATCCCCGGGGCTAGAGATCGGGAATCCAGCCTCGATCACATCCACACCCAACGCCTCCAAAGCCTTTGCGACTTGGATCTTCTCCACTGTGTTAAGCTGGCACCCGGGCACCTGCTCGCCATCACGCAATGTGGTATCGAAGATAAATAATTTGTTCTGCATAGTTTACTATTTTATGGTTTTTATTCTCTTATTTCCTACAGGAGAGTCTATTTACACTCATTGTTACAAGGTGTCGTTTTTAACGCAAAAAAGGATTCTTCCGCACCGTTGAAGTGGAAGAACCCAATTTGTCGTATTATAGCACCTTGGCTACACGCACACGGTCATCCGCTTCCTGTGGTGGTCCCAGAGGAGTAGTGTACATAGCAGCAGGTTTATGTTTGTAATAATAGTTCTCATAATCAGTGCGTAAAATTACTTATAACAATTTGGATTTCCAAATATTTCAATAATTTTTTTCTCTGTCGTTTTACTTTCCACTATTTTTTGTACCTTTACCTCCGCTATGAAGAAGATTTTTTTCCAAATTAAATTATATCTTTCATCACTTGGTGTGATGAGAAAACTACGCAGATGGGTATCTCCCGTGTTCTTGATTATGCTCGTTGCCTCGTTCACGCTGTGGTACTTAGCCAAACTCAACCACACCTACACCACCGAACTAGAGGTGCGAGTCGATGTCGAGGGGCAAGGCATAGAGGTGAAGTGCGTGGTCGAGGGGGTCGGCACCAACCTTTTCAGATATAAGCTCAATCGCGGAGAGGAGATCAAGGTCCCAATTTCGGAGCTTAGATACGAAATCAAAGAGGCCAACAATATATTAACGATCAGCCCTAGCTCCTTGAGGGGAGTTTTATCGGTGCGCTTTAGTGACATCAAGATCATATCTATAGATGCCAAGACCGAAGAGCTTATGATTACACCCAAACTCCAAGAGGCGATAGATAAAATAGAGAGAAAGAGATGATAAAAGTAGCAGTTACAGGTGGTATAGGAAGTGGCAAGTCGACACTCTGCCAAGCCTTTTCGCGCGCAGGGATACCTATTTATAATACAGACATAGAGGCCAAGAGGCTTATGAACGAAGAGTCTAAACTCCGCCAAGCGATCATCGCTGAGTTTGGGGCCGAGGCATACAACGACGAGGGGATCAACAGACAATTTTTGGCCGCCACAGTCTTTGGCAACCCAGAGAGGCTCTCAGCGCTCAACTCTATTGTTCACCCTGCGGTTATGCGCGACTTCGAGATGTGGTCTATGATCCATGCCGAGAGTATGCCCTACGTGATCTTGGAATCGGCAATCCTCTTTGAGTCGGGATTTGATAAGTGCGTTGATCTCACGGTGGCGGTCTTGGCCCCCGAGGAGCTAAGACTTATGCGTGTGGTGAATCGCGACGGAGTGACAGCGGAGCAAGTGCGCGCGCGAATGGCAGCTCAGCTAAGCGAGGAGGAGCTCAACGAGCGAGCCGACTATACGGTTGTAAATATCATAGAGGGGGAGATGGATGATGCCGCTCAGCGCCTCGATCAGATCTTTAAGCATGAAGCCTCTAAACGTTAATTTCGATTCACCTCAGGTGATGGCTATCGTCAATGTCACGCCCGACTCATTTTTTGAGGGGAGCAGGAGCTCCGAGCGCGAGGATTTAGAGAGGCGAATAGCTGAGGTTGTGGAGCAGGGTGCCTCGATAATTGATATCGGAGGATACTCTTCGCGCCCCGGAGCCGATGATGTCACCCCCGAGGAGGAGTGGCGACGTGTGGAGTTGGGGCTGAGCGTAGCTCGCGAGGTTGCCCCTAGCACGACCATTTCGGTCGATACTTTTCGTGGAGAGGTTGCACGCAAGGCGGTCGAGAGGTTTGGCGCGGTGATTATAAACGACATATCGGCAGGCGAGATTGACCCCTCGATTATAGATGTCGCAGCGGAGTATAAGTTACCCTACATAGCTATGCACATGAGGGGCATGCCCCAATCAATGCAGCAGATGACTCAATATAGAGATATAGTGAGAGAGGTTGTAGAGTACTTCACCCAAAGGGTCGAGTTTTTGAAGAGCCGAGGGGTGGAGAGTATAATCCTCGACCCGGGATTTGGATTTGCCAAGAGTCTGGAGCAAAACTACACACTCATGAGGGGGCTACACCAACTCTGCGAATTGGGTTACCCTGTGCTTTCGGGGGTGTCGCGCAAGTCGATGATCTACAAACTCCTCGACACCACGCCCCAAGATGCTTTGGCAGGCACGCTGGTTTTGGGGTGGGAGTCACTCAGACAAGGGGCAAAGATCCTTCGCGTGCACGATGTTCGCGAGGCGGTGCAGACTTTGAAGATATATAACGCATGCTTTCACAAGGTTTGAAAATTCAAACCTTGTGAAAGCACTACTTAAGGGAGCAAAACCTTGGTTTTGGGACTAAATCCCCTCCCTTAGGGAGGGGATTTAGGGGAGGGGGAAAATATAAAAACTAACGAAGCTTTTCAGCACTAAGACATATAACGCATATGATAAAGGCGAGTAATATAGTTAAGCGATACGGCAACCTAGAGGTTCTCAAAGGGGTGTCGCTAGATATTGCCCCTGCGGAGGTGGTCTCTATCACGGGGGCTAGTGGCGCAGGCAAGACTACCCTACTTCAGATTTTGGCCACCCTAAGCGAGGCCGACAGCGGAGAGGTGTTGATTGATGGAGAGTCAATCGTGGGGCTAAGCGACAAAAAGGTGTCGAGATTCAGAAACGAAAAGATCGGCTTCGTCTTTCAGTTCCACAATCTACTACCCGAATTTTCGGCTCTCGAGAATATCTGCATCCCGGGTTATATCGGAGGTCACAACCCCAAAGATGTCGAGAGGCGTGCAAAGGAGTTGTTGGAGATGATGAATCTGACGAATAGGGCCGACCACAAGCCAAGCCAACTGTCGGGCGGTGAGCAGCAACGTGTAGCTATTGCGCGAGCGCTTATCAATTCTCCCAAGGTGATCTTTGCCGATGAACCTTCGGGAAATTTAGACTCAGTGAATAGAGAAGATATACACAACCTATTCTTTGAACTCAGAGACAAACTATCCATCACGGTGGTAGTGGTGACCCACGACGAGAGGTTGGCGGAGATGGCCGACCGCAAGATCACAATGAAAGATGGAGAGATAATAACATGCGCATAGATAACCTTACACACGACGAACTCAGAGAGTTATTAGAGGGGCTCTACGACCGCTTCAATCGCGAAGAGTTCGTGGAGCATGACCCTATAAGTGTTCCGCACCGATACCTCAAAAAAGAGGATCGAGAGATAGCTGGATTTATGGCCTCGACCATAGCGTGGGGCAACCGCAAGGCTATTGTCAAGAGTGCCCACCGCATGATGGAGTATATGGACGATACACCTCACGACTTTGTGTTGAACGCATCCGATCAAGATCTTATGAGGTTGGAGAGCTATGTGCATAGGACATTTAACGGTCTCGACTTTCGCGATTTTGTAATGTGTCTTAGGGGCATTTACGATCGTTGGGGAGGTATAGGAGCCTACTTCGAGCAGCACTATGCCCAACACCAATCAATACCCAAGGCTCTGGCGAAGTTTAGAGCTGAGTTCTTCGCTGCGGAGCACCAACCGAGATGTGAGAAGCACCTTTCGTCGATAGAGAAGGGGGCGGCATGCAAGCGCACAAATATGTTTATCAGGTGGATGGTTAGGCGCGACAACCGCGGGGTGGATTTCGGGGCTTGGAGCTCGATACCTATGTCGGCCATATATATGCCTCTCGACGTGCACTCGGGCAATGTAGCTCGCGCGCTGGGGTTGTTGGGGCGCAAGCAGAGCGACTGGAAGGCTGTGAATGAGCTTACAACCAAACTAAGGGAGTTCGACGCTGAGGATCCAGTGAAGTACGATTTTGCCCTCTTTGGAGCTGGGATAGATGGAGTTATAAAGTGATGTTTAGATTCAAACAATTTACTATCAAGCAGGATCGCACCGCGATGAAAGTGGGCACCGATGGTGTTCTGCTCGGAGCGTGGGCCTCGAGCAGCGGCAACGAAGAGTCGATTCTGGATATTGGTTCGGGGACAGGGCTCATAGCGATCATGATGGCACAACGCTCGTCGGCCCCTAGGATCGTGGGTGTAGAGATCGACTCCGAAAGTGCCGCCCAAGCTGCCGAAAATATGGAGCTTTCGCCTTGGGATGAACGACTAACGGTTGAGCACACCTCGATTTTGGACTATTCACCACAACACAAATTTGATTTAATATTATCTAACCCACCCTACTTCGTCGATTCGCTGCTCCCCAAGGGGGAGAGTCGCACCAGAGCTCGCCACACCACGGAGCTCGACTTCGAGGGGCTCACAGAGTCGGTCGTTAGGCTCCTAAAACCCGTTGGAAAATTTGCGCTGATACTTCCCACCAACGAGAGTCAGATATTTGATCGCACATCGGAGGGGAGGTTATACCTCGAGCGCAGATGTTGGGTGAGAGGAAAGGTGGGTGGCGATGTCAAACGCATTTTGAGCCAATACTCACTCACTAAACCCGATACGGTTGCGGAGTCGGAACTATCCATTCGCGATGGTTCGGCCGATGGTTACCACCCCGACTATAGGGCTCTGACATCTGAATTCTACCTTAAATTTTGATATTTAGCAAAAAACCGCTACCTTTAAAACAAAAATCTAGGCACATGAAATTTCTACTAACTATAGTGGCTGCAACAGCTACATTTATCGCTTCGGCTCAAAGCATCCCCAACATCGCAATAGGCGCGGTAGAGAGGGATGGTAATGGTGGATTTGTTTCGGAACCATCGTCAACTATCTTGGTCGATATCGAGATCTCTTCAGCTAAGTTCACCGCTGGACCATACGCCAGATATTCGCAAAAATATCTGGGCGAACGTGCACCACTGACCGACAAAATATCTACTTCGATCATAGGGTCAACCATCTCGTTGGCTCCTCAAGATTATTACCAAACGTCACTTGCCACACTCCCCCAAACGGAGGTTTCGGTAGAGGTCGAGCCACTGCCCGTGGATCGTATTTCGTCGGCTACACTGTCGCCCGAATCGGCTGCACAGAGTGCCGCAAGCGAGATTTTCGCTATTCGCAAAACATCTCGCGATATGATATCGGGAGATTTGGGAGATGGGGTCTTTGGAGCAGGATTCGCTACGGCTCTCGAGAAGTTAGAGGAGCTAGAGAGTGGCTACGTAGCACTCTTTATGGGGCAATCTATTGTCACATCGTCGACACAACGTTTCGCCATAAAACTCAAAAAAGATCAAACACGATATATGGTGTGTAGATATGACCCCGCCAAGGGGATTCTTCCAGCGTCGGAGGTAGATGGAGAACCTATATATATACAGATCATCCCATCCGAAGTTGAGGATGCAACATTTATTATATCTCGCTCCAAATCTTCGGCGGCAGGTATCTATATCACCCCCAATATCGCGCAATGCGATCTTTACCTAGGGGCCAATATAATATCGTCATCGACACTCCCACTCTACGACTTTGGCAGCCGCGTAACCCTACGCTCTAACTAACCCCACGACTCGTTATGACATCAAAAATGGCATACCTTCTGGGTGAGCTCAGACGCGAAATGAATGGTGCTGTGGTGGGATCGATGCGCTACTATGGGGCTGAATATGGCCTTAACTATGGGGTGAGCATCCCCACTATCCGCGCCATGGGACGCAGTGAGACCGCTGAGGGAAAGGAGCATCGTTTGGGCAGGTACCTATTCCTTCAGGAGGTGCGCGAACTTAGACTTGTGTCTCTGTGGTTTGCCGACCCATCGCTCATAGAGGAGAACCAAGAGCTTGACTTTTGGGCCAAAGGGATCATCAACACCGAGGTTGCCGAAGAGGCGGCTTTTGCTCTGCTCAAAGGGGTCGAGTCGATCGACAGGTGGCTCAATGAGGAGTCCGAATTGTTGCAATACTGCGCAGTTTTAGCGATCGCTGGAGCAATAGCAGAGGGGGGAAACCACGCTCCACTAAACGAGATCCGCCCGCGACTAATTGAGCTCCTTGGGGCCAACCCCTCCATCTTACCCAAAGCTATCATCCCCCTTTTGGAGCAATACCTCCGCCGCGCAGAGAGCAAACAGGTAGTGGAGTTCTTGGGCCAAATGCCATCCAACAGCGCATGCAACAATATACGCGAAGAGATGTCGTGGAGGATGTAAATTTCGCCATTAAAAATACGAAGTTACTATACTGTCCGTCCGAGGAGTTGACCGAGGGCTTAAAGGTGTACCTTAATAACGTGAGTTTTGGATAAGAGAATCTTGTCCAAAACACCTCTGAAAGCAAGTCTCCCACAACGGTGGAATAATATAAAATGAGTATCACAGACCGAAAGCTTGCTTTCAAGGTTTGTGATACTCATTTTATATTAAACGTTCACTGAAGGTGAACACCCCTCGCGGCCCGACAAAGAGAAATAAGGAGGGAAACGAAGTTTCCAAGCCCGTGCGGCACGCACCAGCCGCCCGCTGTTAGGGCAGTCCTTAGTTTTTAAACGTTCTCCCTACAGCAAAGCCTCGAGTTTTGCTTTAAGAGCCTCCTTGGTTGAAGCACCGACTTGTTTGTCGACCACTTGACCGCCCTTAAGCATTACGATAGTTGGGATATTGCGGATTGCAAACTTTGCAACGATATCGTCATTATCCTCAACATCGCACTTACCAATTACGATACGGCCCTCATACTCTGCGGCCAACTCCTCGACAATGGGAGCAATTGTGCGACATGGACCACACCACTCTGCCCAAAAGTCAATAACTACGGGAAGTGGTCCCGACACCAATGCTTCGAAATTCTCTGTTGTGATTGTAACTGCCATAACTTTAGTTTTTTATGTTTTTAATTTGTATTAATTTATTGTATAGTGTATATCATTTTCTTCCAAATACCCTACCAACTCTTTGGAAAGGGTGACCCTTTTCTTCTTGGAGAAGAGGTTGAGTGAGACTCCATTTTGCGGATCATAGAGTTTAACTTTTAGCGCTATCTCCCCCTTTGCGCCATTGACCTTTTGGGTTAACTCCGATATAAGCTCGCGAGTTATGGAGCGTGCCGATAGGACAATAGAGAGCTCCTTGATGGTGGTCGACATCATCTCCGAGAGCTGAACCATCGACAGTAACTTCAACTCCAACTCCCTCTCGCGATATGGGTGTTGTTGGACCTTACCCCTCACAAAGAGGAAATAGTCGGCAAAAAGGTACTTTCTGAATGTCTCGTAATCCTTACCAAAGAGGGCAAAATCGTGCGTTCCATTGTAATCCTCCATCGTAAAGCGCCCCCACGGCTTACCAGTTTTGGTGGTTAGATTTTGGACCGAGGTGACCATACCAGCAAACCCCACCTCTTGGCCATTTAGAGCATCGAGGTTACTGAGATCCGAGAGTTGTGTTTTACACATCTTCTTGATTATCACCTCGTATTGATCCAGAGGGTGGGCCGAAAGGAACAGACCAATCACCTCACGCTCTTTGTTGAGTGTCTCCAGATCGCCCCAGTCCAACACCGAAGGGGGCGTAGGACGTTGAATGTCGACATTGCCACAATCCCCACCAAAGAGGCTCTGCTGCGCATTGCTCTTCTCGGATTGGGTACGCTGTCCATACCTCGACAACATCTCCATAAAGCTCACTCCACTTTGAGCGTCGGGGGCAAAAAACCTGCTGCGGTGGAACTCCGTAAGGGAGTCAAAAGCACCTGCATATGCCAAATTTTCGAGACACTTACGGTTGACCACAGAGAAGTTAACCCTCTCCATAAAGTCATATATATCTTTGAAGCGTCCGCCTCGCTCGCGCTCCTTCACGATACTGGTCACAGCCGCCTCGCCAACACCTTTGATCGCGGCCAAGCCGAAGCGTATATCCCCTGCGTCATTAGGGGCAAATTTATTGCGCGACTCATTGACACAAGGGCCCATAACTTTGATCCCCATGCGCGTAGCCTCGTTCATGTAGATCGTCAGAGTCTTGATGTCGGCCAAGTTTCGGCTCAAAAGAGCTGCCATATACTCCGAGGGGTAGTTAGCTTTGAGGTAGGCGGTTTGGTATGCGATCCACGAGTAACATGTAGCGTGCGACTTGTTGAACGCATATGATGCAAACTTCTCCCAGTCGCCCCAGATCTTCTCCAACACCTTGGGGTCGTGACCATTAGACTGACCGCCCTCGATAAACTTTGGCTTCAACTCATCGAGCTTATCTCTGAGCTTTTTACCCATCGCCTTACGCAGCGAGTCTGACTCTCCGCGCGTGAAGTTTCCGAGCAGGCGGCTCAGAAGCATGACTTGCTCCTGATAAACCGTGATTCCATATGTATCCTTCAAGTACTTCTCCATCACGGGGATGTCGTACTCGATAGGTTTACGCCCATGTTTACGATCCACAAAGTCGGGGATATAATCCATCGGTCCGGGACGATAGAGCGCATTCATAGCGATGAGATCCTCGAAAGTTGTGGGTTGCAACTCGCGGAGGTACTTCTGCATACCTGCCGACTCAAACTGGAAGGTTCCCACTGTGCGGCCATCCGAATAGAGTTTGTAGGTAGCATCGTCTGTTATCGAGATCTCCTCAACGTCGACCTCCTCGCCGCGTGTTTGGCGAATATTCTCCACCGCATCTTTTATGATCGAGAGGGTCTTAAGACCCAAAAAGTCCATCTTAATGAGGCCCGTATCTTCGATTATGGAGCCCTCATATTGGGTCACCAACATCTTCTCGCCAGTCTCCTTATCGTCGGCCGTACTCACAGGGACCCAGTCGGTGATGTCGTCGCGGCAGATGATCGTTCCACAAGCATGCACTCCCGTATTGCGGACATTGCCCTCCAACATTCGAGCATAACGGATCGTCTGGCTCATCACTGGATCTGTCGAATCCTCGGCTTGTTTGAGCTCGGGAACCGCAGAGATCACATTTGTGAGGTTGATCTTCTTGCCATCGGGCAGACGATCGGGGATCAACTTACACAATCTATCGGACTCCGAAAGGGGAAGTCGCTGCACACGCGCGACATCCTTGATCGAGGACTTTGTAGCCATCGTTCCAAAGGTGATAATATGCGCCACCTTCTCTTTGCCATACTTTTGCGTAACGTAGTTTAGCACCCTACCTCGACCATCATCATCGAAGTCGACATCAATATCGGGCAGCGAGATACGATCGGGGTTCAAGAACCTCTCAAACAGCAGATCGTAGGCTATAGGGTCGATCATTGTGATACCCAAACAGTAGGCCACAGCCGATCCAGCGGCCGATCCACGACCCGGACCCACCGAGACATCCAGCTTCTCGCGTGCCACGCTGATGAAGTCCTGCACGATAAGGAAGTATCCCGGGAATCCCATCGTCTTCATGATATGGAGCTCGAAGTTTATTCGCTCCATAACCTCCGCCGAGAGGGGGTCGCCATATTTTTTCTTGGCTCCAATGAGTGCGATCTCGCGCAGGTAATCCGCCTCGAACTTAATGCGATAGAGCTTATCGTATCCGCCCAAGTTTTTGATCTTCTTCTCGCCATCCTCGCGGCTCATCACCTCGTTACCATTCTCGTCGCAGGTGAACTCCCTAAAGAGATCTTCGTGGCTGTATCGCTCTCTATACTCCGCCTCTGTGCCGAACTCCTCGGGGATCTCATACTCGGGCATGATGGGTGCATTGTCGATCGAATACTCCTCCACCATATCGCATATCTTGACCGTATTTTCTAGGGCCTGTGGTGTCTCTTTAAAGATTGCTGCCATCTCGGAGCTGCTCTTCATCCACTCCTGCTTGGTGTAGAGCATACGTTTCTCATCGTCGAGGTCCTTACCCGTACTCAGACATATAAGGCGGTCGTGAGCCTCGGCATGCTCCTCGTCAACAAAGTGTACATCGTTGGAGCAGATCAGCGGCACCTCCATCTCGTCCGAAAGGGTCACAAGCACATCGTTAACATTTTTTTGGAGCAGATGTACTTCGTGGTTCGCCCTCTGCACCGTCGGCTTATGGTATTGCATTTCGAGGAAGTAATCATCGCCAAATACACTCTTGTGCCACGCGATAGATTCACGTGCCCCCTCTATATCGGAGGCCGTGATCTTCTTGGCCACCTCACCACCCAGACATGCCGAACAACAGATGATACCCTCCTTATACTTCTCGATGATTGAACGCTCGGTGCGCGGACGCATATAAAATCCATCGGTCCACGCCTTAGAGACAATCTTGATGAGGTTGTGATAACCTTTCAAATTCTTAGCCAACAAGATAAGGTGGTAACCGCTCTGGTCGAACTTCCCTTCGCGCATAGCCATACCTCGACGCGCCACATAGACCTCGCATCCGATAATGGGCTTAAAGGCCAATTTACGCTTTAGCTCATAGATCTTCTCCTCGTTCTTCTCGATAGTGATTTTGGGCTCCTCACACTCGATGGTATTGATCCCCTGCGAGAGCTCCACATTATGTTTCTCGAGCTTTTTGATATCACCCTTGAACCCCTTTTTCTTCTTACCTAGGTAATTCAAGAACTCCTTGATCGCAAACATCGCACCATGGTCTGTCACCGCGATACCGGGCATTCCATCCGCCATCGCCTTGTCGACGAGCTTGGGGATGCTGGCCTGTCCATCGAGGATAGAGTATTGAGTGTGAACATGTAGATGTACGAAATTGCGCATAGGTTTTTGTGTGTATAAAGATTTTCACAAAGATAATTATTGTTTTGTGAAAATATGGTAGAAAATTTGTATTTTATATTTAAAAATCGTAACTTTAGGTAGCCTCCTAAGTTAGGGAGGTAGCTATTGTTGAACTTTTTAATACATTAAATTATGCATGTAGACACTATGGTCGTGCTCAAAGAGTATGACGCTTTAACAGATGCCGAAATGGCAAAAACATTGCTCGATAACGTAGGAATGTGGTGTATGGTCAACAATGAATATATGTCGACTATCTACCCCACTGGGATCGCCCCAGCCCAACTTATCACTCGTCAAGAGGATGCACAGCGTGCATTGGAGATCATTTCGGTGATGGAGTGTGCCAAATGTGAAGAGGAGGAGAAGGAGTTAGCCGAAGTATAACCCCACTCAATTCACTTTTTATTTGGTCGTCTCGTTCCAAATTTTCCATGCCGCCTCGGCTTGTCCGATAAGCATCGCCTGACCATTACAGATCTTGGCCCCTCTGTCTTGCCCGAAACTTAGGAATTGGGTAAGCGGGGGGTTGTAGACCAAATCGTAGAGGTAATGATCTGGGGTCAGAAAAGCGTATGGAAGTTTGGGGAAGCTATCTACGTTGGGGAATGTACCCAGCGGAGTGGCATTGATAATGAGTCTATACTCACCCACCATTTCGGGGGTGATGTCGTCGTATGTTATATTCCCTTTGGTCACATCGCGCGACACAATCAGATACTCCACACCCAGCTCCATCATTAGGTATTGCACAGCTTGGGCCGCACCGCCAGTGCCGAGGATCAACGCTCGGGGAGGGATGTCGCCACCCAAGAACTCCAACATCGAGTCACGGAGCCCCATGATGTCGGTGTTGTAGCCCGTGCACTTTCCATCCTGCGAAATAGCCACGCAGTTAACAGCCCCTATTCGCTCAGCTTCGGGAGATAGGTGGTCCAAATACTCCATGATTTGGAGTTTGTAGGGGATTGTGACATTGAACCCCACGACCTCAGGATCGTCGAAAAGGCGCTTTACATCCTCGATCTTCTCAAGCTCACAAAGCGAATATTGGCAATCAGTAATCCCCTCGCGCTCAAACTTCTCGGCGAAGTATCTTCCCGAAAAGGAGTGTGGCAGATGCTCCCCTATAAGTGCAAACTTTCTCATGGCTACATAAGGTATTTGATTAACACAAATCCGCCAACCAAAAGCACCGTAAAGGCTAGTGCCAAGAGGTTAAAATACTTCTCGATAAAGCCTTTGATGGGGGTTCCGAACTTCCAAATAAGCCCCGACACAATAAAAAATCTAGCTCCACGCGACACGACAGAGGCGATAAGGAACATCACAAAGTCGATGTTGAATAGTCCAGCCGAGATGGTGATAACCTTGTATGGCACAGGGGTGAATCCAGCCGTAAAGACGATCCAGAAATTATATGTCTTATACAGCTCCTCGACGCGAGCAAAGCTCTCCACCGAGAAGATATTATTGAAGAACCAGTTGGCCAAAGCTGTATATTCGCCTGCGCTATTTTGCCACAAAAAGTAGCCTATAGAGTATCCTGCGATAGCTCCACAAATGGAACCTAGGGTACATGTCAAAGCAAATTTAAATGATTTGGAGGGGGCACCCAAACAGAGGGCGATCAGCAATACATCGGGGGGGATAGGAAAAAAGCTAGACTCCGCAAAGGCAAATAGGAAGAGTGCTACCCATCCATATTTTGAGTTTCCCCACGAGAGCATCCAATCATATAGTCGTTTCATAATTGTTATTCTTTTGTTTTGTAGTTGGTAATATTTTTAAATCCAAGAAGCAGCTCCTTGGTGAGCAGTCGCTTCTTTGCGGCCATCTGTATTGACTCGATATAGACGACCCCATCGGCGCACTCCACACCGATGAATTTGCGGTCGTCGCTAACAATGCGCCCCACCTGCGCGGAGGGTTTAGCTTCGAACCTAACATCAAAGATCTTGGCCGTAGTGGTAGCTTCGCCATTTATGCCATAGAGGTTGGTCCACGCAGCTGGATAGGGCGAAAGGCCCCTCACAAAGTTGACAATACGTGCACCCTCCCAACTCCAATCAATCAAGCAGTCATCCTTAAAGATCTTGGGCGCTGGGCGCATTTGCGATGTGGTGATCTCGGACTGGTCGACAGGAGTCACATCTCCCGAGGCAATACGATCGACACTCTCCACAACCAGATCTTGACCCACGGTCATAAGTTTTTCGTATAGGGAGCCAACATTGTCGGAGGGTAGGATCTCGACCTCACGCTGCCCCAAGATCGCCCCTTCGTCGATTTTGTGGTTGAGCATAAAGGTTGTAACTCCACTTTTGGTGTCGCCATTTATGATCGCATGGTTGATCGGCGCGGCACCTCTATAGTCGGGCAGAAGCGATGCGTGGAGGTTGAAGGTCCCCAATCGAGGCATGCTCCACACCACTTCGGGCAACATCCTAAAGGCGATGATAATTCCCAAATCGGCATCCCAGCTCCTAAGCTCAGCCAAGAACTCCTCGTCGCGCAACTTCTCGGGCTGCAAGATCGGAAGGTTGAGCCTCATAGCTTCACGCTTTACGTCACACTCATATATCTTCTGACCGCGCCCAGCGGCACGATCTGGAGTTGTCACAACACCCACAACATTATACCCCTCGTCGACAAGCCGCCTAAGCGATGGGACTGAGAACTCGGGGGTTCCCATAAAAACAATACGTAGCTCCTTTGCGCACTTCATAACTAGACCTATGCGAATTAAGACTTGAACTTTTTTCGCCTTTTTTACATTTATTATACTTTACCCCACCCCTTTGGTCCCCTCCCTTGGGGAGTGGACTTAGTCGCAAAACCAAGGTTTTGCTCCCTTGAGTGGTGCGAATCAAGGCTTCAATTCTCAAACCTTAATTCGCATGACCTACAACATTTTGGTGATACCGCCCAAATCATGACCCATCCTCTCCTCCTTAGTTGCGAGGTAGCGTAGGTCGTGCTCGTTGGGAGCGATGACGATCGGCACAATCTCCGAGATGGTCAATCCATACCCCTCCAAACCAATCTTCTTGGTTGGATTATTGGTCATCAGGCGCATCTTTTTGATACCCAATTCGCGGATTATACTAGCTCCCACACCATAGTCTCTCTCGTCGGGTTTGAACCCTAGCTCCACATTTGCATCCACGGTATCGAGCCCCTCATCTTGGAGTTTATAGGCTTTGATCTTGTTGAAGAGGCCAATTCCGCGCCCCTCCTGCATAAGGTATATAACGGCTCCTTTACCCTCTTTTTCGACCATCTGCATCGCTGTGTGTAGCTGTGCGCCACAGTCGCAACGGCACGATCCCAAGATATCGCCCGTAGCGCACGATGAGTGCACGCGGATCAACACAGGCTCGTCCTTATCCCACCAACCTTTGGTGAGGGCGATATGCTCTAGGCCATTGCTCTTTTGGCGGAAGATAGTGATCTTGAAATCTCCCCATTGGGTCGGAAGATCCACCGTGTCACCGAACTCCACGATCGACTCCTCTTTGAGCCTATAGGCAATAAGGTCGGCAATAGAGACGATCTTTAGGTTATGTTTTTTGGCCACCTCGATAAGTTGAGGCATGCGAGCCATCGTGCCATCCTCGTTCATAATCTCGATCAAAGCCGCCACAGGTTGCAGCCCTGCCAAGCGTGCCAAATCGACACCAGCTTCGGTGTGACCCGGTCTGCGCAAAACACCCTTTTGGCGAGCGCGCAGTGGGTTGATATGGCCCGGGCGACCCAAATCTGTGGGTTTAGTCGCAGGGTTAGCCAACGCACGGATTGTCGCCGCACGGTCGTGGATAGATACTCCTGTGCTACACCCCTCGATCAAATCGACCGTAACGGTGAAAGGGGTTCCCAAAAGAGAGGTGTTATTACCCTCCATCATCGGCAACTGTAGCTCCTCGCAACGCTCCTCGCTGAGTGGTGCACACAAAACACCGCGCCCCTCGGTCAACATGAAGTTTACCTGCTCGGGGGTAATCATCTCCGCAGCAACCACAAAATCACCCTCATTCTCTCTATCCTCGTCGTCGACAACAATAATTATCTTACCTTGACGAAAATCCTCTATCGCCTCTTCAATTGTGCTTAATGCAAAATTTTGATCCATAATATTTTATATTTATTTTTACTTTTACTCTTTTGTTATACTTCCCTTAGACTCAATTTCGGGGTTGACGCTTTTGGCCCCAATGACAACAGGCATATTGGTGTTGTTCACGAGTTTGAGATTGGTGCATGGCGCTTGACCAAAAGGAGACATAGGCTCACCAGCCGATGGTTGTGAGTAACCAACAAGAATTGGAATCTCCGTTGGGCGATCTTGACCGTTATATTGGTTTAGCGTTATGCGGTTATTGTCGCCGTGGATAGTGGCCAAAGCGTGAACCATGCGTCCCGACTCCGTTGGGATAACCTCAATCTCGATTTGGCATGAGTTACCCTCGACAAACAACAACGGTCCATTGTTAGCATCGCCCTTGCAACCCTTAACGATAGCACCCTCACCGACCCAATAAGCACGCTCTGTGCCAATTGTTGTACAGTTCTCCAAGTACATGCTTATGTCCTTCGATCGAAGCTCAAATCCACCGCGAGTATTTTTGGCCGTGCAGTTGATAAACTTCAAGTTCTTGCAGGCTCCATAGGTACGGAATCCCTCCTCGCAGAGTGCTTTGGTGTAGCCCTTGGTCACGATATATTCCCCCTCGCGGTTTTTGTTCAAAGTTCTGAACTGCACATCGAAAGCTGGGCCACTCGTCTCGGCCAAAATATCGTCCGTAGCGCGCGTCTCTCCCTCCACATAACAATCAATCAAAGTTACATCTTCGGGGTTCTTCTGGATAAAGAATCCATGGCCATAAGACTTCATATATAGCTTACACCCCTTAACCGTTGTCCCACTTCCGTTGATTAGGAAACCGCTATGTTTTTGGTGCTTAAGGACATGGTTTTTGCCCTTACCAAAGAGATCTCCATAACCATAAGGCGAAGAGCCCTGCACATGCAGAGTGAAATTTTCGATCGTGTTTCCTTCGCCCTTAACCGTAAAGGCGCAACCACCCGGAGATGTTGTATTGCCTATGTGTTTGATCTCCAGCCCCGTGAGCTTATTGTTGTCCCCCATAACGATAATCTCGTCGGTGTGGATCGGATGTTTAAGCAATTTTCTAAGTTCGGTATCAACCTCCCACACCACGCCTGTCATGTCGATGGTGTTGTTGCTTCCCGAAAAGACAATGTATTGGTAACTCTTGCGAGCAACTCGATTGGCAATAGAGTCGGCATTGATATAGTCGCGGAGTTTATAAACCCCCTCTTCGAGTTTTATATTTTGATTATCGAGGGCGATCTTTTGCGCAAACTCCTCGAGAGTGTTAACTGTGGTTCTCTTTTTCGCCGAAAGCGAAGAGGATAGCGTCATAAACGCCACAACCAAAAGTAAGGTAAATTTTTTCATTGTTCTAAAGTTGTAGTTTAGTTTTTTCTCTTTTTGAATCTCTCCTTCACATACCCAACGATCAACTTTCCTTTGTTTTTGTAGGAATCGAAATCGAATAGTGCGGAGTCGTTGGTGGCTTTGTATGTCAAGAATATAGCGATCGGGGTGAGGATCATAGCCGAGATCCACATACCCGAGAACGAACTCCAATTACCCTCTTTGGCCATCTTTTCACCCGACAAGCTGATGACATAGTAGATCACAAAGAATATCACCGACACCACCACCGGCATACCCAAACCTCCGCGTCGGATGATAGCCCCCAAGGGTGCACCGATCAAAAAGAAGATCAAGATCGAGATGGGCGTTGTGAGTTTACGGTGCCACTCTACCCTACTTTTATATAGCTCCGAGAGGGCCGTTTTGGTGTTGGCCTCATCGTAGGTAAAGAGGTTACGCGAGTTTTTGGCTTGACGACGCGCGCCATTCCACGCTTGATGCAACTCACGAGTCGAAAGGTTCTGGATTGAGTCCAAAACCGCAACTGAGCGGAATCCCGTCTTGTCGATCATCAGAGAGTCCTCCTGCTCCACAACAGAGTTATCCTTCTCGAAGATCTGCTGCTTGAGCAGCGGCGTATATGACTTGATTGTCACCTCGTTGACCTTGTAATCCAGCGAGTCTATGTCTCGCTGAAGCTCCGTAATATTTTTGGTCTGCGAGTTCGACACCGAGTTGGCATCCGTGCGGTTATCCATCGAGAAACCATCCATCGGCATCGACAAGAACTGCTTGTCGAAAGTGTTGTGACGCATACTACTACGCTCATACCACGCCGTGCTTCGGGTCTGCTCATATGTGTGGCCATTGTAGAGGGTAACCAAAAGTAGCTTTTTATCGTCCGAGAGCATGATATATCCAGTCTCCGCTATCGTTGTGGTCATATCTCCGCGCGAGTTACGATTGTCATATATCAACACGTTGTGCAACAGCCCCGTCTCGGGATCCTGCGTCTCGACACGGATACTCATATTGTCTATACCATTGAAAAAGAGCCCATCTTGAAACTCAATCACCTGCTTCTGCTTCCTAATGTCCACGATCATACTAAACATCTTTTTGTTGGCATATGGCACAAGGTCGTTGGTGATAAAGAAACTACCGATCGAGATGCAGATAATAAGGTATATGAGTGGTTCGATGATTTTGGGCAGCGACACACCTGCCGACTTCATAGCCAACAGCTCGTAGTTCTCGCCCAGATTACCCATTGTCATGATCGCCGCAAGGAGCATCGAGAGAGGGAGTCCCAAGGGGACCATATTGACCATCGCATAACATAGCAACTCGACAATAACTGCCGAGTCGAGCCCCTTACCGACCAATTCGTCGATATATCTCCACACGAAATTCATCATCAAAATAAACATCACGATGAAGAATGTCATGACCATCGGGCCGAGATATGCTTTTAGTACTAATTTATGTATGGTTTTCATCTCTACTTTTTAACTACTAGGATGCAAAGGTACAATTTTTACGATAATAAGTGAACACAAAATGTAAATATGTTTTTAAACGTGTCAAGATAGGCCATTATTATCAATTAAAATTGTAATTTTGTGGCGAAATTTAATACCATTCATATGCCTCGTAGAGTCAATTTCCACACCTTAGGTTGCAAACTCAACTTTTCGGAGAGTTCGACCCTTGCTCGTCAATTTGAGCAGGGAGGGTTCGAACGTGTCGACAATAACCAAAGTTCGGACATCTGTGTAATCAACACCTGCTCCGTGACCGAACACTCCGACAAAAAATGTCGCAACCTAATCCGCAAACTCCACCGCCGAAACCCCGACGCTATAATCGCCGTTACGGGGTGCTACGCCCAGCTCAAACCACACGATATAGCCCAAATCGAAGGGGTCGATTTGGTTCTTAGCAATAACGACAAAGGGACTTTGTTCCAACGCGTTGTGGAACTTTCAGGCAAAGGAGACACAGAGGTTACAAGCTGCGCAACAGAGGAGCTGACATCCTTCTTCGCTGCCTTTTCGAGTGGCGACAGAACGCGTGCTTTTCTTAAGGTGCAGGATGGGTGCGACTATAAATGCTCCTACTGCACAATCCACTACGCACGAGGCGCTAGCCGTAACCAACCCATCGTTCAGATCGTCGAGTCGGCCCAACAGATAGCCGCTGCAGGACAGCGCGAGATAGTTATCACGGGAATCAACACGGGGGATTTCGGACGCTCTACGGGCGAGAAGTTTATCGACCTACTTCGTGCTCTGGATAGCGTCGAGGGGATCGACCGCTATAGGATTTCATCTATCGAGCCCAACCTCCTCACCGACGAGATCATTGAGTTCTGCGCATCGTCACGCAAATTTCAGCCCCACTTTCACATCCCTTTACAAAGTGGCTCGGACGAGATTTTGGGGCTTATGCGTCGCCGCTACACCACCGCTAAGTTTGCACAACGCATAGCCAAGGTGCGCGAACATATGCCCGACACATTTTTGGGAATAGATGTGATTGTCGGCTTCCCGGGCGAGAGTGACCAACACTTTGCCCAAACCGTGGAGTTCCTCAGGAGGATCAAACCTGCGTTTATACATATCTTCCCCTTCTCTGAGCGCGCAGGTACCCCAGCCGTGTCGTTGCCCAATAAAGTGTCGCCTCAGGTAGCCGCTCAACGTGTCGCCACACTCGAAGCACTCTCTGGGGAGCTGCACCACAACTTCTGCTCCGCATGGTGCGGCAAGGAGGTTGACGTGCTGTTTGAAAGCACCGAACGCGGCGGATGGATGCTCGGCTACTCATCGAACTACATACGGGTCAGAGCCCCCTACACAAAAGCCCACATCAACACAATCCAACGCGTGCGAGTGGTAGAAATCAACGACCAGTGCGAAGTTATTGGCGAGGTGATCTAAATTTATCGGTTGTATGGTGACAGCAAATGGCAGTCCAGTGATAAGGGACTGCCATCTTCATGTCAAAATGACACAACTCTTCTAGTGGCACACGGTTTGTTATATGATGAGGGTAAAGAAATCAAACTATAATTTAAAAAATTAAATATTTATGAAAAACGGAAAAATTGGTGTAACATCCGAAAACATCTTCCCCGTAATCAAAAAATTCTTATACTCAGACCATGAGATCTTCCTTCGTGAGTTGGTATCAAACGCTGTTGACGCAACACAAAAACTTCGCACCCTCTCGTCGAGAGGTGAGGTCAAAGGTGAGCTAGGTGAATTGACTGTCAATATCAACCTCGACAAAGAGGCTAAGACCCTTTCGATCACCGACCGCGGTATTGGTATGACAATAGACGAGGTTGACAAATATATCAACCAAATAGCATTCTCGGGTGCCGAGGAGTTTATGGAGAAGTACAAAGACCAAACAATCATTGGCCACTTTGGACTAGGATTCTACTCTGCGTTTATGGTGTCCGACAAAGTGGAGATCTTCACTCAATCATTCAAGGAGGGGGCCAAAGCGGTTCACTGGAGCTGTACAGGTTCGCCCGAATACGACATGGAGGAGACCGAGGAGTCGCGCGACCGCGGTACAACAATCGTTATGCACCTCAGCGAAGATGCTCTTGAGTATGGTGAGGAGCCTAAGATCGGAGATCTGCTCAAAAAATATTGCCGCTTCCTGCCTATTCCGATCGCCTTTGGGATGGTCAAGGAGTGGAAAGATGGCGCATATGTCGACACCGACAAGGTGAATATCATCAATAGCGTCGATCCTTTGTGGACGCGCAAACCTTCGGAGATCACCGAGGAGCAATACAAAGAGTTCTATCGCGAGCTAAACCCTACGTCTGAGGATCCGTTGTTCTCGATACACCTCAATATCGACTATCCGTTCAACCTCACAGGTATACTCTACTTCCCTAAGTTGAGTAACAACTTCGAGATGAACAAAAACCGCATACAGCTATACTGCAACCAAGTCTACGTCACCGACCAAGTCGAAGGGATCGTCCCCGAGTACTTGACCCTTTTGCAGGGTGTGATCGACTCTCCCGATATTCCGCTCAATGTCTCGAGAAGCTACCTACAGAGCGACTCTAACGTGAAGAAAATATCGAACTACATCACACGCAAGGTTGCCGACCGTTTGGCCGAGCTATTCAACACCATGCGTCCTGAGTTCGAGAGCAAGTGGGATGATCTAAAGATATTCATAGAGTACGGAACCCTCACCGACGAGAAGTTTGCCGACAAAGCCGAGACGTTTATGTTGTGGAAGAGTATCGACAATAAGTACTTCACTGGGGCTGAATATATCGAGAAGATCAAGGAGAACCAAACCGATAAGAATGGAGCTATCATAGCTCTATATGTCGACGACCCAACACAAAAACACTCGTTCGTGGAGGCAGCTAAAGCCAAGGGATATGATGTGTTGGTAATGGATGGACAGTTGGATTCACACTATATTAATTGGTATGAGTCTAAACACCAAGAGTGCCGATTTGTGAGGGTCGATAGCGATGTCGTCGACAAACTTATCGTGAAGGATGTGAACTTGACAATGACCCTCAGCGAGGCCCAACAAGAGCTACTCCGCCCCGTGTTCGAGAGCCAACTCCCTGCGGACGAGAAGATATCGTACAACATCACATTCGAGGCCATGAGCTCCGACTCAGCACCGATCATCATCACCCAAAATGAGTATATGCGTCGCATGAAGGAGATGGCCGCTACAGGTGGAGGCGGTGGCATGAGCCAGTTCTACGGACAGATGCCCGACAACTTCACAATCGCAGTTAACGGAAACCACCCCATCGTGCTAGATATTTTCACAGGCGTGGAGGATTCATATGGCGATAAACTTCGCACCACAACAAAAAAAATCGACGCTGCTGTGGCCGAGGAGCAACGCTTCGAAGAGGTGGTCAAAGGTAAAAAAGATACCGACCTGAGCGACGAGGAGAAAACGATGCGCAACGACCTAAGCGAGAAAGTGTCAACCCTCAAAGGTGAACGCGACTCTCGTCTCAAAGAGATCGGTCAAGGGAATGAGATGGTTAAACAGATCATCGACCTCGCTCTGCTATCGAACGGAATGCTCAAAGGTAAAAACCTTAGCGACTTTATCCAACGTAGTATCTCACTGCTCGGACAGTAGTAATTGGCTAGAGGCTTTTGGTCAGGCTTTTGGTCAGAGACTATGCCTCACGCCGGCGGGCGCACAGCAAGCTGTGATTTATTACCCTTGCGCTTTGTGCCGTTTGCGGCCGCGAGGGGTTTTCGCGCTAAAGCGTGAACTTTAAATATTAAATGAGTGCCTCGAACCTTGAAAGTAAACTTTCGGTTCGAGGCACTCATTTAATATTATTCCCCCGTTGGGGGAACCTCCTCGCGGCCACACACATAAGCGAGGTGACTACATGCGAAGGTTCACTTTCCGTTTGACTCCTCTTTGCAAATTATCTCAGTACTTCTCAGTGTTTCTCAGCCCTACTCAGCATTACTTAGTTCTCTGTCATTATCCTCCCATACATCATTACATTCTCCGAGCCACTATGTCGCAACTAATGATGAATGGGGGTCGATTGAACTGAGTAATACTGAGTAGGGCTGAGAAACACTGAGGCATGTTATGAAGAGATGGCAAATAAAATGTTGAATTATGCGAATTAAGGTTTGAGAATTCAAAGTTCGATTCGCACCTCTTAAGGGGAGCGAAACAAAGTGTAGCGACTAAGCCCACTCCCCTAGGGAGGGGGTTTGGGGGTGGGGTAAAATATAAAAAATAATTATGAGTTATGAGTGACACAACCTCGCTTTGGGGGTTAGGGCCGCGATTTTAAGTCCCCCTACGGGGGGATAATATAAAAATAGTGGATCCTGAACCGAAAGCTCGCTTTCGAGGGCAGGATCCACTATTTTTATATTAAACGTTCACTGAAGGTGAACTTTAAAGTCGCGGCCTCAACAACACAAAGCGCAAGGGTAATAAATCACAGCTTGCTGTGCGCCCGCCGGCGTGAGGCAGTCTAGCCTCTAATCAAAGGCCTCTAGATAACAGCCTCTAAACACAGCCACCAAACATAACCTTTACTCCTCGGCGGAGATAAGTTTATTGAGCCAAGTTGTGAGGGCGAAGAGGATGATTGCGGCGGCACCGCTCATTATGACAAAGAGCATAAAGAAGTCTGACAGCGTTGCCACTTCGTAGCCCATAAAGCTCTTTGAGACAGCACCTTCGGGGTAGTATCCGCTAAGCACTCCCGAGAGTTTATTTGCGGCCGAGAGGCTGAGAAACCAGACACCCATTAGCAACGAAGCGAAGCGTGCAGGCGAGAGTTTATTTACCATCGAGAGCCCTATTGGCGAGAGGCAGAGTTCACCCATCGTGTGGATGAAGTATAACCCCACGAGCCACATCATGCTCACTTTGACATTGGGATCAACGCCTCTCACCCCTAGCGAGATTATGAGGTATCCCAACGAGAGGAGCAAGAGTCCTATAGCTTGTTTGGCAGGCGATGATGGTTCCGAATTGCGTTTGCCCAACCACCCCCACAACATAGCAAACAGAGGGGCGAAGATAATGATAAACAGAGCGTTGAACGACTGAAAATATGAGGCTGGCATCTCCCAACCAAAGATCACGCGATTGGTCTGCTCGTCGGCAAAGAATGTGAGCGAGGCTCCAGCTTGTTCGAATGCGGCCCAGAAGAAGATCACAAAAAAGGCGATAATATAGATCACCATAATCCTTTTTCGCTCGATTGACGACAAGGAGCTATCAGTAAATAAAACTACAGGAATGGTTATAATGCTCGAATAGATCATCGCACCGATCCAATCAGCCCCATCGAAGAGCCCTTGTGGAGAGCTCCAATTTATGGCAAAAAGGGTCATCAAAACAGCAAATGAGAGGGTCGAGATGATAATTTTTGTGGGAGAAAACTCTCTCTTGGGCGAGGTGGCATTGAGCTCTTTGGGTTGTTTTTGTGGAGGCAGACCCACAGGGTTTCCTTCGTGGTCGACGAGGTGTCGATCTTTTTGGAAGTAAAAGACCACCGTACCGATCAACATTCCCACACACGCAGAGAGGAATCCCCACTTAAAGTCAGCAGGATTGCCTGTGTTACCCACCAAACCACACCACAGAGGAGCTACCATAGCGCCAGCGTTGATACCCATATAGAAGATCGTGTATGCGGAATCTTTGCGACTATCGGCTGGGGCATAAAGCGACCCCACCATGGTCGAGATATTAGGTTTGAAGAATCCATTTCCAACGATCAGGAGCACGAGACCCAAGATCATGAGCCCCACAGCTAGTTGTGCATCTTGATAATAACACGCGCTGAGGAACATAAAGAACTGCCCCAACATCATAATTATTGCTCCAACCAAAATTGAGCGACGGTTGCCCCAATAGCGATCGGCTATATATCCACCCAACAGAGGGGTGAGGTATACAAGCCCTGTGAAGTTTCCATAGATGAGCGACGAGAGCTCTTTGTTAAAGAGCAGGGCTTGTGTCATGTAGAGTATAAACAGGGCCCTCATGCCGTAGTAGTTGAACCTCTCCCACAACTCAGTAGCAAAGAGCAGATACAATCCGCGTGGATGTGATTTTAAGCTATTCATAATTCCATGCAATTTTTACCAAATTACAACTCTTTGCCCCTCTGGGACATACATCTCACCCGACTCTATATCGAACGCATCGTAGAAGGTGTCAATATTCTTTAGCGTTTGGTTCACTCTCCATTTACCCAACGAGTGAGGGTCAACATTGGTCAACCTCTTGATCTCTTCGTCGCGGATGTTTTGCGCCCATATCGAAGCGTAACCTATGTAGAAACGTTGCTCGGCCGTAAACCCATCTACGGGTTCGGGCTCCACCCCACCCCATGACTCCTTCATCGCGGTGTAAGCGACCCTCAGACCTCCTTGATCGGCTATATTTTCGCCCAACGTAAAGGCCCCATTGGCAAACACCCCGGGCAACACCTCAATGGCGTTGAACTGCTCCTCTAGCTTTTTGGCACGTTGCTCAAAAGCCTCGGCATCCTCTTTGGTCCACCAATCGTTGAGGTTACCCTCCTTGTCGAATTGTCGCCCTTGGTCGTCATAGCCATGGGTCATTTCGTGGCCAATAACCACACCTATCGCTCCGTAGTTCACCGCATCGTCAGCCGTGGGGTTGAAAAATGGAGGTTGCAGGATTGCGGCAGGGAAACAGATCTCGTTAGTGGGAGGGTTATAGTAAGCATTGACCGTTTGAGGCGACATCCACCACTCATCGCGGTCGACAGGCTTGTTGATCTTAACAAAGTTATCGGCCGTAGCCCAACGATTTATCGCCTTGATATTCTCCCAATATGATTTCGAGGGGTCGATCTCAAGGGCCGAATAATCCTTCCATTTATCGGGATAACCGATCTTGATATATATGGTCTCCAACTTCTCTTGCGCCTTGGCTTTGGTCTCGTCGCTCATCCAATCTAGGTTGTCGATATGTATAGATAGTGCCTTTTGGAGATTACCGACAAGCTCCACCATCTTTGCTTTATACTCCGCAGGGAAGTACTTAGCCACATACATCTCGCCCACCGCTTCGGACAATGACCCATTGGGGATTGCCAACGAACGTTTCCAGCGTGGTTGCTGCTGCTGCTTGCCCGACATCGCTTTGCCATAGAACTCAAACGAAGCCTCCCCGATCTCGTCGCTGAGGTACGAAGCTGCACTATTCAACAAATTAAACGAGAGGTAATCCTTGATCGTTTGCAAGTCGAGGGTCGACAAAAGAGTATTGACACACTCCATTTGGCGAGGCTGCCCCACAACGATTTGCGACGGAAGAGTTACATTTAGCTCCTCGGCATATTGGGCCCAATTGATGGCATCGTAGCGCTTGGTGAACTCCTCTATTGTCATTAGGTTATAGTTGGCATATGGATCACGCAGCTCGACATTGGAGCTAGACGCTTGGGCTATAGCCATCTCCACGGCCATCACCGATCGAGAGATACGCTCCACATCTGCCTGCTCGTAACCTGCTAGCGTGTATAGCTTTTGGATATACTCTATATATTTGGCTCTCAACTCCTCGTTTTGTTCTTCGAGATAATAATCCCGCGTCCCCATCGAGAGACCAGCTTGGGAGATATACATTATATTTGCCTTGGAATCTTTTAGGTCGGCATCGACATAGGTTCCAAAAAATGGATTGGCTGTTTCAAAATGTAGCTGAGCAACCATACGTGTGACATCCGCTCGGGAGTTGAGCTGCGCAATAGCCGACAACCCCTCGACAACGGGAGCTACCCCCTGCAAATTGAGGGTTACGCTATCGAGTCCCATAGTGTAGAGATCCACGATCTTCTGCCCCACACTACCCTTTTCGTTGGGCTCTTGGGCTAGTTGAGCGAAGAGATCATTAATACGAATTTCGTTATTCTCTCTGAGCACATCGAACGAACCATAGCGTGCAAACTCATCTTTGAGGGGTATACGCTGCTGCCACCCTCCCGTTGCATATTGGTAGAAATCGTCACTCGCCGAGGTCGACATATCAAAATTGGCGAGATCAATAGCTGGCGTTTGGACTTCGCTTGAGCCTCCGCCACAACTAGCGCACAACACGGCACTCGATACAATCATTATAGTTTTAATTTTTTTCACTTTATTATTTTTTTTGTTATTCACAAAGTTACAATTTTTCGTCAATAGGGAGCTGTTTTTGCTTAAAAAATGCCAAGTTCACGTAAATTATTGGCAATAAGCAAAATTTGTAGGTGTACGGAGGAGTAGGTAATGATTTAGCGATATATCTTCTTCAATGATACTCTACACTTTGCACAACTTCAAATAACCTTTTACAAAGGTACGGATCTTTTTCCATATAT
>JBCQUO010000022.1:0-31652 GCA_047173955.1 Rikenellaceae bacterium
CTCGGCTTTTTCAAAGCCGATAACCTGCGTTTTGGATAAGAAAAATAATATGAACCAACCTGAAAATAAGAATTTTTCTTATCCAAAACTCAGGTTAAAAGCAAGTTTTATTGTGATCTACACCTCGTTTGAGTACTCAGCGAGCTCACGTTCGTCGGGCGATACAAAACCGCCATACTGCTCGTCGTGCTGACTTATATCGAGACCCACAGCCTCGCTTCTCTCCGACACACGCATAGGGATCATTTTGTTGGTGATCCAATATAGACCGTATGTCACAACAAAGGTATAAGCGCAGACCAAAACAACAGCCAAGATATGAATGAAGAACATCTTCACATCGCCATCCAACAGACCATCGACAAATACACCTGTCAAGATTGTACCAAAGATACCACCTACACCATGCGTTGGGAATACATCAAGGGCATCATCCACGCGAGTTTTGTTTTTCCAGTGAACAGCAGTGTTACAAACGATAGTTGTTAGGAACGCGATAAAGATACTCTCGCCCACAGTGACATACCCTGCCGATGGGGTGATAGCGACCATACCCACCACAGCACCAATTGCAGCACCCATAGCCGATGGTTTGCGACCACGTAGGCAGTCAAAGAAGATCCACACCAACATCGCGGTAGCCGAAGCTGTATTGGTGTTGAGGAACGCCTTCACAGCGATACTGTCAGCAGCCAAAGATGATCCTGCGTTGAATCCAAACCATCCCAACCACAAGAGCGAAGCTCCGAGGATCACAAGGACGATGTTGGCAGGTGTGTGAGGTTTGTGAGCATCTTTGCGTCGACCCAAGAAGATCGCACCAGCCAACGCAGCGACTCCCGACGATGCATGCACAACGATACCTCCAGCGAAGTCAATAACTCCCATTTGGCGCAAGAATCCATCTGGGTGCCATGTCCAGTGCGCAAGTGGGCAGTAGACAAAGATACAGAAGAGGATCATAAATACGAGGTAGCCCGAGAAGCGTACGCGCTCGGCAAATGAACCTGTGATAAGCGATGGGGTGATGATAGCGAACTTCATTTGGAAGATCGCGTAGAGTGCCAATGGGATCGTCGGAGCCAAGAAGTCGTTGACCTTGGCACCTACATTGTTAAACATAAAGAATGTGCGAGGGTCTCCCACGAAGCTACCGATTGAGTCTCCAAAAGCGAGCGAGAATCCAAACACCACCCATATCACACTAACTACACCCATGGCGATAATGCTCTGCAACACGGTCGAGATAACATTCTTTTGGCCGACCATACCTCCATAGAAAAATGATAATCCGGGAGTCATCATAAGCACAAAAATGGTCGCGGTAATCATCCACGCCACATCGGCCATGTTGACACCTTCGCTCATGACCCACAGGTCCGAACTCTCGGGTGCCAAGACTCCTAAGATACTAATAACGACCATTATGGCCATCAAAATAATCCAGCGTTTTTTTGTCTTCATAAATTTTAGTTGTGATTTTATAATAGTTTTTAATATTGCGTTCTTTTCTCGTCCTACAAAAGTATAAAAAAAGTTCAAGTTTTGCTATTTTTTAGCTATTAAAATCGTCGATAGAATTATTTTATTGAGAATTTATAAAAAATATTTAATTGTAAAATTGTTTGGTTATAATGTAGATAAATATCAAAAAATATTATACCTTCGTGGATGTAAACTACCACCTAATAAATCATATGAAAAGAGTAAACTTTATCCAAATAACAGCACTGGCTTTGTCGTTCGTGTATCACACAGCGGCATTCTCGGCAGATGTCAATATAGCAAAGTATCGAGTCGTGACCCACTCCTCGTCGCACGATGTTAACCAATGTGGACACCTCGTTGTCGATGGTTGCCCTCAGAGCTATTGGGAGGCTTTCTATCGCGACAAAGATCAATGGCTGCTCATAGATCTCGCTGAGCCTCAATACACAAGCCAAATCACGATTGATTGGGGCGAAAACTATGGAGTAGATTATAGTGTCACCGTGGTCCAAACCAAGGATAGTGAGTCGCACACAATCTATGAAACAACCCAAGGCGAAGGTGGCCACCAGACGATCTCGTTCGAGAAACGGGAGGTGCAATTTGTGAGGATCAATATAAACAAAAATTTGGAGTCGATCCGTGGATGTACGATTGGCGAGGTGGCGGTTATGGGTGATGACCAAAACCGATTTGTGGCCTCGCAGGTGAATAATATATCGAGCGATGATCTGTCGCTTGATGGGCAGGGGTGGCGTGTGCAGAGTGCGGCCTTTGTTGAGGATGAGGCTAGCGATATATCGAAGGTGGGGTATAACGACAAGGAGTGGATCCCTGCCACAGTGCCGGGGACTGTGTTGGCGGATTACTACAACTTTGGCGCTCTGCCCGATCCGTTGTTCGGAGATAACATGCACCAAATATCGGACAGCTTCTTCTCGGGCAATGACTTCTGGTATCGCACGACTATCTCTCTGCCCCAAAGTGTCGATGGCAAACGACTCTATTTGAACTTCGCTGGTGTAAATTATCGTTCTCAGATATATTTCAATGGTGTTCGCATTGGGGCGATAGATGGAGCCTTCCATCGCGGAGAGTTCGAGATCACCGATCTTGTGAATCCATCGGGGGACAATGTGGTGGCTGTATTGGTAGGCAACAACGACAACTGGGTCTCGGGAAGTTTCAAGGTGATAAAAAAGACATTGGGATGTGCTACCACCAATGGCGATATGTTGGGGCTGGATGGCCCTACAAGCCTTGCTGCGGCAGGGTGGAACTGGTTGCCGATAATCAAGGGGCGCAACAATGGAATATGGAATAGTGTAACCCTTGTGGCTCGCAACGATGTCGAGATAATCGACCCATGGGTCGAAACCGACCTGATGTTGCCCGACACTACGCGTGCCAATTTGACCATACGCGCAGGGGTTAAAAATAACTCCTCGAAGGGAGTTGAGGGTGTCGTGAGGGCTAAATTCAATAAGACAACCATTGAGCTACCCATAACTTTGAGTGCTAACGAGGAGCGTCAAATCATCCTCACAAAAGAGGATTTCAAGGAGTTGTCGATCAAGAACCCTAAACTGTGGTGGCCAAATGGATATGGCGAGCAGAACCTCATAAATATGAATTTGGAGTTTGTTGTAGGTGACAAGCTCTCCGACACCAAGAGTTTCGATTTCGGTGTGCGAGAGTTCGACTATGTGGTAGAGAACGATATATTGTTCATCTACTGCAATGGCTATAGGATCCAACTCAAGGGTGGAAACTGGGGTCTGCCCGAAGCGATGATGCGACTCGACAGGGAGGATTACGACCTACGCGTTATGTTGCACAAAGAGGCCAATTTCAATATGATACGCAACTGGTTGGGAATGACCAATCGTGAGGAGTTCTACGATGCGTGCGATAAATATGGCATCTTGATCTTCGATGATTTTTGGTTGGCTAACCCTGCCAATGGGCCTGCGGCGAGTGACCTAGATCTATTTATGGCCAATGCCCAAGACAAGATCAAGTGGGTGCGCAAACATCCATCATTGGTATTGTATTGTGGTCGCAACGAAGGACTTCCACCCGTGAAGTTCGATTTCGCTATGCGCCGCGACTGCGAGGCTTTGGATGGCACTCGACACTATGTTGCCAATTCAGCCGACAAACCTTTGAGCGGTTTTGGACCCTACGACGTGAGGGAGCCAGCATGGTATTTTGAGAATCGCGGAGCAACTTTCCATAGCGAGGTGGGAATTATCGCTATCCCCGAAGTGGAGAGCTTCCGCAAGATGATGCCCGAGGAGAACCTGTGGCCCATAAACAATATGTGGGCCATAAGGGACTATCAAGCGCCTAGGTCGTTTAGATACACCACAATGTTGGACGGACGATATGGCGAGAGTAACTCAATCGAGGAGTATAGCCGCAGGGCACAGCTCCAAAACTATGAGACATCAAAGGCTCTCTTCGAGTGTCTGCAAAGTAGACAAGGAAGTGGTATGTTATTGTGGATGAGTCAGTCGGCATGGCCATCGTTGATCTGTCAGCTCTACGACCATTATTTGGAGTATACAGCGTCGTACTTTGCTGTTAAGCGCGCCTGCTCGCCCATTCACATACTCTATGACTCGGCCCATGGCAAGGTGAAGGTGGCCAACAATACGCGCTCCGACATAAAAGGAGTTAAAGCCACCGCAACAATCTACGACAAGAAGGGTAGTGTAGTGTGGACCACAAGCCAAACAGCCGATATAGCAGTTGCCACAACAGAGGCGCTCATTGACTTGAAACACACGGCCGCGGAACATGTGCAATACCTAAAACTGGAGCTGACACAAAAGGGTAAAACCATTAGCGAGAATTTCTATTGGCTGGAGAATAGCGCAGGAAACTGTCTCGATCTTAATGACCTAAAAGAGGCAGATGTGTCGATGTCGATAAAAGAGAGGAGGGTAGATGGTAGGTGCGTAGCAGAGGTCACATTGACCAATAATTCGGATGAGGTGTCACTGCTCAATAAGTTAAGGCTCAAAGATAAAGAGTCTGGGGAGAGCATCTTGCCAATCATCTATAGTGACTCATACGTGTCGCTTATGCCGGGGCAGAGTTGCACGCTAACGCTCCACGTAGATCAGTCAATCATAGAGGGTCGTGATGTCGAAATTCACCTAGAGGGGTGGAACACCAAACATATTGTTGAGGCTATTTTTTAATATTAAAAGCGATGAAAACACTTCTTACTCTCTCTACCACATCATTGGCATTGGCAACATCGGCGGCTACGCAGAGGCCAAATATACTCTTGGTGACATGCGAGGATATAAACCCATACTTAGGGTGTTATGGCGACGAGGTTGCATCGTCACCCAACATAGATCGTTTTGCTAGCGAGGGTATTATCTTCACGGATATGCACACCACCATAGGTGTGAGTGCTCCGAGCAGGTTTGCTATTATTACGGGGATGTATCCATCGTCGTTAGGCGGAAACTATATGCGCAACTATATAGATATAAGTAAGAAACCCGAGGGTTTGACCCCCTATCAAGTGATCTTGCCCGACGAAGTGAAGGCTTTTCCAGAGTATCTGCGCGAAGTGGGATATTACTGCATAAACAGCGGAAAGAATGACTATCAATTCAATGTGGCAAAATCGACATGGAATGAGGTGGGGGCAAAGGGTAGTTGGAAGAGTTGCCCCGAAGGCATGCCATTTTTTGTGATGTTGAACCTCATGGAGACCCACGAAAGCAGGGTGTGGGTAAGCGCCGATAAGCCTATAACCACAAAACCAGAGGATATTGAAGTCCCACCGTACTATCCCGACAACGAAATTGTGAGACGAGACATGGCGATTATGTATAGCAATGTAACTCGTATGGATCAGCAGTTTCAAGATCTGTTGGATGAATTGGAGAGGGATGGATTAGCAGACAACACCATCGTGATATTTATGTCGGATAATGGAGGTCCACTACCTCGCCAAAAGAGGTCGATATATGAGAGTGGTACACGTGTGCCCTTTATAGTGAGATTTCCAAACAAGCAAGATGCAGGCATGGTGAATAGTGAGCTCTCGATGTTTGTCGATATATCTGCGACGATTCTTTCGCTTGCAGGGGTCAATCCTCCAGAGCATCTGCATGGCGAGGCGTTGCTGGGGGAGTACAAACACTCTAGACCTCGCGAATATGTTTATGCCGCTCGAAATCGTGTGGATGAAAAGTATGACAACCAATGCGCTGTGCGTGACCACACCTTCCGCTATATCCGCAACTATGACACCGACCACCCCAACTATTTGGGTGTAGGGTATCGCCTCAATATGCCGATGATGCGCAATATGGTGGAGCTATACGAAAAGGGAGAACTCAATGAGGCGCAATCTCAATGGTTTAAGATGCCACGTCCAGCCGAGGAGTTTTACGACGATAGAGCCGATCCACATAGCGTCAACAACCTAATCAATGACCCACGATATGCAGAGGATATAAAGCGTCTAAGGGGGGAGTTGGATAGATGGTTGGAGGAGTATAACCCCGATTGGTCACTCTCCGAACAGCAGAGACGTGACAAGATACTCCCCAACAACGGTAAACAACCCACACTCGCAGAGCCTACAGTGTCGCAGAGTGGCAAAAAATTGGTATTAGCATCCGACAATGCAGGAGCATCTATCGTATATCAAGTAAATGGGCGAGGCGACACCGCGGATAGTTGGTATCTGTATACCTCTCCCATCGAGGGGCTAAAGAGTGGCGACAAGGTGACTGCCATAGCGACTCGTGCAGGATATAAAAATAGTAATACAAAAGAGTATATACGCTAAAAACATATGATAAAGAGATGAAAGAGAGTGTAAAGATAACGATCGAAAATATAGATAGAATATGTGAGGTGCCGCTTGGAAGCACCCTTCTCGAAATAGCCGAGGTGTTGGGTATAGAGTGTCAATACCCTCCGCTAGCTGCATATGTCAACAATAGGATCCGAGAGCTGAAGTATCATATCTACTCACCCTCGACGATCAGGTATGTGGACCACACATCATTTGCAGGGGTGAGGACATATAGCCGCACCGCATTCTTGATCCTCCAAAAGGTTATAGAGGAGATCTATCCCCAACAAAAATTCCATATCCGCCACTCGATGGGAATGAATGGATTTTATTGTGAGATAGAGGGTAAAGATTACTTTTCGCCCGATGAAATAGAGGCGATAAAGGGGCGTATGAACCATATCGTCGAGAGCGATATAGATATTATACGGAGCAAAATACCCACTTCGCAGCTGCGTTCACTCTACCAAGAGTTGGGCTATGGTGAAAAAATCCAACTCCTCGACACCCGCCCGCGCCTATATAGTGAGATCTACATGCTCGAAAATACTTTGGGCTACTACTATGGGTCGTTGGCCCCATCGACTCGATACGTCTCACTGTTCGACATAAGTAGCTATTACAAAGGCTTCTATTTGGCCCTTCCGCGCCGTGATGACCCTTCGCAACTCACCGACTCGCCCAACCAAGAGAAGATGTTCAAAATCTTTCAAGAGTACCAACGATGGGTCGATGTGATGGGGGTACCCGATGTGGGGGCATTGAATGCCAAGATCCTACGCCAAGAGACTAGCGAACTAATCAAGATTGCCGAGGCATTTCACGAAAAGGAGCTCGCTACACTTGCCGATATTCTCTCCTTTGCTGTCGAGTCGCATGGGTGCCGTATAGCGATGATCTCGGGTCCCTCGTCGAGCGGAAAGACCACAACCTCCCAAAAACTAGCTATTCAGCTCCGCATTTTGGGTTATAAACCTGTGATGATCTCATTGGATGATTACTTCATTGATCGTGAGCTGACCCCCAAAGATGAAAATGGAGAGTATGATTTCGAGTGCCTCGAAGCGATTGATATAGACATGTTTAACGACCATCTCCAACAACTTATAGATGGGGAGAGTGTCCATATCCCTAAGTACGACTTTATCACGGGGCGACATACATTCCATGAAACACCTCTCAAACTAGAGGAAAATTCGATCTTAATCGTTGAGGGAATTCATGGTCTTAACCCCAACCTCACACCTCGTATAGATGAGTCGTTGAAGTTCAAGATCTATGTGTCGTGCTTCACCACTGTGGCTATGGATGACACCTCGCGCATATCCTCGTCCGACAATCGACTCCTGCGTCGCTTGACCAGAGACTTCAGAACTCGAGGTACAGATGCTGTGTCGACCCTAAAGAGGTGGGCTAGTGTGCGTAGTGGCGAAGAGAAACATATCTTCCCCTACCAAGAGAATGCCGATGTGATGTTTAACACCTCGCTTTTTTACGAGCTACATGTCTTGAAGCGCTACGCAGCCTCTATCCTGCGATGTGTGCCCGACATAACAGTCGAATTTGAGGATGCCCGCAGACTCCTAAAGTTCCTCGATCACTTCATCTCAATCACCGATGAAGAGGTCCCATTAACCTCTATCCTCAGGGAGTTTATCGGTGGCGGTAGCTTTAAGAATTAGTTCGCATACATTACGCCCACATCACTCATCAATAAATCGCTGCACCGCCTTTCTGGCTTGCTCGTTGATGGGGATATGCTGTTTGCCAAAGATTATGGTGTTACGCTCTAGGAGGGTCACCTTTTCGAGGTTTACTATGAATGAGCGGTGAACCTTAATGAAGGTGTCGCAGGGGAGCTTTTCGAGGACACTTGCAAGAGAGCCGTGAATTGTGACCACCTCGCCCTTTTCGAGGTTTATATCGAGGTATTCACGTTGAGATTCGATGTAGAGTATCTCGCTAAAGTTAATGCGCACAGTTCGGTTGCCCGAGCGAACAAAGGTATACTCGCGGTCGGTTTGCTCTGCGGCAGAGCGGTTGAAGTAGCGATTATTCACCTTCTCGACCGACTTTAGAAATGCTGCATACGAGAGCGGCTTGAGCAGATAATCCGCTGCATCGAGGGCAAAGCCTTCGAGTGCAAACTCCCTATGGGCAGTGACGAATATAACCTTTACATCGAAGGGCAGAGCCTCGACAAACTCCAACCCCGAGAGGCGAGGCATATTGATATCGACAAATATCAGATCGACACTCTGCGTGCGTAGGTACTCGAGTGCCTTGGTAGCCGAACTAAACCCACCTCGAAATTCGAGAAGCGAGGTGTCGGCAATATATTGTTCGATTTGAGTGAGCGCGAGTGGCTCATCATCAATGGCTATGCATCGTATCATTGGATTGGGATTTTTAGGTTAACGAAATATATAGCCTCCTTTTCGCTGATGTCGAGCGTGTAGCGGTTGCCATATATCAAATTCAGGCGGCTTTGTGAGTTACTTATACCCAGACCACCGTGTCTCTTGGGGTTTGGGTTCGCAGAGTGGTTACTATTTAGCACCTTCATCTCGATAGCGGAGTCGGTAAAGCCAAAGTGGATATTTATAATTGACTCCTGCTCATAATCTACACCATGCTTAAATGCGTTCTCAATGAAATTAAGGAACAGTAGCGGTGGAATCTCCACCTTGGGCATATCCTCGTCATACGAAAAGTTAATCTTCACCTGCGACGAAAATCTCAGGCGCATAAGGTTTATATAGTTTTCCACAAAGTCCAACTCCTTTTGCAGAAGTATTTTATCCGTATTGGAACAGTCATAGAGCAGGTAGGACATCAAATCCGAGAGCTCTATAATTGTTCGTTTGGCTCTTGCGGAGTCAATGTCGACGAGTGCGTGGATATTGTTGAGCGTATTCATAAAGAAGTGTGGGCTCACTTGACTTTGCAAATTTTGGAGCTGCGATAGGGCACTCTGCTTATCTATTTCGGATTGTTTCTGCTCGGTAATGACCCATGTAGATGCAATTCTTAGCCCCAAGTCAAGTGCCATAACAAGAGTCGACACAATAAGTACCGTAACGGTTGGAGGTATAGCGTTCATGGATGGTGCAGGCATTGGAGGCATTGGCTCAAATCCGAAGTGTGGTGGCATATCCAGTGGTGGCATTGGCTCAAAGAAATCCCTCTCACCCCAAAGTGAAACTATCATATTGACTCCATCGAAGTAGAAGATAAAGATGCTTAGCATAGCGAGCAATGCAACAACTGATGCAACATACGCTATGTACCTTCTCCTGAAAAAAAGCATAGGCATAAGTGCAAATCTGTTCGCTAGAAATACAACTCCCACAACAATGCACTCCGACCACATGATATGTACCTTTCTCCAATCCTCCGTAAAATCCTCCATAAAGAGGAGCGGAGAGACAACAACAAGAGTCCACAGCAAGATTATTGCTGTGAACTCTACTGCATATATTTTACGTTGGTTTACCACCTTTTATTTTATATTACGTACCAGACGCACGAAGTTATAGTATCTCTCTTCGCCACCTTCGACCTTCATTCCATTGTTAGCTTTGGAGTCGAAACGTACAGCACCTGCACCGTGGAAGTCGGCACCTTCGTTATTCACCGCACGACCTGCTGCCAAATACCATGCAAAGTAGAATGGTTTACCCTTAGTGAAACAAGCTGATGTCGATGACCAATAGTATCCATAATCATCATCTTTGGCCTCGTTAACAAATGGTGTGCAGTTAAATATTGGGTCAACAGCCGCCTCAACACCCTTTGAGCTTGGTGCACGTGAATAATCGGCTATGCTCTGTAGCTCTTTGATGTTGGGAAGTCTCCAATCTGTATGTCCTGCGAGCGTTGCGCTCTCAGCATAAGGAAGAGCCTGAGTCCACTCAATACCCTTGCCATTGTCATCTTTCGACCACATAAGTCCCGTTGCAAGGTCAGAGATCGTGCCATCGCCATTGTTGACAAATTTATTCTCTCCATAAATATCTCCTCTCACCGCACGTATCTGTTTAGCCATTGGGTTACCCATTGGTCTACCGCCGCCTTGACCGCCTTGTGGTTGAGGTGGCATATTGCCTTGTCTGCCTTGTGATTGTCCTCCTCCAGCTTGCATTGGTGGACGTTGACCGCCACCTTGACCTCCTTGTCCACCCTGCATTTGAGGGCGTTGAGGTCTATTGGCTTGGCCCTCACCCTCGCTTGGCTTCTCTCCACCGCGATCACCCATATTCGATCCAGCAGGGTAGGCTTTGATGTGTCCTGTGACATGGTTCACCCCAAAGGCTGCGTCGTCTCGGCCCTCGACAGTTTCGCCTACATACTTATTATCTGCCCAGTACTGTTCATCTTTAGACACCTCACTGCTCGATAGGCTGAAATATTTGGTATCGAGATATGGCCATCCATTCTCGAAATTGCTTATCGAAAAGAGTTCTTTGAGAGTTGGCATACGCCAATCTGTGTAGCCTCCAAGATCTAAATTCTCGCAATACTCCTTAGCCTGCGCCCATGTCATACCCTCTGGCGTGGGTACCTGTTGCCACATTAGCCCTGTGTTTTGATCGCTAATTGTACCATCGCCATTATCCTTGAAAGACATTTTCGACCCGCTCAGATAGTTGGCATCCTGACCATAAAGAGCATCTCCCTCCTTTAGCTTTTTTATCTGCTCACCATTCTCGTCGTAACTCTTGGTTTGCCCCGTAGCATTTATCGGGTAACTCAGTTGTGCATAGCTACTTATTGTGAGTAGCAACGCAAAAGTTGTTGTTAATAATTTCACTCGTTTCATAGTGTTTTATTTTAGATAGTTGTTTACGGTTGTTACTCTGCTACTTGCGTGAGTTTTGAGGGTTGTTACTGCCGACGAAAACTCGCTACTCTTGCCCGATGATGTTGACGAATCGAAGAATGTTTTACCACTCTCCTCGCTCGAAGCAGAGCTGAGGAGCAGATCGTAGTATGTGGTGTAGAGAGCTTGTAACTCGGCGGTGACAAACACATCATCTACAAACGCCTGCAAATACTCCTCATACATTGCCACATACTCCTCCACATTATAAAGGTAGCTTATAAGTGGCCACGAGCTACTCACACTCCCCATCTTGCTAACCTCAATAGAGCTATATTGTCCCGAGCCGCTCTGGAACGCCTCGTTGTTATCCCACGGAATCCACGTTAGCACTCCATAAGCGTTGTAAAGATAGTAATTATGTGTCATATTTCCATAGGTATCCCAATTTTGTATCACAGCATTGGCGGCCAACCATTTCAAGAAGATCTGTACATTAAATATACTCTCCAATGAGGCTTGCCACACCTCGGTGTTTGAAGTCCTATTAGACGAGGTGTTAAGAACGTCGTAGAGGGCCTTCGCATCACTATAGTCGGGCGACGAGGTGTTGGTTTTGAGATATAGCTCGCTGGTGTCGTAGGTCCCCGACTTGAACGATGCAGCGTCACCATCAGGTTTATAGAGGTTGCCCGACGAGTCAGTGAATTGATTTTTTATCACCGTGTCGTCCACCTCCTCGACAAGAGTGTAGAGTCCATAATAGTCATACGTACCCGACCCTGTATTATCTATGTAAACTTCATAGAATGCCGTATGGGCAGCAGCTAAACCAAACGCCCTAAAGAGATCGGCCCCTACCTTCTCGCGCATAAGTGATTCATCATTATAGTTGCTGTTGAGGTTGAGCTGTTTGAACCCATAGAAGCGTTGGTTCTTTAGGGCTGGGTAATCATCTTCGTATTGGTCAAAGTCAAGTTTGAGAGATAGTTTGCGGTTTCCCGATGAATATGTTTGGCTTAGGCTCGAATTACCCTTGAACCTCACGCCTACCTTGTACCAGTCAGTATCGTCAAATGTTATGGTGCAGGGTTGCCAGATAGGTGTATAATCCGACCCTGAGGTATTTATATATCGGTAATTGCTACTCAAATCCGAGAGCATCGAACTCCACGACGAGGAGCTAAGGGTGATATATATCTTTTTCACTTCGCTTTGCGTGAGTAGTGTGCCATACACCTGCGACGAGGCATCTTGACCAAATACGGTCATATATTGTGGCTCGGTGGAGTTGCCGTGGGTGTACTCAGCCCAATCGGGGAAGGTCTCTAGGTCCTCTTGGTCGGTGTCGTACGCCTCCGAGTCGTTGTCGTAGTTATCCGTAGACTCCTGTTCGGCTATATAGTCGTGGTTGCGACAACTGTGGAGTCCGACAATTAAAACAACAAATGTAATTATATATATTTTTCGCATGGTATGTTACAATTTAAGTTTATAGCCCAACGTGAAAATATGAGCATTTTTATACTCCAACAAAAAGTAATCGAGCTTGTATCCCACCGAGAACGACGATTGCTTATTCACCTTATAGTCCAACTCAGCGGAGTACCTCATTTTGGATAGCATCCCCACATCTAATCCATGAAAAAGCTCGGCATAGAGCGAAGGAGTCAATTTGCATTTGTGGATGTTGTACTCCAATTTGGCTCGATACCTCAAAAAGCCTTGGTCGGAGTTGTCATCGTCGGTGTAGTTATTGTAGCGGAGCCTAAACGATGGGGTGAAGCGCCCGAAGTTGTCTTTGTATGTCACATCAAAAGCGTAGCGATGCAGATACTCCCACTCATATTCGGTGCGAGTGATGAACCCCGAATCGACAACACCTGCCACTTCTCGGTCGCAGACGAGTCTATAGTTAGCCCCCCAATATATAACGCCAAAGGTGCGATAACTCACCCCTGCATTTAGATTTAAGCAATCAAAAGCGTCATTGAACCGAAGTTCGGGGGCGAGCTCTAGCTTCAACCCTTTGGCTAGTTTGATCTGGAAGTCGGCACCAAAACGCCACTTTGAGACATTCTCTACATCATCACGCGTACCATCTCCTGCATATACCCCTACGCATAGGAGCAACATGAGTGGAAGAACTATTATCTTTTTTGGATCCATCGCCATAAGGTTATTATATTTCCTGATTTTCTCTTGTCGCATAGTAGCTATTGTTACTCACATCGAAGTAGATAGTGATGTCGGCTACGTCACGTAGATAGTCAATTTTAGTGATCTCGAAGTGAGTTATATCATATCCCGTGCGCTCCTTTAGATCAGATAATAGCACTTCGTACATATCGATATTAATATTACTAATATTTTCGTAAATAATAGGCATAGACCCCTCGTGCTGACGGCTTAAAAATTTCTCTAACATCCATAGTCCAGCAAGGATAGCAGTGTTGGTAAACAACAACTCCGCATAGCTAACTTTCTTATTAGCCAAAGCATTGATTGCCGAGATGCCTATAACAACAAACAAATAGGTCATCTGCTTGAATGGCATAGCATCGGTGCGGTAGCGTATGATTCCAAATATTGCGAATAGTCCCAGCGCAAACCCAAGTTCCAACTTCACGCTGCCCAGCAAGAAACAGAGCAGAAAAACAATCTCTCCCACAGCTATATAGCTAAAGGTGTAGTTACGGCGTGTGCTATATTTTAGGTATATATGTCTTACGACAACGAGCAACATAGCTGTGTTTAGTGCAAAGCGTAGAAGCAGTTCCCAAAAATCGGAGAAATTAATGAGTTTAATATCCAGAAAGCGTAATGTCTCGATCCATTCCATAGTTAATATTATTAATTGTGCGTAATTTCGATTTAAATAGGTTTCGTTTGAGCTCCGTATGTAGTAGGCTCCTCCCCACGCAATATTTGCTAAAGCCCGAAGGTTTGAGTCTCAGTCGGTTCATAGCCTCGATTATTGCGCTGCGACATCGACCATCGGTTTTTACCTCCACAACGACAATATCCCGAAGTTTCGCCTCTTGGTCATCGCTCATAAAGAGCATATCAAAATCTATGGTGCAGCGCTCATTCATCCTCTTGCTCACGAGCATCAATCTGCGAAAACGATTTTCGAGCACTTGATGCAGAGCATTGCTATCATATGGGGTATTTTGCATTAGGAACTCTCGATCACGAAGATCAAAACCTACATTCTCGAAATCGGATGGGTGGCGAGTTTTGATTGTACGCCCCTTATTGTTTTTGAATTTCACCTCTAAGAAGCTGCTTTGGGTTGCGATGTATCTGCGCCTACGGATTTTGTAGCGATTCATCTTACCCCGATGGTGCGAGGAGAACATCTCATCTCGGGCGGTGTCGTAATAAATAGTCGAGTATGGCAAACATCTCTGCCTCTCCACCTCCAACACGTAATAATCCTGAGCCACCTCCTCCAACACCTCCTCGATGCGACCCACGTGAAACCAATATTTTCTGTCGCACCTGTTCATCAACTTCACATCGTCCATCTCTCCAAGAGATATGGGCTCAAATTGTGATATTACTTCGCTGATGGTTTTCATGGTTGGTGCTCTTTATTTTTTATACAAAGGTTAGATCTTGCACCATAAAATCAAAATGACTTCTACATAAACCTCAAATTATTCAATAAAAAACCTGCATTTTGGATAAGAAAAATATCTTTCCAAAATGCAGGTTGTCAAGTAATAATATTTGTCTATCTCTTTACTTAGAATAAATTAACAATCCACCATTGATCATTAACCATCCGCCATTAATTATTGAAGTATTTATCTAAGAGCTCCTTGGCTGCCACGAAAGAACTTATTTTTGACTCTAAGACGCGCTTTTCGTACTCTGGGATCGACTCCTCGATCACGGGGCTATTGTAGAAACTGTTGCGCAGGGTCTCGTTGATGCTCTCATACATCCAATACTTAAGCTGTCGTTGGCGATTGTGAAGGAAATATCCATTGCCCTTGATGTGGTCCATATACTCTTCGACCCCTTTCCATACCTCTTCGAGACCTGTTTTTTCGAGTGCTGAGCAGGTGTAGACCTCGGGGCGATGTTGTGATTCGGGCATGGGGAACAGATGTAGCGCCCCTTGGTATTGGGTCTTGGCGAGGTTGGCCTTCATCACATTTTCGCCATCGGCCTTCGTGACGACCATCATATCGGCCATCTCCATAATTCCGCGCTTGATACCTTGGAGCTCATCGCCAGCGCCCGAGATCTGTAACATCATAAACATATCGACCATCGAGTGCACAGCGGTCTCGGATTGTCCAACACCAACGGTCTCGATCAAGATAACATCGAACCCAGCCGCTTCGCACAAAACAATCGTCTCGCGACTTTTGCGTGCCACGCCTCCCAACGATCCAGCTGATGGCGAAGGGCGGATAAAGACATCTTGACTCGACGAGATAGACTCCATGCGGGTCTTGTCTCCGAGGATTGAACCTCCACTTCTTTCGGAGCTAGGGTCTATGGCCAACACCGCAAGTTTGTGTTTGAGGGATGTCACCATGCCTCCAATAGCCTCTATGAAGGATGATTTGCCAGCTCCGGGGACACCCGTGATTCCCACCCTAATAGAGTTGCCAGAGTAGGGTAGACACCCCTCGATGATCTCTTGGGCTTGGGCGTAGTGCTCGATGTTGGCGCTCTCGATGAGGGTTATCGCCTGCGAAAGGATTGTGATGTTGCCTTCGAGTATACCATTAATATACTCTTGAGTTGTTCGGCGTTTGCGTTGTTTCTTTACGAAGTATGGATTTACAATTGGCTGATCGCTCACCCCCTCGGTGACTTTTAGGGCCGTGTCGTGGTGTGTGTCTGCGTAATCACGCTCGAAGTGTTCTATTTTTGAAAAAGCCATATGTTTCAATAGTTTAATGTTTAAGTCACGAAGATAGCAAAAAATGTGAAAATAGATTTGATTTGTGGAGATAAATTTTGGTTATTTGCAATTAATATATACCTTTGCTATGTTTAACTAGTTGTGTGTAATGTTACTATTAAATTAAAAAAATAAATATAACCTATTATAAATTTTTTACAATTATGAAAGTATCTCATATCGAACATCTCGGCATTGCCGTGAACAGTTTGGATGAATCAATCCCATACTGGGAGGGCGTTTTGGGCCTAAAGTGCTACGCTATCGAAGAGGTCGCAGACCAAAAAGTACGTACAGCATTCTTTATGTTGGGTCAAACTAAAATTGAGCTTTTGGAGCCAACATCTGAGGACTCTACAATCGCTAAGTACATCGCTAACAAGGGTATTGGTATCCACCACATGGCTTTGGCTTGTGAGGGTATCGAGGATCAAATGGCCGATGCGGAGGCTAAAGGAATCCGTCTAATCGACAAAACTCCACGCAAAGGAGCCGAGGGTATGACAATTGCATTCTTGCACCCAAAGTCAACACAAGGAATCCTTACGGAGTTGTGTGAGAAGAAGTAAAACAGGAAATTTTATAACATAGCTATGAGCGAAATTCAAAAAAAGATCAAGGTCCTCGTTGAGAACCGTGAGGCAGCCCGCATGGGTGGTGGCCAAAAACGTATTGACGCGCAGCACGCAAAGGGTAAATACACAGCACGTGAGCGTATAGACATGCTCCTCGACGAGGGGTCGTTCGAAGAGTTCGATATGTTTGTTACACACCGTTGTACTGACTTCGGAATGGACAAAAGCCACACTTTTGGTGATGGTGTAGTGACAGGATATGGAACAATCGAGGGTCGTTTGGTATATATCTTCGCGCAAGATTTTACTGTGTCGGCTGGTTCATTGTCTATCTCTATGGCAGAGAAGATCTGCAAGGTGCAAGATATGGCGTTGCGTAATGGCGCTCCTTGTATCGGTATCAACGACTCGGGAGGTGCTCGTATCCAAGAGGGTGTGAATGCACTTGCTGGATATGCAAATATCTTCCAACGCAATGTGATGTCGTCGGGTGTGATTCCTCAAATCTCGGCTATCTTTGGCCCTTGTGCAGGTGGTGCGGTATACTCTCCAGCGCTTACTGACTTCATCATCATGAAGAAGATCACTTCGAATATGTTCCTTACAGGTCCTAAGGTTGTTAAGACCGTGACTGGTGAGGATGTGACTCAGGAGCAGTTGGGTGGTGCACAGATGCACACTACACGTTCGGGAGTTGCTCAGTTTGCTGTAGACACTGAGGATGAGGGTCTTTCGCTTATCCGCAACTTGTTGTCATACATCCCACAAAACAATATGGAGGATGCTCCACTTGCAGCTTGTGACGACAAGATCACTCGCTTGGAGGATTCACTCAACGAGATTATCCCAGACAATCCAAACAAACCATACGATATGACAGATGTGATCCGCACAATCGTAGATAATGGTGAGTATTTGGAGTCGTCGGCTGGTTTCGCAAAGAATATCTTGACTTGCTTTGCTCGTTTCAATGGCCAAAGTGTCGGTATCGTAGCTAACCAACCTAAGTTTATGGCAGGTGTATTGGATAGCAACGCTAGCCGCAAGGCAGCACGTTTTATCCGTTTTTGCGACGCGTTCAATATTCCAATTGTTACGTTGGTTGACGTTCCCGGATTCTTGCCCGGAACAACTCAAGAGTATGGTGGCGTAATCACACACGGAGCTAAATTGTTGTTTGCTTATTGTGAGGCTACAGTACCAAAGGTAACTGTAACATTGCGTAAGGCTTATGGAGGTGCATATATCGTTATGTCGAGCAAGCACATCCGTGGTGATATAAACTACGCATGGCCAATGGCAGAGATCGCAGTAATGGGTGCAAGTGGCGCTGTAGAGGTGTTGCAAGCTAAGGCTCTTTCGGCGTTCGAGGATGCAGAGGAGAAGGCTAAGTTCGTGGCAGAGAAGGAGAAGGAGTATAACGATAAGTTCTCTAATCCATACAACGCTGCACGCTACGGATATATCGACGATGTAATCGAGCCACGTAACACACGTTTCCGTGTGATCCGCGCATTGCAATCGTTGGCTACTAAGCGTCTGCAAAATCCACCTAAGAAACACTCTAATATTCCTTTGTAGTCATGGTGAGTCAACTTTTAATGAATCCCCTTGTTGCCTTTGCTTCGGTAGGAGAGAGGGTGAAAGGTGCAGATACAATCCTTGAGAATGACCCTTATGGATTGACTGTAGCTATGATCTCTATTGGTGTGGTGTTGACAGCTCTAATTGTTTTGGCACTTATAATTTTTGGTTTTTCGAAGGCTGTCGTTGCTGTACGCAAGCAGACAGCGATCGAGACTATTGAGCAATCATCAGAGAAGGCAATCGCACAAGCACCGCTCAAACCCGGAGAGGTTAGTGGAGAGGTGTTGGCGGCTATTGCTGTGGCACTTAAGCTCAACAAAGAGGCGTTGCACGACCACGAGAGTGAGGTTATCACACTCAACACAGTGGCTCGCGTATACTCACCTTGGAGTTCAAAGATCCACGGTTTGACAAACAATCCACGATAGATCTAATCAAAAAAAATGAAAAATTAAATATCTATACGAATTAAGGTTTGAGAATCAAGCCTTAATTCGTACCACTTAAGGGAGCAAAACTATTGTTTTGCGACTAAGTCCCCACCCTTGGGAGGGGATTTGGGGGTGGGGTAAAGTAAATTTAATATAAATAACGAACGAATTGTTCAAATCCTAATTCGTATTAATATGAAAGACTATAATTTCAAAATCAATGGTAACCCATATGTGGTTGGTATTGAGCTTAAAGATGAAAAGAGTGCCGAGGTGATCGTCAATGGAACACGCTACAACGTGGAGATTGAGGGTGATGGCACAGTTAAAAAGGCAGTTGCTATGCGCCCACAAGTGGCGGCAGCTCCAGCGTCACACCCTGTAGTTAACGCAGCAGCACCAGCTCCTAAAGCAGCGGCTACGGTTGGAGCAGGTGAGTCTCCAGTAACAAGTCCTCTTCCGGGAGTTATCCTCGACATCAAAGTCAAGGAGGGCGATACAGTCTCTATGGGCCAAACACTAATGGTGCTTGAGGCTATGAAGATGGAGAACAACATCGACTCTACAGTGGCAGGTGTTGTAAAGTCAATCAAAGTTAAGTGCTCTGACTCGGTGTTGGAGGGTGATGTTCTTATAACAATCGGATAGAGTCATGTTTAGCTTTTTGTCATCGTCGTTTTTGGGCGAGAGCCTAAGTAAATTCTTGAATAGCACAGGTTTTATGGCCTTGTGCACTCAAGAAGAAGGGTGGAAGTACTTGGTAATGATTGTCGTAGGTTGCTTCTTCCTGTATCTTGCTATCAAGCATAAATTCGAACCAATGTTGTTGGTTCCCATTGGCTTTGGTATCATTTTGGGAAATATTCCATTGGTGCCGGGTAATGAGATTGGTATCTATAGTGAAGGTTCAGTTCTGAACTTTTTGTACTTCGGTGTGAGGTATGGTGTCTACCCACCTCTTATTTTCTTGGGTGTTGGAGCCCTTACCGATTTCTCAGCATTGTTGTCTAACCCTAAGTTGATGTTGATTGGTGCTGCGGCACAAATCGGTATCTTTGCAGCTTACATGGGTGCTTTGGCATTGGGTTTCCCAGCAAATGAGGCAGGTTCGATTGCTATTATTGGTGGTGCAGATGGTCCTACAGCGATCTTCTTGACAGGTATTTTGGCTCCTGAGTATTTGGGTGCAATTGCTATATGTGCATATTCATATATGGCTTTGGTACCTGTTATTCAGCCTCCAGTCATGCGCCTATTGACAACTGACAAAGAGCGTCATATCAGAATGCGTCCATCGCGTGCGGTGTCGAAGTTGGAGAAGATTTTGTTCCCTATCCTCGCTTTTATACTTACGACATTTATTGTACCAGACGCTATTCCATTGCTCGGAATGTTGTTCCTCGGTAACTTGATGAAGGAGTCGGGTGTGGTTAATCGCCTTACCAAAACTGCTGGAAACCAACTTGTTGATATCGTAACTATTTTGATTGGTGTGACTGTGGGTGCATCTACTCAGGCAGATGTGTTCCTAACTCCAAAGACTATCTTTATCTTTGTGTTGGGTGCAGTGTCGTTTATTATTGCTACTTCGGGTGGAGTTTTGTTTGTGAAGCTCATGAACCTATTCCTCAAGGAGGGTAACAAGATCAACCCACTTATCGGTAATGCAGGTGTGTCGGCTGTGCCAGCAGCATCGCGCGTGAGTCAAGATATGGGTCTTAAGTACGATAAGAGTAACTACTTGTTGATGCACGCTATGGGTCCTAATGTCGCAGGTGTCGTTGGATCAGCCGTTGCAGCAGGTATCTTGTTGTCGTTCCTCGGATAATTTGATGTAGTCTGAGTACTGCCCTAACGCTGGGCTGGCGGTGTGAGCCGCACAGGCTTGGAAACTTCGTTTCCTTTCTTATTGCACTTTTGTTGTGGCCGCAAGATATTTAAGCACAGCGTAAAGTATATAATAAAAAATAGGTGTCACGAACCGAAAATTTATTTTCAAGGTTCGTGACACCTATTTTTTATTATATACGTTCACCAACGGTGAACATCCGCGCACGCAACATTCGTAACACTCGCAACCGCAAGGAGGACAAATCACAGCTTGCTGTGCGCCCGGCGGCGTGAGGTAGTCTAGCCTCTGACTTCGGAGGCGTAAGGCAGTTCAGCCTCCGAAAACAGCCTAAGGACAACCTCTACCTCTCAAATCCGTAAAGTTCTTTTATGTTTTGGCGTTGGGCCTCATCTAGGGATTTGTAGTAAGCCATCCAGCCGGGGCAGAAGTTAATATGCCACCTCCAGAAACGCCCTAGAAAGGATCTTTGGTCTTTGTCGTATCTCTTTCTGAGTTTACAGTTCTCGCAAAGTTTGCTCATCTTTCGTATGTTATTGCTATTTGCATCGGTTAGAACGGCATATTTGTGATGGCTTCGATCTCGATCAAAAGCTCCTCGCGACACACGTCGGCTAGTAGGTATACCACCGATGTGTCATTCCACCTCTCTTCGGTCACATGTTTGATTTGTGCTGTATCCTTGGGGTATTTAACATATGCGCGAGCACAGTCGATTTCACGATCTTTGCTCGAAAGTTCTATGCCATACTTATTGCATGTGTGATCAGATATTAGGTGCTCTATATTCTCCATTGTTTGGGTTGTTTGGGTTGCGGCATCGTCGCTATCCATGCTATCCTCTCCGCGGATTGCTGCTGTTCCCGATATAAAACAGATATATCCGTCGGTCTTATTACCAAGAGCCTTAGCTCTCTCGAATTTTGGGGTCGAACGTCCCTCGATAACATCACCTTCGGCACCGATCAGCACCTCTTGAGAGTATACGTGAGCTGCGAGTTGCAAGTCGTTATCAATGGGTATGATCTTAATCTTTTTGTTCAGAGGCTTAACGGCGATAATATCGACTGTCACAGCACCACAATCCATACCTATTCCAGTAGCAGCAGGGTAGCCCTTCTTTGCCCAATTAGTTGTGCGATAGAACTCCGTGCGTGAATCATTGAATGCTTGATAGTGTTGATAATCATTTTCGTCCGCGGCGGTAATTTGTGGGATATAGTTCCATTGGCGAAATATATCTGATATCTCGAATTTTTCGTATGCAAACAGATTTGTTAGTTTGGCGAAAAGGTCATCCGACTGCTTACGTATAGAGTCGTTTTCACACCCTCTCACACCACACACAACGAGTCGTCTCATATCCTCGTTTTTCATTATGATGTATCTGAGTCCATCCAACTCCTTGTATTCGACATCGACACCAATGACTTGTACTTCGGCGACGAATTTGCCTCCATCCAATAGAGGTTGAGTAACATAACTAACCAATGGCGCATTTTTGCCGTAGAGTTCAACTACTTTCTGCTCAAGAAACTCCACGTTCTCCTTATACTCACGATTATCTGCACACTCACCAAAGATAGTGATACGCATAATCACCTCCTCTTCCTGTTGGCTTCTTTTCAGTAGTTCTAATGCACCCTCTTTGAAGCTCTTCTTTTGAGTGAACAGGTGCATACAACGGCTGTAATTTTTCATTTCTTTATTTTTAGGTTTAGTTTACATATTTCAATGATTCGGTCACAATCATTTCGCCATGCGAAGTTAATAAATACTCTTTGAATTTCCAAATTTACAAACTACAATATTACATATGGTTTTATAAAATAATATGTTTGGGTTGGTGGATTTATTGATTTTTTGAATTTTGGCATAAATTCGCAAGGAAAAGCCGCTGCAAAACATGGGTCGTGCAGCGGCTTTAAACTATCAAAATATAAATTTATCTTACTTAACGATCTCGCGAAGTTGGTCGACTGTGACCTTAACTCCTCGCTCGGGTGCTCCCTGTGCACCATTCTCCAAAGATATACTAAATCCATAGGGCTCATATATCGAGGCACAAATGGGGTTATTATCTTCCAACTCCTGCCACTCGATCCACAACCTATCGTAGGCCTCGATCGCTGCGCGTGTCTGCTCAACATTTAGCTTGCCCGACAACTCATATTGCTTGCTATTGACACCGAGAATAAAAATTTGGCGAATTACATCATATTTGTATCGTCCATACTCAGACGACACCTTGATATAATCCTCGTAGAATGGATCCGAGATCTTGATCTTGTAGGCCAACTCCACGATTTGATCCCATAGCTCCACGGCATAATTTTTCTCCGAGATAAGTTCATCCACGCGATTGGTATTGATAGCCTCCTCAAACATAGGTTGGCTACTGGTTGCAGCGAAGAACTGATCTCTCGCCCACCACTCATTGAACTTCATCCCAAGGTCGGTGTATTGCCCCTTAAGTATCGCTTCGTCCGAGAGTTTAAGTAACTTTTTGAAATCGTCGAAAGAGCTCTCCTCGACACCCAACCTCTTGAAAACTACCTCCAGAACTTGATCCTCATTGAGCGATCTATCTTGTGCCCACACAACCATCGACTGGGCATTTATGTCGCACCACAACTCATTATTGATAAAGGGCCCCTTCCAGCCTCCGCCTCGTGACCACGACCACAACCCTTTAAATTTGGGGTCATCCTTGATCTCCATCATGCTTTGAACCTCCGAAGGGTCCATCAGGCGCTTGTATTCCGAGAAGCCATTCAGCACGCTACCAAACATATAGGCAGGGTGTGCACCCTTGCCGTAATACTCGGGCTGAGCCTGAAACTCGATTATATATGGGTGCTTACCCGTCCCGATTGTTGGGTTAAACAACTTAAGTCGGTGGAAATCCCCCTTCGTATATTTGATCGCGAATAGTAGGTTGTCGTGCAGCTCGATCTGGTCGGTGATTGCTGTGTAGATCTCTGGACTGACACTCATGGGGAGTCCCCACGACCTAAAGAATAGCTTCTTATTATACTTCACACACACCTCGTCTCTGAGCAAATTGATGAGCTTAACATTGCCCGCGATACTCTCCTCGCCGCCGACCCTCACAGGGTTACTTCCCGAATGGTAGGGGGTGTCATAAAGATATGTCTCTCCGCAGCGGATAACCAAACCATCGAGATCGGGGAAGGTCTCGAAGATCTCTTTGATCTGCGCCTTTATGAGTGTCACGGTCAAATCGTACTCGATATTGGGAGCTAGTTTACCGCGAATAGCCGACTTGGCTGTTTGATCCTCGCTCGACACCAATTGATCTTTATACTTCTCGATCAACATAGTGGGAAGGACCAACATGTCGGTAAAGGTGTATATGTCGAGCCCAGCATCCTTGGCTCGTTTAATCTTGTCGGCTACCTCTTTGCGTTGGAGCATAATCCACTCCCTCTCCTTGCTACCCTCGGGAATAACTCCCTTGTCGAAGTCGTCGTAGGTGAGGGCACACTGCACATAGATCTGCGACACGATAGAGTTGTAGCCCACCTCCTTGACATACTTTTCGTTGTAGTATTTCGAAAGTTGAAGTGGCTCTCCCGGGTTACGGTGGACCATATCCATGATATACTCCAGACTATCTGCCGACTGAGGAGTAGGTGCACACGACATACAGAGTGCAAGGGTGAGTAGAATAGAAAAAAGTTTAGATTTCATAGTATGCAAATTTACACAAAATTTTATCAATTTTCATCTTAGACCTGTTTTTTTTAGGTATTTTCACTTATTGGCCACACAGATAATTTTACGATCTTTGTGCCATATAATTTATCTTCTATACAAATGAATAAACTAATTAAACAGTTCCATAGCGAGGATTGGATCATTGTTCTTGCTGGAGCCGTAATCCTCTTTATGGCCTATCTCTTTCCCGAGAGCATGCCTAAAATGCCAACCGCTCTTAATAGTGCCGACTCATGGCACAGCGCTGTCTCCCTCTATGTGTGGGTTACGGTGATTGTTGTGGGGTGTAATTTCTTGTTGGGACGCAAAGTCTTGGGCATTACAGCACCGATGTTGGCGATCTTTGTTTTGGCGCTTGGCGGACAACTGCTAGCCAATATCCCTTTCGTCAAAGAGCTCGGTTTTGAGTCTGTCTTTTTCTCGGTGATTATTGGACTCGTCATAAGTAACTTTTTTAGGGTCCCCGAGTGGTTGAAACCTGCAATACAGAGTGAGTTCTACATAAAGATAGGTATCGTCTGCTTAGGTTCGACTATCCTCTTTGGGGATGTCGTTAACTCGGGAATATATGGACTTCTCCAATCGGTGATTGTCGTATTCACGGTTTGGTACTTTACATTTTGGTTGACCAAAAAGATGGGCATTGACTCAGAGATGGGTACAATGTTGTCGAGTGCTGTGAGTATTTGTGGTGTATCGGCCGCCATTGCAACCTGTGGAGTGATAAATGGAGACAACAAAAAACTGTCGTATGTAATCTCTCTGGTTTTGGTCTGCGCAATCCCGATGATGTATATTCTCCCCCCATTGGCCAATATGATGGGTATCAGTCAAGAGATGGCAGGTGCTTGGTTGGGAGGTACGATCGACACCACAGGAGCTGTTGCCGCTTCGGGCACAATGCTCGGAGAGACTGCCGCTCAAACCGCTATTATCGTTAAGTCATCACAAAATGTATTGTTGGGAGTTGCAGCATTTGCGATCTCTCTGTTTTGGAGCTACAAGGGCAAAAGCCGCGAGGAGCGCCCAACGCTAGGGGTTATATGGGACCGCTTCCCGAAATTTGTGGTTGGATTTATCCTCGCTTCGTTGGTCTTTAGCTTCCTTGTCGAACCTACAGTTGCCAAAAGTGTGGGTAAAATTAGCAAGAGCATGACTAATACTCTCTTTGGTTTAGCCTTCGTGTGTATCGGTCTGGAGACTAATTTCAAGGAGCTCTTCTCGCGATCTAACCGCAAACCTATGGTAGCATTCTTGGTGGCCCAAGGGTTCAATATCGTCGTAACATTAGTTATAGCTTATGCAATGTTCGGAGTGCTAAAACCATATATATCATCTCTATAGAAGTTGTTGTTTTGCGTTTGAGCTCTATGACTCCGATGATTGCCCTAGATAATAACGTCATTGCGGATCGGAGTCCGCAATGACGAAATCAATGGTTAATGGTTAATGACATGGCAAGATCAAACGAAACGTGCAACCTTCGCATGGTGCCACACGGCTGGGCCGACTCGATCCCCTATCGGGGGATAATATAAAAGTACCACCTCAAACTGAAAGTTTACTTTCTAAAGTTTGAGGTGGTACTTTTATATTGGCCGCCCGCTGTTTGGGCCAGTCTCTAAAACTGCCTCTAGCCATGCAATATTCTCTTAAAACTGTGCGGTGACTCCAAATGTGGGAAGGATCGTATCGCTTATGTTCGATAGGTATTTCATCATATATCGGCTAGCGTCGTCGGGGTCGACAACGCCCGTGCTTATGGGGATTGACTGCTGCTCAAATTTGCTACCTGCGACATTCTGAATGTCGAGGTACAAGCCCAACATCCATCGCGAGAAGTAGAACATCTTGTCGACTCGAATGTCTAGCTGCGCATAGGCATCGAGTCGCTGAGTGTTGTATAGCGAATAGTCGTAGTATGGCTGTCCGCTAATGTCCCACTCGATGATCTGCGATGAGCGATCTATATCGTAAGGGGTGTAGGGCGACCCTCCAGTAGCGCTAACCTTGGCCCCAATGCTCCAATTGCGAGGTAGGTAGTATGTGCCCGAAGCATTGAGTATCGCGCGTGAATCCCACACCGATGGGCGGTAGGATGACTCTTTGTCTATTCGATATTCGCTCTTGAAGAGTGTCAGTGAACCTACGAGCGATAGCTTGCCGGGGATCTGCCAGCGCGCCATAAACTCCGCACCATAGGCGCGTCCCTCTCCACTCTGCACAAAGAGCTCATTGCCGATGGTACCATAGTCGGTCCCTTGGTCGGCAAGTGGGGTTTGGGTATCGACCGACACAGGTAAATCAGAGTAAAATTTATAGAAAAATTCGGCCGATATAAATAGCTCCTTATCCTTTTTCCAACTCACACCTACGGTTGCCTGCTTGACATCCATATATCCCAAATCTGAGTTCACATATTCGCCATCCTCCTGATAGCTCAGAGCGGTTTGTGGAGGCATCTGATAATATATACCCACATTTGCATTGAGCGAGAAATTTTGCGGTAGGGTATACGATGCCGACACACGAGGCGAGAATTGTCGCCAAAATTTGGATGTCTCCTCAGAGAATGTATTAGCCGTAAAGTGGCCACCCACCGAGGCGGTGAACCTCTCTGCTGGGCTGGTGTAGCTCCCCCCCACAAATAGCGAGTAGTCGATGTAGTTTAGATCGCTAAAGTAACTATTCGCTAAGCTCTCACCTTCGCTCACATATCGCGTGAAGGAGTCTATGTCATATTGCGAGTAGCTTACATCGGCTCCATATCTTAGAGTCCAATTATCTAGGTAACTTCTATTTACACTCTGCAACATTGTCTTTTGTGACTTCGAACGTATCTGTAAATTGAGATTTTCGGCCGACGAATCATCATTGTCTTGATACTTCGTATTCTCGGTGTTGAGATATGTATGACTCAATGACACACGCTGCGAGTGGTCACCCGAATAGTGACGATAAGTCGCCCCCACGGTGTATGTCTGTTGGGTGATCTCGGGCAGATAGCTCAATATATACTCCGAGGTCTCGGTCGTCCCCTCGTCGTTGAGTTTCATGTCGTCGAAGCCTGCAATTGCCAAAAAAGTGAGCTCGTCGCTTTTCGAGAATTTATGTTTGACCTTGGCGGTGAGATCTATAAAGTTGGGCAGGAAGGGTAGTCCGATGGTCTTGAACAGGAGTTGGAGGTAGGATTGTCGCGCCGAGAAGATATATGTCGTCTTGGGGGTGAAGTGTCCGCTTCCGCTCAGCGACACCTCCGAAGCACCTAGGGTAGCTTTGAAACTCTGGTCAGTGGTGTTTCCATCACGCAATTTAATGTCTAGCATCGAACTAAGTGCCCCTCCCTTGTCGATGGGGAAGGCCCCCGTATAGAAGTCAATCTCGCGGATAAGGTCGGCGTTGACAATACCCACAGGCCCTCCCGAAGCACCTTGGGTCGAGAAGTGGTTGATATTGGGGATCTCGATTCCATCCAAATAGAACTTATTCTCGGAGGGGGATCCACCCCTAACGATCAAGTCATTGCGATAGGCCGATGGCGAGAACGAAACTCCGGGGAATGACTGCACAATCTTCGACACATCGCGATTGGCCCCCGGGCTCTTCTCGATCTCTTGAACACCTATACGTCTCATGCTCACGGGGCTCTCAACGATATTGGCAAAGACCGATCGGGTGATGATAACCGACTCCAACTGTTGTGAACTTTGGGCCATAACAATCTCTATGGGTTGGGTTTTGGCCGACACCTGAATCTCCATAGATGGGGTAGTCTCATAACCCAAAGAGTTAGCTATGACCTTGAAAATTCCGGGTTGAACATCGGTGATCGTAAAGTATCCCTCTTCGTTTGTCACCGCTCCACGGTCTATTTGGCCATCGACAACAACCGTGGCGTAGGGCACAGCTTCGCGGCTCTGCTCAGATATAACTTGCCCCGATATGGAGAACGTGCGTGCCCAAAGGGCTATCGGTGAGGTGATAAATATAATTAGTGTAAAAACTAAAATTCTTTTCATTGGGTATAAAGATTTGTACAACAAAGGTAGTGATTCATCCGAGGAGTACAAAAATCATAGTTGTTATTTTCGGAAAATTGATAAAAATTATTATATTTGCATCCAAAATAAATAAAATTACAATATGAAACAGCAGAGAGAGAATCCAACCGCTATATTGCTTATGCACTGTCCCGATCGCGAAGGAATTATCGCGCTAGCCAGCCGCTTTATCAAGGAGCATGGCGGTAATGTCGTAAATCTAGACCAACATGTAGATCGCGAGGAGGGTATCTTCTTTATGCGTATAGAGTGGGAGATAGCTAACTTCACAATCAAGCGCGACCACTTGCGCGAGGTTATGCGTCGCCTCTTCGCAACCAAATATGGAGTCTCTTTTGATCTCTATTTTAGTGACGAGATACCACGCATGGCGATCTTTGTATCGAAGATGTCGCACTGTTTATATGACCTCTTGGCACGCTACACAGCAGGGGAGTGGGAGGTGGAGATACCTCTTATCATTAGCAACCACCCAGATATGGAGTCGGCAGCCAAAAGGTTCGATATACCATATTACCATATTCCAATCACTAAGGAGACTAAGGCTGAGCAAGAGGCAAAAACATTGGAGCTCCTTCGCGAACATAAAGTCGATTTTGTGGTTTTGGCGCGTTACATGCAGATCATTTCGAGTGACTTTATTGAGCACTTCCCCAACAATATCATCAATATCCACCACTCATTCTTGCCAGCTTTTGTGGGAGCTAAACCCTACCATGCAGCACATGCGCGTGGAGTGAAGTTGATTGGAGCTACGAGTCACTACGTCACAACAGACCTCGATGCAGGTCCAATCATTGAGCAAAATATCACACGTATCTCTCACCGCGATTCGGTGTCGAGTCTCGTGCACAAAGGTCAGGATTTGGAGAAGATCGTATTGTCGCAAGCCGTGGAGCAACACATCAACCGTAAGATCCTAACCTACGGAAATAAAACAGTTTTATTTAGTTAAGCAATACGAAATTAAAGATTACTACATTTAGTGATCAGTTAAATATTAATGGTGGACTCAGATTTCGAAAGTTAATTTTCGGCTTCGGGTCCACCATTAATTATTCTACCTCTCCGCGTGTGCGACTTATGTCAATATCGAAGAAGCCACAGCTGTAAAAACACTACAGGGCGGCATGTCGATTGACACAGCCACCCTGTAGATTCGCAACTTAATCTTATATACACAATTGCTTTTATTCCTCACTTTGTGGACGTTGTCTGCCCTCACCGCCTTCGCCACCTTCACCGCGCTCGCGACGTTGTGGTTGATTTAGGCGGAATCCCTTAGATTGACACAAGCTAGAGTAGTACTTAGCCCACTTCTCAGCTGTCTTTTCATCCAATAGAGCAGGCATATCTGTCTCGCTCAACTCCTTGTGCAATGGTAGCATCTCTGCGCGAACAGCTGCTGTTTGCTCTTGGATTCCTTGCATCAACTCTCTCATTCCCGATCTGTCGCTTTGACTATCAGCCAATTTAGATTGTACAGACTTAATCGCTGCGATCTCGTTAGCACACTTTAGAGATGTAGTCTCATAACCCTCAGTGTATTTGATAATCGCCTTGCGGACTGCTGTTTTGGTAGCCTCATCTTTGATCTTAACCTTCTTGATTACATCTTCGCTGTCGATAGTAAAGTATCCTGCCATCTCTACGATTTGAGGCATTGCACCCTCTTGCATACCCATACCGCCTTCGGGACGACCACCCATACCACCGGGGCCACCGCCCATACCACCTCCGCCACCACCGGGCTGAGCTAGAGCAGTTGTCATAGTGAGTGCAAAAAGCATAATAATAGATAATCCGATTTTTTCGATTTTCCTAATCATAGTCTTAGTTGTTTTATTGTTTCTTGGTTTAACTCCGTACTTATACGTATGCGAATGTATATATTTTTTTTCGATATTGCAAAAATTAAAAGTCATGTCGTTATAAACGACATGACTTTGGGGATAAATAACATACTTACTCCTCGTCTGAGTCGGTGTATGCTTTGAGCAATTTGTCTTGTACATCCGATGGAACTGGTTCATACGATGCAAACTTCATCGAATAAGTCGCAGCTCCCGATGTGAGGGATGATAATGCTGTAGAGTATCTGTAAAGCTCAGCCAATGGAACACGTGCATTGAGCTTGTCGAATCCCTTATCTGACTCCATTCCCATGATTATAGCGCGACGGTTTTGGAGGTCACTCATCACAGATCCCATGTAGTCTGTTGGGGTCAACACCTCGACATCATAAACTGGCTCCATGATCTTGGGCCCTGCATTGCGGAACGCCTCCTTGAAAGCATTACGCGCTGCGAGTTTAAACGAGATCTCGTTTGAATCCACGGGGTGCATCTTTCCATCATAGACCACAACTCTAATATCGCGAGCGTAAGATCCTGTGAGTGGAGCCTCATCCATCTTCTCCATGATACCCTTCACAATAGCTGGAAGGAAACGTGCGTCGATAGCACCTCCAACAATCGAGCTGTAGAATTGTAACTTTCCGCCCCAAGGCAAATCGTGCTCCTCCTTGCCCTTGATGTTGACATTGATATCCTTACCACTAATTTTATATGTGCGTGGCTCTTCAATTCCGTCGAAGTATGGCTCGATCACAATATGCACCTCGCCAAATTGACCTGCACCGCCCGACTGCTTTTTGTGACGATACTCCGCCTGAGCGGTCTTGGTGATCGTCTCGCGATATGGGATCTTGGGTGCTACATATTCGAAGCTAACCTTTGACTCCGCGAGGATCTTGTTGCGGAGGATATTGAGGTGATGCTCACCTTGACCCTGCACGATTGTCTGCTTCAACTCTTTTGAGTACTCCACAAGAAGTGTTGGATCCTCGAATTTAGCATCGTTGAGTAACTTACCCAACTTCTCTTCGTCGGCTGTATCTTTGCACTTAACAGCGGCGCGGTAACGAGGCTCGGGGAACAAAATAGGATCAATGGTCACAACCTCGCTTGCCGAACATAACGTGTCATTTGTCTTTGTGCCTTTAAGCTTAATTGTACAGCCGATGTCACCTGCCGACAACTCCGACACTTTGGTGCGGTTCTTTCCAGCCACAGCAAATAGTTGAGATATCTTCTCTTTGTTGCCTGTGCGCGAATTGATAAGCTCCATACCCTCGGTGATCTTTCCTCTAATAACGCGAAGGTAGCTGATCTCTCCGATGTGTTGCTCCACTTGAGTCTTGAATACCAATGCAGCCACTGCGCCACTCTCATCTGCGGCAATCTCTTCGGCCTCGTCTGTGAGGAATTTAGGAGCCGACAATGGGCCCGGAGCGACATTGATAATAAACTCCATAAGGCGCTTAGTACCCACATCT
>JBCQUO010000023.1:0-31579 GCA_047173955.1 Rikenellaceae bacterium
TCACCATTTACCATTCATCATTGACCATTAGTCTCGTCATTGCGGCCTCAGAGCCGCAATCCCTAACGCAACATTGCACATATAGATTGAGATTGCGGATCAAGTCCGCAATGACGGCTTATGGTCTTACGCCCCATTCGTCATTCATCATTGACCATTAGTCTCGTCATTGCGGCCTCAGAGCCGCAATCCCTAACGCAACATTGCACATATAGATTAAGATTGCGGATCAAGTCCGCAATGACGGCTTATGGTCTTACGCCCCATTCACCACTCACCATTTATCATTCACCATTTTTTTCGCATGCTGCCACTGGGTTGGGGTGGGGATGTTGCGTGCGCGGAGACCCCCTCAGAGGGGGTAATATGAAAATAGTGTCACGGACCGAAAGTTTACTTTCAAGGTCCGTGACACTATTTTTATATTATACGTTCACCAAAGGTGAACTTCCGCGTGCGCAACAGCACAACAACCGCTAGAGATAACAAATCACAGCTTGCTGTGCGCCTGCCCGGCGTGAGGGCAGCCCAGCCTCTAACCCAAGGCCTCTTAAACAGCCGCTAACAATCCCCTCTTTAGCGAGACTCAGGAGAGGCGATACTTTCGCGCATTGAGGTGTCGGCCATGACGTTTTTCATCTTGTAGTAATCCATGATGCCGAGGTTTCCTGAGCGGAACGCTTCGGCCATAGCGAGGGGCACTTCAGCCTCTGCGAGGATCACTTTGGCGCGCGCCTCTTCGGCCTTTGCTTTATTCTCTTGCTCGAGGGCTACGGCCATTGCGCGACGCTCCTCAGCTTTTGCTTGGGCGATATTCTTATCTGCTTGGGCTTGATCCATTTGAAGCTGTGCACCGATGTTTTTACCAACGTCGATGTCCGCTATGTCGATTGATAAGATCTCATATGCTGTACCAGCGTCAAGCCCCTTTTCGAGCACTACGCGCGATATTGAGTCGGGGTTCTCGAGAACGATTTTGTGGCTTGCAGCCGAACCGATAGAGGATACGATTCCCTCACCCACACGAGCGAGGATAGTCTCCTCGCCAGCACCTCCGACGAGCTGTTTGATATTGGCACGCACCGTGACGCGCGCCTTGGCTATGAGCTGAATACCATCCTTCGCCACAGCAGCCACGGGAGGGGTATTTATCACCTTGGGGTTCACCGACATCTGCACCGCCTCGAACACATCACGTCCTGCGAGGTCGATGGCTGTAGCCATATTGAAGTCGAGGGTGATATTTGCCTTTTGAGCCGAGACCAAAGCGTGGACTACATTTATCACATTTCCGCCAGCTAGGTAGTGAGCCTCCAACTCATTGGCATCCAACGAGAGGCCAGCCTTTGTACTCTCGATCATCGACGAGACGATCGTTGATGGTGGAACCTTGCGCCAACGCATAAGGATCAGCTGCAAGAGGCTGATTCTAACACCCGACACTTGAGCCGAGAACCACAATCCCATAGGGATGTAGTAAAGAATGATCCACAAGAATATAAGACATAAAGCCGCGATAATTACCAACGACAAATCTCCGAAAATTTCCATAACCATATTTTTATTGTTTAATTAGTTTTACTATCACCGCTGCATTATCATACCCCACAACCTCAACCTCACTCTTTGGATCAATATACGCCTCCATAGATTTAGCCTCGATTATAGTATCCCCAAACTTAGCACGCCCCATAGGAGCCAAACGCGACATCGCCACCCCACGGCTCCCAAGTGAAATAACCTCTGAGGGAGATGCCGAGGAACTTCCCTCAACACGCTCTTTTAGAGATATACGCTTCCACACATCTGTCTTGATGGCCCATACAAACGTTATGATCGACACGGCTATTGAGGCCACGATCACCGACACACCCACCGTGTTGCCGAGCGCGTCGAAGGCGACATATATAGCCCCACCAAAGCTACACACCGAGAGCAGAGCCCCGAGCGTCACCCCCGGGAGCAGCAACATCTCGACAACCATAAAGATCACCCCCATAAGGATCAATCCAATAATTATACCCCAAACCATCATCCACATTGTGTTTTACATTTTTAGTGCATGGGCCCAAAACAAGGCCCATCTTTTTTGCAGTTCGTCTCTATGAGACCATTGCAAAATATTAGTTTTGCTCCGATTCTTAAGAACGTTGATAGGTGGATGAAATTTTAAAGATAGTGCAGAGGGCTGAGAGGGAGCGTACGAATGGTACGTGACCGATCAGAACTCTGCGGTATCTTTGAAAGTTCGCCGCCTTGCAACGGTCTCTCTATACCAAGCCCGAGAAGCCCATAAAGGCCATCGCCAAGATTCCAGCCGTGATAAGGGCGATAGGTACACCCTTGAAAGCTGCTGGCACCTCCTCGAAATCCAACCTCTCGCGTAGACCTGCAAACAGAACCAACGCAAGGCCAAAGCCGATAGCTGTAGATACCGAGTAAGCGACACTCTGAAGCAATGAGAACTCCTTCTGGATCATCAGGATAGCAACTCCCAACACCGCACAGTTAGTGGTGATAAGTGGCAAGAAGATACCTAAGGCCTGATACAACACGGGCGATACCTTTTTGAGGATGATCTCCACCATCTGCACCAACGACGCGATAACCAAAATAAAGACAATCGTCTGCATATATACGATATCCAACGGCACCAAGATGTAGGTCTGAATCAACCACGCCACGATAGAGGCGATCGCCATAACGAAGGTCACCGCGGCACTCATACCGATCGACGTATCGACCTTCGACGACACACCCAAGAATGGACAGATACCCAAGAACTGCGCTAAGACAACATTGTTGACAAATATCGCGCCAATTATAATTGAAAAATATGTGAGTTCCATAACCTACTTCTTAAAGAATTTGTTGAACAAAACAATCAAATAACCAAGTGCCAAGAATGCACCCGGAGCCAATACAAAGATCAGCGGAGCGTTGGCACCAAAGCCCAAAGGCAGACCAAAGATAGCGCCGCTACCCAAGATCTCGCGTGTGCCGCCCAGTAGAGTCAACGCCAACACGAAACCTAGACCTACACCGATACCATCGAAGATAGAGTCGAGGGGACTGTTCTTTGAGGCAAAGGCCTCGGCGCGTCCCAAGATCACGCAGTTCACCACGATAAGTGGGATAAAGACTCCGAGGCTCGCATACAAAGATGGCAAGTAAGCCTGCATCAACATCTGGATGATGGTCACGAACGAGGCGATAACCACAATAAATGCTGGGATACGCACCTTGTCGGGGATCAAGTTTTTGATGATCGAGATCACCAAGTTAGACATGATTAGCACCACCATAGTTGCGGCACCCATACCCAAACCATTTGCCGCCGAGGTTGTCGTTCCGAGCGTAGGACACATTCCTAGTACCAGAACAAATACGGGGTTGTTCTTTATAATTCCGTCAAGGACTATTTTCATCTTATTCATTTGCTGATCCTCCCTTCGTTATGTCCATATATGCTGTTTGCGCTCTTTGCACAGCGTCCAAATATGCGCGCGATGTGATTGTAGCCGCTGTGAGCGCATCTACATCACCACCATCCTTCGACACGCGAAGGTCTACATCGGCCAACGCTTTGCCCTGTATTCCACCCAAAAGTGGGTTGCCCTCGTCCATCATCTTGGTTCCCAATCCGGGGGTCTCGCCGTGGCTCAATACACTCACGTTAATAACCTTGCCGTCGGGAGTGAGGCCAACCATAAGGGTAAAGACTCCATTGAAACCACTCTTGGTCATAGTCTTGACTGCATAACCTACGACATCGCCACCTTGCTTTGCGGTGTACACGTCGATTGGCATTTCGTCGATGGTTAGATTAGCTAGTGCCGTGTCGTCGAACGTCGGCAACACCTCAGCTAGGGCTGCATTGGTTGCTGCGATAGATGCCTGAGCGATTGGCTCCTTGGTAATCTGGTAGACCAAACCCACACCTGCCGATGCAACCATTGTGATACCCAATAGAGAGGCTATCATATTTTTTAATGTACTCTTCATAACTCTAAACTCTCTATTTTTGAACGCCAAAACGTTTAGGTTTAATATACTTATTGAGAAGTGGCACGCAGCCATTCATAATCAAAATCGCGAACGACATACCCTCTGGGTAGGCTCCCCACAAACGAATCATCATCGTAATAACACCAATTCCCACTCCATAGATCAACATCGCTGTGTGGTTCATCGGAGACGACGAGTAGTCGGTAGCCATGTAGACAGCTCCTAGGATTGCTCCTCCAGCCAAGATGTGAAATGCACCGAACTGCAAAGCCGCCACACACTCAAAGCCCATCAATACGCCATACAACAGAGCCACTACAGCCATTGAGCCCAACACCGCAACGGGGATGTGCCACGAGATAACCTTGCGCCACAATAGGTAGACACCGCCCAAAATCAACATCAAAGATGCCACCTCGCCCAACGATCCGGGGATAGCTCCAAACATCATATCTTGGAAATTCACCGCCTTCGACAACACATCGGCTCCAGCCTCCGTGCTAACCTTCAACGCGCCCTTCATAGATGCCAAAGGTGTAGCGCCCGAGAATACATCGACCACAGCCCCCGAAACGCGAGGGAAAGAGGTCATTTGAACTGGGTAAGCGATAAGCAAAAATACACGACCCACCAAAGCAGGGTTAAATGGGTTTTTACCGATTCCTCCAAAACTCATCTTAGCCACGCCAATAGCGACCAAAGAGCCGATCACCACGATCCACAATGGGATATTGGCTGGGAGGTTAAAGCCCAAAAGTATACCTGTGACCACAGCCGAGAGGTCGTTGGTCGTAGCCTTGCCCATCATAAAGCGGCTAAAGAGATACTCGAAAAGCAGACAGCATGCCACCGATAGTGCGGTGACCGCAAGCGCATCGACTCCGAAGTGGATCACCGAAATCGCAAACGCAGGGAGCAATGCGATAATCACATCCCTCATTATTCGCCTCGTAGATTCACCACCGTGGAGGTGAGGCGAAGGTGCAACAATTAATTTTTTTGCCATAACAAATATATTTTCCTCACGCGCTTTAGCATCCTAAAACCAAGCCGCCCCGCGAGAGCTATATTTTTAAATATTATATTCTCATTTTTTGCTACACCTATTTTGTTGCAGCTCTTGATCTGATTATTCCCATCACACGTTGTTTACCCAAGCGTATGTAGTCCAAAAGTGCGATATTGGCAGGACATGTGAACTGGCAACTTCCGCACTCAATGCAGTCGGTGATGAATCCAGCCTCCGCCTCGTCCCACTGTGCGCGACGCGACACCTTAGACAACAAGAAGGGCTCCAACGCCATTGGACATGCCGTAACGCACTTTCCGCACTTTATACACAACGATGCTTCGTGGCGTGTAGCCTCCGCTTCGGCCAATATCGTGATTCCCGAACAACCCTTAGTGACAGGTGCGTCGACATTAATCATCGCGCGTCCCATCATCGGACCTCCATTAATCACCTTGCCTGTATCTTCGGGAAGTCCACCAGCCAACTCCACGAGTGCAGAGATTGGTGTTCCCATCCTCGCCACGATATTCTTGGGCGACGAGAGGCTCTTTCCTGTGATTGTCACCACGCGCTCGATAAGAGGCCTTGATTTTTGAACCGCCTCATATACCGCAACAGCCGACGACACATTGCTCACCACCGCACCTACATCTATAGGTAAAGCTGGGGGTGGAGGTACTTGACGACCACTCACCGCCGCAATCAACTGCTTCTCACCTCCTTGAGGATATTGAACCTTGAGGGGGACGATCTCTATGCCCGTAAACGCTGCCGCTATCTTCTTAAGGTTAGCAATCGCATCGGGTTTATTATTCTCTACACCTATATATGCTTTTACAACACCGATAGCCTTCATCAAGATCTCGACACCGATGAGGACCTCCTCGCCGCGCTCCAACATAATGCGGTGGTCGGATGTAAGGTATGGCTCACACTCCACGCCATTGATAACCAAGAACTCGGCCTTTTTGCCGGGAGGCACCATCAACTTGATGTGTGTTGGGAAGGTTGCACCTCCCATACCCACGATTCCGCACGCCTTAACCTTATCTATGATCTCGGCACTCGTAAGTGTACATTCGCGTTTGATCTCTTTCGAAGAGTCAATACCCTCGGCCCAAACATCTTCGTCGCCCTCGCGCTTGATGGTAATCATCGGTTGGCGCATGCCCTGACCATTGACCACAACATCTACCGCTGTGACTGTTCCTGTCACCGACGAGTGGATATTTGCCGACATGAAACCAGTCGCCTGAGCGATCAGCTGACCCGTTAGGACCTTATCTCCTTTGGCCACACACGCTGTAGCAGGAGCTCCGATGTGTTGCGAAAGGGGGATTGATACTACCGCAGGGAGATTCATCGCTGCGATCTCAACCGCACGGCTTAATTTATTCTCGGGTGGATGAACTCCACCAATTGGAAAAGTTTTCATAGTTAGCCCTTATCTTTACTTAGTTGAGTTTTCTGCTGGTTTAGTTTCGGGAGCCTCAACCGCCTTTGGAGTCTCGGTCTTTGGAGCCTCTACTTTTGGAGCCTCAGTCGCTTTAGGTGCTGGAGTTGCCTTTGGTGCTGGGGTTGCCTTTGGAGCTGCTGGCTCCTTTGGTGCCACTGGGAGTGGAGTCATATTGACCAACTTGATAGCTCCCGTAGGGCAAGCGTTCACACACTTGCGACACAACTTACACTTCTGTGGGTCGATATAAGCGATATTGTTCTCGACAGTGATAGCGTCGAACTTACACTCCTTAACACACTTCTTACAAGCGATACATCCCGACTTACAAGCCTTCATAACCGCTGCGCCCTTATCCTTAGAGTTACATCCCACATAAACCGAACGATCCTTAGGCCACCTCTTGCGAAGCTCCAAAACCCCTCTCGGACATGCCGTAACACAAGCGCCACAAGCTGTACACTTATCGGGGTCGATCTCCGCCAACCCACTCTCGGGGTTGATTTTAATAGCTCCGAAGCTACACACCACAGCGCAGTCACCTAGGCCCAAACAGCCATATGCGCAAGCTGTCTCGCCCACATACAACGACGAGGCTACAGCACACGACTTAGCTCCATCATAGGTGTTGGTCTTGGGCCTCACAGCACAGCTTCCGCCACACTTCAAAGTTGCCGTCTGAGGCTCCTTCTCGGCTGCCGCCTTACCCAAATAAGAAGCGATTGACTTCATCACATCTCCACCCGCTACAGGGCAAAAAAGCGAAGAAATATCGTCTTGAACAACAAGTGCCGATGACAATCCGCGACAGCCTGCAAAACCACAGCCTCCGCAATTCGCACCGGGCAACATCTTCTCGACATCATCGATGCGAGGATCCTCCACGACGTTGAACTTTTGTACCACGTAATACAAAATTACCGCCGCAACAACACCCAACGCACAGAGCGTGAGTATTGTATAAATTAATACCGCCATTTTTAGTTAGTAATTGTAAAGTTTATTTTTTTGTCTATTCTATTTCGGTTTAGGTATAGCACACAATAATAGAGAGCAACTCCAACCAAACCCATCAAAGCAACCCCCCACTCGGCGAGGTTCAACACCGCGCCCAAAGCCATCAATATAATCATTAAAACAAGTGGGACAACATAGGCCAAAACAACAGCCATACGCCCCATCCCCATGGTGACACTTATGGTCACCTCATCACCCAGATTGTAAGCCTCCGCCACAGGGGCATAGACCTCCACTTCGCGCCTATCGCTCTCCACCATTCCACATTTGCCCCTAGCCTTGCAACTTCCACAACCCCCTTGGCTCAAAAACGACACGGTGATTTTTTGGAGCTTAACCCCAAAAATATCTCCCCCCTGCCTATCAATCTTCACCACCTGACCTTTGTGGCGAATCTCTTTAGTCTCCATATTTGTTGGTCAGCGGCATGAGTCTCTCGTGTCTAAATGCACACGATGACAATCTAAGGATTGGTGGATATTGGTATCTCTTCTTTGCATTATCCAACAACATCATGTGGATAGTCTCCACTACCGACGAGTCGAATCCTGCATTGATAATCTCTTCGCGATGTTGCTCCAACTCGATCATACGATACAAAATTGCATCTACAACTTCGTATGGAGGGAGCGGATTCTCGATCAACTTTTCGGGATGTAGCTCCGAGGTGGGCTCCTTGATTAGTATCTCGTCTAGAATCACATCATCCTTGATCTTGTTTATGTAGCGCGCCAAATCGTAGACCTCGCTTTTGTAGAGGTCACCCGTAACGCAGAAAGCACCAGCCGTGTCGCCATAGAGCGTACACAATCCCAGCGCATTTTCGCTCTTGTTGGTACAGTTCAAAAGGACAGGACCTCGCTTGTTTTGGTAGGCCATAAGTAGGATCGTGCGGATGCGCTCCTGAATATTTTCGTCCGTCACATCGAACACCCCATCGCCAAATGGAGCCATAGAGGTTATGATCGAATTATATATATCCATGATCGGTATAACGTTGTGTTCGATCCCCAATCTAGCGGCCATATTGGCAGCATCTTTGACTGCATCCTCCGAGGTGCCTACCGATGGCATAGTGAACGAAATAACATTTTCTGCCCCCAAAGCCTCGACAGCGATAGTTGCCACAACAGCCGAATCAATACCACCCGAGAGTCGTATGCAGGCTTGTTTATATCCATTCTTCTCGAAGTAATCCCTCAGACCCACCACAGCCGCTTTGTAGATCATCGGTATGCGATCGTTGTATGAGGTGAGTGGAGCGGTCGACATTCCCGACTCGGTGGTCAAAAGGTCGTGAATTTGGAAATCCTCTTCGAAGTTCTTCATAAAGAACATTAACTCACCCTTAGTGTTAAAAACGCCCGAGCAGCCATCGTAGACGATCTCTGAGCTTCCACCCACTTGGTTGATTATAACGACATTCTTCTGCTCCACATATGCCAAAGCTCTGAGCGAGCTAAATCTGTATGATAGTGCCCCTTTGGAGTATTTGCGAGCATTGATCGAGATTATCGTTTGGACCGATGGGTCGACATCCTTAATCTTCTCTATGTCGCGCCCAACCACGATCAGACATTTGTGGCCCGCTATATCTACAATCTCGGGGCCGCGTCCCGATACCAAAAATCCCATTTCGCGACGAGCCGTAAGTGTACGTTTGTTGATATATTTGACTATTTTGCAGTCGCTGATGATCGCTGCCGTAGATGCGGTACCTTTGGCTGTGTGCACGGGCAATCCCACAATCGCCGTGATCCCATCACAACACGCTGCTATCTGAACAAGTGCATCTTCGCAGAGCTCCAAGAATGTGGTTTTACGTAGCAGACTAAACGCTGGGACACCACTTATGGCCTGCTCGGGGAAGATCACCAAATCGGCTCCCTCCGCCTTTGCTCGGCTTATGGCATCCATGATTTTGAAGGTGTTACCTTCGATATCACCTACTGTATAGTTTTGCTGGGCAAGAGCTATCTTCATATGTTTTAGGTCTTAATAGGTCTTAGTGTAAACTTTAGCTTACCTTTAGTTAGGCAAATATAGTAATTAAAATTGTAAAAACCGCAATTTTACCCCCTTAATTAGTGTTTTTTTGATGCCACATACGAATCAATGTACTTTTTGATCTTTGGAGTTGGATCCTCCCACCCCTCGGGCTTAATCACTTTGCCATCTTTGGGGTTGTAGTGAGGCTTGCCATCTGCCCACAATTTAGACATATTTGCCTCTTGAACGATAGCGAAAAGTTCGTCGGGCTCAAGACCCATCTCTACCATCGTCCCCAAAGCAAAGTACAAAAGGTCGATCATAGCATCCGCCTGCTCGTAAATATCCTCAGCCACAAGGAATTCCGACACCTCCTCGTTCATCCACTTTGCGCGACTGAGCGCCCTCTTTTTGTCTATCATCACTGGCTCCTCGGGACACGGATGGCCAAATTTATCGTGAAACTCTTTTACGTCACTCCACTCTTTTTTCATGCTATTTTATATTTAATATATGTATAAGATTATATATAGATTGGCACAAAGGTACTAAAAATTTATATATTTAGAACATACACCAAACAACAATAATCAAAAATAAACAAGTGTGCATTTTGTGATTTCTTAATTAAATTCGTACCTTTGTGGCCGTAAATACTACAACAAAGACGATGCAGATTACCAAAGCCGAATTTAAATGCAGTTCCGAGAAGATCTCTCAGGTGCCTAATGATGAGTTGCGTGACTTCGCATTCATAGGCCGAAGTAATGTGGGGAAATCATCGCTCATAAATATGCTCACCAACAACAGCGCGTTGGCGAAGGTGTCGGGCACTCCCGGCAAAACAAGACTCATTAACCACTTCAAGATCAATGATGAGTGGTACCTTGTCGACCTGCCCGGATATGGATACGCACGTGCATCGAAATCAATAAGGGCGGAGTTCCACAAAACAATAACCAACTATGTGACCAAATGCGAGAAGCTATATATGTTGTTCGTGTTGGTCGACTCGCGCCTCGAGCCCCAAAAAATAGACCTCAATTTTATGGCTATGTTGGGCGAGAACGCAATCCCCTTCGCAATTATTTTCACCAAATTCGACAAACTAAACGCTGTTCAGCGCAAAAAAAATATCGAGACATACCAAAATCGCCTGCTCGAGGAGTGGGAGGAGCTACCTCCGATGTTCAAGACATCGAGCGAAAAGAGGGTCGGCAAAGAGGAGCTTCTGGGTTTCATTGGCCAATGTTTGGAGGATCTAAAGCGCGAGCAGAGAGAAGAGATAGAGTATAACAACAATATTTAAGCATACGAAAATGGCTATTCACAAGATTAAATTTTTCACAGGACGTGGGTCAGAGTACCTCGCCAAGAAAATCGCCGAGTGCTACGGTACAACCCTAGGAGATAGCGACATCGTTCATTTTAGCGATGGCGAGTTCCAAACCGTTTACAACGAATCTATTCGCGGCTGTACGGTCTTTATCATCCAATCAACATTCCCTCCAACGGACAACCTTATGGAGCTATTGATGATGGTCGATGCCGCACATAGAGCCTCTGCACACAAAGTAGTCGCTGTGATGCCATACTTCGGATGGGCACGCCAAGACCGCAAGGATCGCCCTCGTGTACCGATCACCGCTAAGTTGGTGGCAAATATGTTGACCGCAGCTGGTGCTGACCGCGTGATGACAATGGACCTACATGCAGACCAGATCCAAGGATTCTTCGATGTGCCAGTGGATGCACTCTACGCAAGCGGAATATTTATCCCCTATATGCAGAGCCTCGGAATCGAGAACCTCTCGATCGCTGCCCCAGATATGGGAGGCGCTAAGCGTGCAAATACATATGCCAAACACCTCGGGGTGCCAATCATCATCTCGCACAAGGAGCGCCCAAAGGCAAACGTAGTGGGTAAAATGACCGCTATTGGTGATGTCGAGGGACGTAATATTATTATCGTCGACGATATGATCGACACAGCTGGTACAATCTGTATGGCGGCCGATATGTTGATGGCCAAAGGTGCTGCGAGCGTGCGCGCTGCAATCACCCACCCCGTGTTGTCGGGGGCCGCTTATGAGCGCATCAACGCTAGTGCACTCCAAGAGATCATCGTTACAGACACTATCCCATTGAACCCCGAGAAGGATCTTAGCAAATTTACCGTTCTTTCGGTAGCCGAGATCTTTGCTAACGTCATTGATAGGGTATACAACTACAAAGAGATTTCATCTATATTCTTTTAGAATCTGTTTAAGTTTTTCTCGCTATAATTGCTAAGAGAGATGTTGCATTGATTTTCTCTCTTTGCATAAGGCGCATAGCGGTGCCTATGTAACGCAATGCAAAGAGAGAAAATAAAAGTGACAGATCCTTAGCAAAATAGATGAGAGAAATTTAAACAGATTCTTAGTAGCAAATATGTCTAAATCAAAGCCGAAATATTCGACTCAAGAGACCCCAATGGAGGGGGCGATAATCATAACACCAAACATCGAAGGGGAGTCACGAGAGTTCCTCTTCGACTTGGAAGGTGGCCATGATGAATATAAACTCATGGGGCTAGATGTGGAGTTCGTCCAACATAGCTCCGAGGTTTATGCACGCGGTGTGATCGAAGGGCTACACTTCCAACGCGAAAATACCCCCGCCATGATCGTAGCCGTGACATCGGGGCGAGCACTATGTGTCGCTACCGACCTGCGCCCCGAATGTAGTACATTTGGTGCCTCGCACGCCGTGGAACTCACCGACGAAAATGAGAGGATGATATATATACCTCCATATTTCTCGTTCGGATTCATGACCCTCGAACCCAAAACAGAGGTGGTGTGTAACTATACAGGTGAGTATGACCCTGCGACGCAATCTTCAATCATCTGGGACGACGAGATCCTAGCCATAGATTGGCAGTTCGAGAGGTACGATATAGACCAGAAATGGCTGAAAATATCTCCCAAAGATAAAAAAGCCCCAGCGTTTAGATCATATAACCAAAACACCCTCTGGATCAACCGCCCCAAGAAAAGCAAATACGCAATGTCGTATTAAGAGGCCTTGGGTCAGAGGCTGGCCTGCCCTAACGCCGGGCAGGCGGTGCGTGCCGCACAGGCTTGGAAACTTCGTTTCCTTCCTTATTGCTTCTGTTGTCGCTTTTTAAGTAGTGTAAAACAATTATTGCCATATTTTTAAAAGCACTCTTGGAGCGATATTTTTCACTATTAAATCTTAGTATAGAACCACTATATTTTCAATTCAATAGCAAAAAATCTCATCTCCAATAGCACTCTTAAAAACACACCAATAATTATTTTACCCTACTTATTATGCCGCGACGTATGTTCTCGCAAGGCGAGAACATTTAATATAAAAACATTACCACAGACCCATAAAGTAAACTTTCGGTCTGTGGTAATGTTTTTATATTATCCCCCTCGGGGAATCCGTCGCGTCCCCAACACTCAAAGCGAGGCAGCTACATACGAAGATTTTATTCCATTCACCTTTTTTCATTTCTTCTCAGTCTTTCTCAGTTCTACTCAGTTCCTTTATTGCAGTTCGGAGACCGAGAGAGGATAATGAACAGAGAAAGGCTGAGACGAAATGAGTAAGATAGAGAAAGCCTTAGAAAAGCGAGGGGTTCACGCTTTAGCGAGAAAACAGCTCGCAGCCTCAGCACACATAAGCGCAAGGAGGACAAATCACAGCTTGCTGTGCGCCCGCCGGCGTGAGGGCAGTCCTTAGCTTTATATAAACAATAAGAAAGGCGTATAAATCCCAAAATCTATGTTGATAAGTATGTTTTGAGTGTAGACAACTATATTAAAAATGTTAACAAGCATGTTTGTTTTTGTTAATATTACTCACTATCTTGCGTTCATAAATTTTAATAACTTTTTGGTGTTAACTATTGCAAAGTGGGGATTAACATTTGTATAATCAAAAATATCCATTTTGCAAGAGAAAGTTTTCAAAAGTTATTGAGGGTTAAATAGACAAAATCAACATATCAATTGTTTATATTTTGAGGTAGAAAAAGTGTTAATAACAAAAAATTAGGGTGTTGAAAACTATAACTCCTCGCACGCTGATGGGACCTTTAAAGCTTTAGTTTGAAGCAAAATAACATGTTATTAACAATTAACAAAATATGGTTTAGGTTGTTAATTGAATTTTGGGGTATAAGAGTTATTGACAGTTTCAACAGCTATTATATTTATTATTAATAATTAATATTAATTAAATAAAAAAGAAAAAAAGATAAATGGAGAATCAAACAAAAATAGAGAGAATCAATGAGCTCAAGAGAGAGAGAAATGCAGTAATCCTAGCTCACTACTACACCACTTCGGATGTGCAGGCGTGCGCTGATTTCTTGGGCGACTCCTTGGCCCTTTCAATCAAAGCTCAGGAGATAGAGGCCCCTGTGATCCTCTTTGCAGGTGTAAACTTTATGGCCGAAACAGCCAAGGTGTTGGCCCCCCACAAAAAGGTGCTCCTTCCGCGCCCCGACGCTGGGTGCTCGCTCGCCACCTCGTGCCCCGAGGATGAGTTCGCCCTCTTCAAGGCTCAGTACCCCGACCATATAGTTGTGTCGTATGTAAATACCTCCGTTGGGGTCAAAGCCCTTACGGATATATGTTGCACATCTTCCAATGCCCTCAAAATAGTCGATTCTATACCCTTAGAGCAGCCTATTATATTCGCTCCCGATAGGAACCTAGGATCTTATATTAAGAAGCTCACAGGGCGCGAAAATATGGTTCTATGGGATGGTGCTTGCCATGTGCATGAGGAGTTCTCGTTAGAGAAAATTTTGGAGCTCAAAAAAACTTACCCACAAGCCAAAATAGTTACACACCCCGAATGTAGAGCCTACATAGTAGAAGTGTCGGACTTCGTGGGGTCCACAGCCGCTATTATAGACTATTGCGTCTCAAACCCAGCAACACAGTTTATAGTTGTCACAGAGGCCGGCATACTTGCCGAACTAAAAAGAGTAGCCCCCACAAAAGAGTTTATCCCAGCTCCCCCCCTCGACTCTACATGTGGATGCAATAACTGTAACTTCATGAAAATGATATCTTTAGATAATATAATCTCTACCCTCGAAAACCTATCCCCAGAGGTCAATATAGATGAACCAACACGTGTAGCTGCCCAAAAAGCTATACTTAATATGGTGAAGGTGAGGTAAGAGTTTAGTGGCCTCCGAAGTCAGAGTATGGACTGCCCTCACGCTGGGCAGGCGCACAGCAAGCTGTGATTTGTCTTTCTTGCGCTTTGTGTTGAGGCCGCGACTTTATGTTCACCTTCAGTGAACGTTTAATATAAAATGAGTGTATTGAACTTCGAAAGTAAACTTTCGGTTCAATACACTCATTTTATATTATTCCCCCGTTTGGGGACTTAAAGTCGCTGTCCAACCACCCAAAGCGAGGGTGAAAATAATGGTGAATGATGAATGGTGAATGGTAAATTGTTCACCATTCACCATTCATCATTATCGGCGTTAATCATTAATTCCGTCATTGCGGCTCGGAGGCCGCAATGATGTATATGTAGATTGCTATTAACCATTGATCATTAACCATTAATCATTAAAAAAAAAGCCACCCTTATGGATGGCTTGTGTGTTGTGTGGGAGTTGAGGGATTCGAACCCCCGACCCTCTGCTTGTAAGGCAGATGCTCTGAACCAGCTGAGCTAAACTCCCAATATCTTTTGAACCTTTGTCTGCACCGCTTACTGTGTGCATCTCTTTTTCTCCCTCTTCCGTTCGTTTCCACCCTCTTCTTCACCGCGCCTCTATAACTGGCCCCTTGCCTCACTTTCGTTCGGCCCCGGGGGGAAGAAAAAGCCACTCGAAAGTGAGTGGCGGAATTGGTGGGAGTTGAGGGATTCGAACCCCCGACCCTCTGCTTGTAAGGCAGATGCTCTGAACCAGCTGAGCTAAACTCCCGCTTTGTAAAAAAAGCGCCTGAACAAGGACTTGAACCTAGGACCCCATGATTAACAGTCATGTGCTCTAACCAACTGAGCTATTCAGGCAGAACCTTTGAGAGACGTTTCTCTCGTTTGGTGGTGCAAATATATGGCGAAAAAATGACTTTGCAAAATAATTTGGTTATTTTTTTGAGAAAAAGTTGTATTTTTGTGACGACTCAACATTGTTAACATTTGAATTATGACACGTATACTATTGATTATAGGCCTTTTATTTGGCTACGGAGGGGCCTTTGCCCAGTCGATAAAATTTTCTGAACCGCAGTGGGATTTCGGAACCATCAAGGAGGATGGGGGTGTTGTGTCGCATATTTTCGAATTTGTTAATAGTGGCGACAAGCCTATTGTTATCACAAATGTTCAGACCACATGTGGCTGCACAACGCCTGAGTATAGCAAGCGACCTATCGTGCCTAACGCCACTTCGACGATCGAGATTAAGTATGACCCTTTGTATCGGCCGGGGAGCTTCGCTCGCGACATCTCTATATATACATCGGCTGATAGCGAACCTGTGATCGTGAAGATCAGAGGTGTTGCCACGCCACGCGAGAGGAGTGTGGAGGAGCGTTTCCCCTATATCTTGGGTGATGGGGTGCGGATCAGCTCGCTCTATGTGTTTATGAACAATGTTAGCCACAATAACCCTACGCAGTCACGAGTCGAGATCATCAACACCTCTGCGACCGAAAGGAGGATAGAGATTAGCGGTGGCGACGAGAGGTTTATGAGTGTTGAGTGGCCATCGACTTTGGCCGCAGGCGAGGCTGGGTATATAAATGTTGCGTATGATATCCCCTCTCGGAGTGGTTTTTATGGCGAGCTGCGCGACAATCTGGTTGCTTATGTGGATGGTCGCAGGTCGGGCATGGAGGTTACGACGCGCGCATTTGTGATCGAGGATTTTGGTGCGGATGCAAAAAAAGGGGCGGTGAGTGGCCATTTTAGCAAAAAATTCATTAACTTTGAGGCGTTTAACCTCAAATCTGATGATCTGACGCGCGACTTCTCGATAGAGAATTTGGGGAGCGAAACGCTCTTGATTCGCGGTGTGGATCTGCCCGAAGGAGTGGAGATTACCACTCTCGATGGGGGTGACCCTCGGGGAAGGTCGGTCGGGTCGGCCGAAATTTTGGAGCTGAAGGTGACCCTCAAAGGTGAGGAGCTGGAGTTGGGTCCTTTTGTTAAGTATGCGACATTTATCGTCAACGACCCCGAGCAGCCTGTTGTGCGGATTAAGATCGTCGGAGAGGTGAGCAAGTAGAGAACGCTGCAAGGCGGCGAAATTTCAAAGATACCGTAGGGTTCTGATCGGTCACGTACGTTAAGTACGCTCCCTCACATCCCTCTACGCCATCTTTAAAATTTCATCCACCTATCAACGTTCTAAGAGATGAAGAAAGTAAAGACCGCTACAAGGCGGCGAAATTTTAAAGATACCGTAGGGTTCTCGGAGTCGGAGAAAGTAAAGGGAGAGAGAAGGTAATATTATTTTGGAGTGAACCAATTATAAAAAAACTACAATAAATTTATGTTTAAAGTTTTAGAAAAGAGAGAGATAGCAGCAAACATCTTTCTTATGCGTGTCGAGGCAGCTCGTGTTGCTAAGTCCGCCAAACCGGGTCAATTTGTAATCGTTCGTTGCGACGAGCAAGGCGAGCGTATACCGTTGACAATCGCCGACTATGACGCTAGCGAGGGGTGGGTGACAATCGTTATCCAGACCCTAGGTGTATCGACCAAGAAGATCTGCGCACTCGAAGCAGGTGATTTTTTGGCCGACTTCGCAGGTCCTCTGGGTCACCCTTCGGAGTTCGTCGACGAGGATTTGGAGACGTTGCGCACCAAACGAATTTTGTTTGTCGCAGGAGGTGTAGGTGCCGCTCCAGTCTATCCACAGGTGAAATGGCTGCACCAAAATGGTGTCGAGGCCGATGTGATTATCGGAGCCAAGAATAAGGATCTTTTGATCTTTGGCGATGAGATGGCCAAGGTAGCCTCTAACCTATATATCACCACCGACGACGGTAGTGCAGGGTTCAAGGGTCTGGTGACAGAGAAGATCAAGGAGCTTATAGATGTGGAGGGAGTGAAGTATGACCTCTGCGTGGCTATCGGACCGATGATTATGATGAAGTTCGTGGCACTCACCACCAAGGCTTATGAGTTGTCGACAATCGTGTCGCTCAACACACTTATGGTCGATGGTACGGGTATGTGTGGCGCTTGTAGAGTGAGTGTGGGAGGCAAAACGCGCTTCACGTGTGTCGATGGCCCCGAGTTCGATGGACACCAAGTGGACTACGACGAGGCTATGCGTCGACTAGGAATGTATAAGTCGATGGAGCACCGCGCAAGCGAGATTGAGCGTGAGCGCAAAGAGGGGCACGTATGTCGTATTGGGCTCGATAAGTAATCTTTTTTTCTACTTCAAACACAAAAAAAATGGCAAATAAAATACCACGTGTCGCGGCACGTGAACAAGATCCACAACTTCGTGCTACAAACTTCAAAGAGGTATGTTTCGGATATAACCTCGAAGAGGCCCAAACAGAGGCTTCTCGTTGCATAGGGTGTAAGAACCCACGCTGCGTGGGGGCGTGTCCCGTTAATATCAATATCCCCGGTTTTATCAAAGCAATCCAAGATGGTGACCTCGCGGAGTCGGCTCGCATAATTGGCGAGGATAGCTCACTACCGAGTATTTGTGGACGTGTCTGTCCCCAAGAGTCACAGTGCGAGGGGGCTTGTATATTGGGAATCAAGGGTGAGAGCGTATCTATAGGTCAGCTCGAGAGATTCATCGGCGACTGGCAGATCGCCAATGTCGATAGATCAAATGTCGAGATCCAACGCACTGGCCACAAAGTGGCGGTCGTAGGTTCGGGCCCTGCTGGATTGGCCTGCGCTAGCGACCTTGCGAAGATGGGCTACGAGGTGAAGATCTTCGAGGCTCTACACAAAGTGGGTGGCGTATTGGTATATGGAATCCCCGAATTCCGCCTCCCCAAAGATGCTATCGTAGCCAAAGAGATCGAGGCGGTTAAAGCATTGGGCGTAGAGATCGAAACAAGCGTTATTGTGGGTCGCACAGTGACCATCGACACACTTATGGATGACGAGGGGTACGAAGCAGTATTCATCGGCTCGGGAGCTGGACTGCCACGATTTATGGGCATCCCCGGCGAGAACCTCAATGGTGTGGTCTCGGCAAATGAGTTCCTCACACGCGCCAACCTGATGAAGGCTTACGACGCGGAGTATGATACACCTATATATGTAGGTAAGCGAGTGGTGGTCGTAGGTGGCGGAAATGTCGCTATGGATGCCGTGCGTACAGCCAAACGTTTGGGCGCAGAGTCGACGATCGTATATCGCCGTAGCGAGAAAGAGCTCCCTGCACGCCTCGAAGAGGTGCACCACGCCAAACAAGAGGGCATAGAGTTCGCTATGCTCACCAACCCCAAAGAGATCGTCGGCACAGAGGATGGATGGGTCAAAAATATACGCTGCGTGGCCATGGAGCTCGGTGAGCCCGACGCTAGTGGCCGCCGCTCACCCGTAGAAAAGGTGGGCTCGGAGTTCGACATAGAGTGCGACGTGGTAATCATGGCCCTCGGAACATCGCCCAACCCCTTGATCCCAACAACAACCGAAGGGCTAGAGACAAACCGCTGGGGATGTGTCGTGGCAAATGAAGAAGGAGCTACATCGCGCAAAGGAATATTCGCAGGTGGAGATGTGGTGACAGGTGCCGCTACAGTGATCCTCGCCATGGGCGCAGGCCGTAAAGCCGCTACCGCAATCCACGAGTATATCACCCAAAAGTAGTTTTTGTACGACTTTTGGCTGATTTAGGTCAGAGGCTTAGAATTCAGTCTAGCCTCTGACCTAAATACAAAATACAAAATATAAAAGCCAAAAAACCCCACAAAACCCTATCTCCTTGGGACATCTTCCCATGTTTCACCGCGCAGGACGCGAGCTATGCCATTGCGGAAAGATTTGACGCGTTGGCACCCTTCGAATGTCATTACCACATCTCCTGTGGGCTCTATGGCGAGCCACTTTGTTGCGAGGCGAACCATGACGACCCCTTCGCTGAACTCCAGCCCATCGTCATAGATATTGGGGATTATGATTTGGTTGGTGTGAGGGGTTGCGTAGCCCACATATCCGTGGAGCATGGTTAGCTCTAGGAGTGAGTCGCGAGGGGGTTGCGCGCCTATGGTCCCAAAGATTGAGGCTAGAGGAGCTATGCGTAGAGTGTTCATCCTTAGGAGCGTAGCCACCCTATATTGGCGAGTCATATTGAGTGCTAGAAAGGTCTCTATAGCCTCCTCTAGGGCTTCGCACCTCTGCTGGTCGATGAGCTCAGAGGAGAAAAGGAGTCCGTCGTAGAGGCGATATTTATGGTACATCTCGGGCTTCACCGACAAGATATGGAGGGCCGAGGAGATGAGGGCTATGGAGAAATCGTCTATGTTGGGGTCGAAATCGAGCGTTGTGCGCGAGGGTGGGTTATATGCGGCTGTTCCCAATTCGGGGCTACATTGGCCATGGAACTGGGGGAGGTACATCCCATCGAAATCAATGAGTTGGACTTGGAGTTCGGGGGTGACCATTATGTTTTCGGCTGTGAGGTCGCCATGGGCCGTTGGTCCGCCTAGGAGCTTTTGGGCCACTATGTCGAACCGCTGAGCGAGGAGTTTGAGCGTCGGGCGGTCGTTGGCCTCCACAGCCTCCTCGACCCTCTCTTTGAGGGTGACACCATCGATCCACTCTTCGAGGACGACATCAATCCACCGCCCCTCGCGGTTATTTGTGTATACATATAACTCTTCGGGGAGGTAGTTGTCGCCATAGATCTGGGCGAGGTTATCTACCCTTCGCGTGTAGCACCTCATGGCGCGCCACCTGCCTCCAAGACGTATCTTGAATAACATGACACTATTGCCCACACGATAGAAGGTCGTGTGGTCGTCATTCTCCCAACTCTGAATTTCGCCCAATGTACGAGTCAACCCATATGAGTTTTGGACCGACTCCAATATTTTCAAAACTGAACTTATTGCCATGTGTGAGGTGTATAAAAAAAGGGGGAGATCCGCTAAACAAAAGCGACCTCCCCCATATTAAATCTTCGCACGAATTACTTGATACGCTCGTAGTACTCGCGTGTGCGAGTGTCGACGCGGATCTTGTCGCCTGTGTTGATAAACAATGGTACACGAACTGTAGCACCTGTATTTACTGTAGCTGGTTTGAGTGAGTTTGTCGATGCTGTATCGCCTTTGATTCCCGGCTCAGAGTATGTAACCTCCATATCTACGATCGGAGGAAGCTCTGCTGAGAGGACCTGTTCCTTCTCGGTGTGGAACATCACCTCTACAACTTGACCATCGGCCATAAGGTCGTAGTTCGTGATAAGCTCTTTGTCGATGTTGATCTCCTCGAAAGTCTCGGTGTGCATGAAGTGAGCACCCAAATCATCCTCATAGGTGAATTGGTATGGGCGACGCTCAACGCGAACGATCTCGATCTTTGAACCTGCCGAGAAGGTGTTGTCGATAACGCGTCCGTTCTCCAAGTTTTTGAGCTTTGTGCGCACAAAAGCTGGACCCTTACCGGGCTTTACGTGTTGGAACTCGACGATTTGAAATGTTTTGCGATCTAGCTCGATGCACATTCCATTTTTGATATCTGCTGTAGTAGCCATCTTTTTATTGTAAGTTTAAGGGTTTCTTAATAAGAATTACTTGCAGCCCTCGCCACCACAGTTACAACCCTCTTCGCTATCGCAGTCACCGCCGCCACATGATCCACATGAGCAACCGCCACCTTGACCCATCATATCCTCTGGAGTAACGTCGCGAACGCTAACTACCTCGACCTCGAAGTTAAGAGTCTGGCCAGCCATTGGGTGGTTGAAATCCATTGTCACGCTCTCCTCAGCGATAGAGACGATACGGCCCATCATACGGTTTCCGTTTGCGTCGCCCATAGGAACTACGTTGCCCTCGACTAAGATATCCTCTGCAACGACTCCGTCGACCATAAAGATTGTCTTTGGAAGCTCAACAACAGCCTCTGCTGCAACCTCTCCATAACCATCCTTAGCCTCCAAAGTGAACGATGTCTTATCGCCTGCCGACATACCTACGATCGCCTCCTCGAATTTAGGGAGCAACATTCCAGTACCAAATACGAATTGAAGTGGTGCATCTGGTTGTGATTGATCTGCGATTTGGCCGTTAACGGTGAGTGTGTAGTTCACAGCCACCATCTTGTTGTTTTCTACTTTCATCTTTTTATTTTTTTAATGTAATTTTCTTTTGCGCACAAAGATATGATTTTTTAATGACATAACCTTTTTTTTTGCACTTTATCTCACAGCACCCCATACCACAAAATATGAACCATTTGGGGATTTTGCCAAAATGTCAGTCTTTTTAATTATTATGTCACGCCACGGGGTGCAAAAGTCTGCCAAAAAGTGTTTGGCACGTCAATTGTGTATTTAGGTGTCAGTACTACGAGTATGATAAATTTCAAACAAAAATAATAGTAAAAGCAATGAATGTAAAACCACTTTCAGACAGAGTATTGGTGTTGCCCAATGCCGCAGAGGAGAAGACCGCAGGCGGACTTTTTATCCCAGACACAGCTAAAGAGAAACCCCTTCAAGGCGAGGTCGTTGCCGCAGGTCCCGGAACAAAGGATGTGACGATGGAGGTTAAGGTTGGCGATCAGGTTCTATATGGCAAGTACGCTGGTCAAGAGATCAATATCGACGGTGTGGACTACCTTATCATGAAGCAGAGCGATATTTTGGCAATCATCTAAGAGGCTGATATTAAGAATAATAAAGTATAAAAAGAAAACAATGGCAAAAGATATTAAATATAATGTAGAGGCTCGCGAGCTTCTCAAAGAGGGTGTAGATGCTCTATGTAACGCTGTAAAGGTTACACTCGGCCCTAAAGGTCGCAACGTTATCATCGACAAGAAGTTCGGTGCTCCACATATCACCAAGGATGGTGTGTCGGTAGCTAAGGAGGTGGAGCTTGAGGATCCATTCGCAAATATGGGCGCACAGATCGTTCGCGAGGTGGCATCTAAGACCAACGACGACGCTGGTGATGGAACAACTACAGCAACTGTGTTGGCTCAATCAATCATCACCGTGGGTCTAAAGAATGTAACCGCTGGTGCCAACCCTATGGACCTAAAGCGCGGTATCGACAAAGCGGTGGCTACTGTTGTAGGTTCGCTTCGTGACCAAAGCCAAGAGGTGGGTAGCGACTTCGCTAAGATCGAGCAGGTAGCAACTATCTCGGCTAACAGCGACAACGCTATCGGTAAACTTATCGCCGAGGCGATGGCTAAGGTCAACAAAGAGGGTGTAATCACCGTCGAGGAGGCTAAAGGTACTGAGACTCACGTAGATGTAGTCGAGGGTATGCAGTTCGACAGAGGCTATATATCGGCTTACTTTATCACCGACACCGAGAAGATGGAGGCGCAACTCGAGAAGCCATTTATCCTTATCACCGACAAGAAGGTATCGACCATGAAGGAGCTTATGGGCATCCTCGAGCCTGTGGCTCAGAGCGGACGCTCATTGCTTATCATCGCCGAGGATGTCGACGGAGAGGCACTTTCGGCTCTTGTGGTCAACAAACTTCGTGGCGCTTTGAAGGTAGCAGCTTGCAAGGCTCCCGGATTTGGAGATCGTCGCAAGGAGATGTTGGAGGATATCGCATCCCTCACAGGTGCTACTGTGATCTCGGCAGATAAGGGTATGAAGTTGGAGGATGCTACCCTCGAACAATTGGGTTCGGCCGAGAAGGTTTCACTCAACAAAGAGAATACAACAGTTGTCGATGGCGCTGGAAACAAAGATATCATCGCAAACCGCGTGGCTCAAATCAAAGCCGCTATCGAGGTCTCTACGTCGGATTACGACCGCGAGAAGCTCCAAGAGCGTTTGGCTAAATTGGCTGGTGGAGTGGCTGTCCTTTATGTGGGTGCTGCGACAGAGGTCGAGATGAAGGAGAAGAAGGACCGCGTAGATGACGCACTAGCCGCTACTCGTGCCGCAGTTGAGGAGGGAATCGTTCCCGGAGGTGGCGTTGCATACATCCGCGCTGTGTCGGCCCTCGAGGGTCTCAAAGGCGATAACGAGGATCAAACAACAGGTGTGCAGATAGTTCGTCGCGCTATCGAGGAGCCTTTGCGCCAAATCGTTGCCAACGCAGGTGGCGAGGGATCGGTTGTAGTAAATAAGGTTCACGAGGGCCAAGGAGCTTTTGGATACAACGCTCGCGACGATAAGTACGAGGATATGATGTCAGCTGGTATCATCGACCCTACAAAAGTATCGCGCGTAGCCCTCGAAAATGCAGCCTCGATAGCTTCGATGTTCCTAACGACAGAGTGCGTCCTCGCAGAGCAAAAATCAGATGCTCCAGCTATGCCCCCAATGCCGGGCGGCGGTATGGGCGGCATGATGTAATTGTAGTCAGAGGCTGGATTGCTTTTTAAGAGGCTGTGGTTAGAGGCCGGACTGCCCTAACGCCGGGCGGGCGCACAGCAATCTGTGATTTGTGTTTATTGCGGTTGTGAGTGTGTTTGTTGCGTGCGCGGAGGTTCACCTCTGGTGAACGTATAATATAAAAAGAGAGTCACGGACCAGAAAGTAAACTTTCGGTTAGTGACTCTCTTTTTATATTACCCCCTCTCGGGCTCTCCGCGCCCACAACACCCCCACCCAACCGAAGTGAAATTAATGGTTAATGGTTAATGATGAATGGTGAATGATCAATGGTAAATGGTCAATGATGAATGATGAATGGTGAATGATCAATGGTTAATGGTAAATGGTCAATGATAAATGATTAATTAACCATTCATCATTATTTTCGTCATTGCGGCCTCTGAGCCGCAATCTCTGCCTCGGTCGTACAATGTATCGTTAGGGATTGCGGATCGGGGTCCGCAATGACGCGTGGGAGTTAGGAGTTAAGAGTTAGGAGTTAAGAGTTAGGAGTTAGGAGTTAGGAGTTGTGAGTGATACCACCTCGCTTATGTGTGGGATGGGGCCGCGACTTTAGGTCCCCCAACGGGGGAATAATATAAAATGAGTACCATGAACCGAAAGCTTGCTTTCAAGGTTTATGGTACTCATTTTATATTAAACGTTCACTAAAGGTGAACTTTAAAGTCGCGGCCTCAAACGGCACAAAAGCGCACGGAAAAACAAATCACAGCTTGCTGTGCGCCCGCCGGCGTGAGGCAGTCCAGCCTCTAACCACAGCCTCTAACCACAGCCTCTTAAAACCAGCCTTCTACCAGAATATAGCGTAGATAATAGCAAGTAGGATCATGATGACGTATGCGCAGATATTGAATACGCAGTCGGTCTTGAACAACTCTTTCGATACTGGTATTGCGCGGTCGGCCTCGGTTGATGCAGATGTAGCCTTGCTCACCAAGTATATGATAACGAGTGTAGCGAGGAGTGTGTATGCCATCTGGTCGAGGAATGGAAGTGTTATGGCTCCACCTGTGATTGCAGGCAAGAACTTAAGCACCAAAGCCACTGGTATAGAGAGGAGTACACCCCATACAGCGCCCTTGTTGTTGGCACCTTTCCAGAATAGACCCATCAAGAACACGCCCAAGATACCGGGGCTCACAAGGCCTGTGTACTCTTGGATATATTGGAACACCTGACCCAGACCGCCCAACATTGGAGCGATAAGGAGTGCTATAACCAACGATACAGCAGCTGTTAGGCGACCCACGTTTACGAGCTTCGTTTGCGAAGCGTTGGGGTTGATATATGGCTTGTAGATATCCATTGTGAAGATCGTAGATGTTGAGTTCAACATACTAGCCAACGACGAGACGATAGCTGCGGCCAAAGCTGCCACAACCAATCCCTTGAGCCCTGTGGGGACGAACTCCTTAATCAACCATGGGTATGCGCTGTCGTACTTCATCGCGCCATTTACTTGGAACACCTCGGCAGCGCCATTGAAGTTCTCGGTGAACATAACGTATGCGATGATACCGGGGATAACGACGATGAAGGGGATCAAAATCTTCAAAAATGCAGCGAAGATGATACCACGTTGCGCCTCACCAAGAGACTTAGCGGCCAATGTACGTTGGATGATATATTGGTTGAATCCCCAGTAGTAGAGGTTTGCAACCCACATTCCGCCGATCAAGACACCGATACCGGGGAGGTTCATATACTCCTTATGATCCTTAGAGAGGATCATATCGAAGTGGTCACCTGCCGCCTCATAAACATGTTTGATACCATCGACAATTCCGTGGTCGGGGGTAACATAATATAGAGCGATGAATGTTGTGATAAGACCTCCGATAACGAGAAGTGCCACCTGCAACACATCTGTCCAAGCCACAGCCGACAAGCCTCCATAGAGCGAATAAGCCGCCGCCACTACAGCCAAGCAGATCATCGCTGGGACAGTTATCGAGCCATCTCCAGTGCCGAGGATAGTATCCAACGCTTGACCTCCGAGGAACAAAACTGTTGTGAGGTTAACGAATACAAATAGACAGATCCAGAACACCGCCAAGATTGTCTTGAGGTTTGCTGAGTAGCGTTTCTCGACAAATTCGGGGATAGTGTAGATTCCCTGCTTAATGAAGATCGGAAGGAAATATTTACCCACGATAACGAGCGTTAGAGCCGACATAAACTCGTAGGATCCAATCGCTATACCTGCCGCAAAGGCCGATCCCGATGTTCCGATAAATTGCTCTGCCGAGATATTCGCGGCAATAAGTGAGGCTCCGATAGCCCACCATGGCAAAGATTTGCTCGCCAAGAAGTAATCCTCAGCGCTCTTCTCCTCACCCTTTTTTCCTCGTGAGACAAAGATACCTACCGACACCAACGCGACTGCGTAGATGACGAAGATAGCATAGTCCACCATTGTAAAAGTTGTGTTCATAGTTTTTTATGATTTAGTTGTTTTGGTTGTTTAGTTGGTTGCGATTTAAGAAATTTTAATTTGTGGTTAGGTTAGAAAAATTTCTTTTTGGAGGTTGTGACCATAAAATCTTTGAGGTAGAATGGTTCGAAGTATGCTACATCCTCCACCTCCCCATTGTCGAGTTTCTGTTGAGCTATCTTGGCCAACCCACGTGCCGAGGGTGCTACCTCGATGAGCGTTGCCCAAGGCATATGTTCGAGGCACTTAGCCGCCCCATTGCCAAAGATCAGAAAAGGAGCCCCATCGTTGTATTGGCTCATGCTCCCCTCCTCGATTATCTGGGCCGATACTTCGGTTATAGCCTTGGCCGAGGAGTCGAATAGTTGGGTGTAGACCTCCATACGTCGTGCGTCGACCATCGGACAGAGCCTCGCTGACTTCCAATTCTCGATCTCCAGAAGCCCCACATCGTAGCTCTCGTGGGCAACACTACACAGAGCCCCCAACGACCCCACCCCGATGAGTGGGATATTGAGCCCATAGCAGAGCCCCTTAGCAAAAGAGACACCAATCCTCAGACCCGTATATGAACCGGGCCCCATCCCCACAGCTACACCATCGAGATCCTCTGCGGTGACCCCACTCTGCTCAAAGAGCTCGGCGGTGAAGGTCGCCACCTTGCTAGCGTGGTCGCGCCCCTCGGAGCTCTCACGCAGCGAGATCATCTCGCCATCTTTGGCAATACCCACAGAGCAGATATCGGTGCCTGTCTCTATTGTTAAAATAAGTGACATAAATATTTATAACTTTTATCTTTAATATAACAAATTTATAGCAACTACTCAGCGCCTCTAAATATTAAATAATAGCCCCCTTTCGTCATTGCGGCCTCCGAGCCGCAATCTCTTCAAAGTATAATCGTCATTGCGGACCCCGATCCGCAATCTCAAAACCAGCCCCTCCTCCCCCAACGGCTCGCTAGGGATTGCGGCTCGGAGGCCGCAATGACGAAAGGGGTTTAAGGAGTTGAAAACTACAACCTTACTTAAACTTCTTCAGCGCCTTGTCCATCTCCCTCTTGGCATCGTTGGCCTTGAGGTATTCGCGCTTGTCGTATGACTTACGTCCTTTGGCCAACCCCACGACAACCTTTGCCAACCCACGATCGTTTAGAAACATGCGAAGCCCCACCATCGTGAGCCCCTTGTCCTGCAACGAACGTTGGATCTTGTTGAGCTCCTTGCGGTTGAGCAGCAGCTTGCGGTCGCGCTTAGGCGTATGGTTATTGTGGCTCCCCCAATGATACTCCGCTATATTCACCCCCTTGACCCAAAGCTCTCCATTGTCCACATAGCAGTAACTATCCGTGAGCGACGCTTTGCCCATGCGGATAGATTTGATCTCGGTACCGACCAACACAACCCCTGCCACATACTCCTCGATGATCTCGTAGTCGAATGTAGCACGGCGATTGCGGATATTTATATTTTTGTAGTCTGACAATTTTCTCTCTTTACATATTTATAGGTAACAAAGGTAATATTTTTTTTGAAGAATTAACAATCCACGAACCCTCATTTACCCTTTTTTGCCCACATAAAATAACAAATATTATTCCTTGTGAAAAAATATCTGGGATTTGCGTGCGTTATTAATTGAAAATTGGTATCTTTGTTGAAATTTAAATATGATTTAAAACTTTTACATTTTATTATGGTAAATACAATATCTCGCCTGATACTTTCATTGGCGCTCTTTACTTCTCTTTTCACATCGTGCTCCGACACCGAGGCATCGGGTGTGGGAAGTGTTGAGTTCGAAGCAACAGGTATTTTCTTCGATAAAGCAATCTACACCCAAAACGCAGATCTATCCAAAGTCAGAGTGGTGACCTTCGAGTTGGATAACGTAGAGACCCTAGAGGTCGATAGCTACCCTAACGGTTGGGAGGTAGAGCTACAATTCTACAAAAATACCCTGATCGTGACCGCCCCCGAAAATATCACCGACTATGACGATAATGGTGAGATCCTCCTCTCGGGCGAGACATTCACCGGAAACTCAATGTCTGCAAGCATCGCTGTGGGTATCACCGATTTCGTATACATCGACACAGATCTAGATATGCAGGCTAACTCAATGATTGTGAACGAAGCTGGTAAGTTCTATATCTTTAGCTCTACATTCAAAGGCGAGGATAAAACCCAACTGCTCACAGGGGTGGCTAGCGCTGGAATGTTGTGGAAAGATACATACTGCTCTATCAACCACGCCCAAAAATATAGCGACACAGAGATCGGATTCTATGTATCTTCGGATGAGTACGATATAGACGAGGATGGTGAGTATACAGATATCAAGGAGGGTAGCGCCGTGATCGCAGCCTATGACGAGAACGAAGATATATTGTGGAGCTGGCATATATGGGGTCTAGATGACGAAATCTCGGAGATCACCTTCAATGACCGTACATTTATGGATCGCAACCTCGGTGCCGACTACAATGATATCTTTATCCTTGCCGACGATGACCTGTATAGTACACAAAATACCAACGAGTGCACAAAGAACTCTTATGGTCTATACTACCAATGGGGACGTAAAGATCCATTCCCAACCCCTGTAACATACAACTGTACAGGTGGATACGACAACTTCTTGGTGAATGACTATAACTCTAGCGTATACATCAGCTACTACGAAACAACAGCTGTCAAAGGACGAGTATCGTATACTACCGAGTACCCTACATATTACCTTACGGGTGTCACAGAGTCTAACGACGACTGGTTGTACTCGTCACATAATGGAGACCTGTGGAACGACAACACAAAGAGTATATATGACCCATCACCCAAAGGGTGGAGAGTGCCTCGCTCAACAGATTTCGATGGGGTGACCCTAGCTTCAATACCTCCATCACAAACATCTGATGGTACATACTCATATGCCGCAATGCTCCAAGATGCATCAGGAAAAGAGGAGCTCTTCATCGGCGCAGGTCGACGAAACTATATCTCTGGTAGAATACAAAACGTGATCGGTGACGGAAACTATACCCCTTGGAGCGGCTACTACTGGACATCTGGATCAACCACAGATACCAAATCTTATTGCCTCAAATTCGCTAGCGACGAGTCCCTAACAACTCAATATGCCGCTCGCCGCGCTAACGGTATGCAAATCCGTTGCGTCAAAAACGAGTAACGCTGAGGTGCTTAGGTTTAGAGGCTCTTTTAGAGGCTAGACTGCCTCACGCCGGCGGGCGCACAGCAAGCTGTGATTTGTCCTCCTTGCGGTTGTTGTTCTGCTGCGCGCGCGGAAGTTCACCTCTGGTGAACGTATAATATAAAAATAGTGTCACGGACCTTGAAAGCAAGCTTTCGGTCCGTGACACTATTTTTATATTACCCCCTCTCGGGGGTCTCCGCGCCCACAACATCCCACCCAACCGAAGTGAAATTAATGGTCAATGGTGAATGGTTAATGGTGAATGATCAATGGTTAATGGTCAATGATGAATGACGAATGGGGCGTAAGACCATAAGCCGTCATTGCGGCCTCTGAGCCGCAATCTCTGCCTCGGTCGTACAATGTATCGTTAGGGATTGCGGATCGGGGTCCGCAATGACGCGTGGGAGTTAAGAGTTAGGAGTTAGGAGTTGTGAGTAAACGTTCACTGAAGGTGAACTTTAAAGTCGCGGCCTCAAACGGCACAAAAGCGCACGGAAAACAAATCACAGCTTGCTGTGCGCCCGCCGGCGTGAGGCAGTCCAGTCTCTGACCTCAAACAACCAGCCAAATTCCCTCTATTTTATCTCGGTAAATTTGCGTATACCGAGGAAGTATTTGAGGGCGATTGATCCTTTATATATGTGTGTTGATTCTGCGACGCGTGTGGAGCGGCACTCTTTACGTTTACGGCTCAGCATTGGGTGCCACTTGATGAATGTACCGTAGGCGCGGAACACAGCCCAGAAGCTCTTTGCGCGCCCTTTGAGAAGGTATGTCACGGCAGCCAATAGGTCGAGCAGAGGGCGTGCCACAGCGACTAAAATACGCTGCGAGGGGGGTGAGCACTTATACAACATCGCTAGGTTATTGCGATGGTTGAGATATATTTTGTTGGGGGAGTCTGTCGAGAGGGTACCACCGCCGAGGTGGTAGACGCGACTTTGTGGCACTATGCGCACCCTGTAGCCTTGGAGTTGCATGCGCCAACATAGATCTATCTCCTCCATATGGGCGAAGAGGTCGCTATCGAACCCTCCCATCTGCGTGAACACCTCTGAGCGACAAGCGAAGGCGGCACCGCTGACCCAGAATAGATCTTTGGGGTCGTTGTATTGTCCACAGTCCTCCTCGGTGGATTGGAGTATACGCCCGCGACAAAAGGGGTAGCCGAGGATATCTATATATCCGCCCGAGGCCCCTGCATATTCGAACTTCGAGGGTTCGTTGTAGGATAATATTTTGGGCGACACAGCCCCAATATCGGGGTTTTGGCGTAGCTCCTCGAAGAGAGGTTCGCACCACCCTTCGCACACCTCCACGTCGGAGTTCAGAAGCACATAGTAGGTATAATCAATGAGTCGCAGAGCTTCGTTGTAGCCTGCGGCAAAGCCGTAGTTACGGTCAAGCTCTATGATTTTGACCCCTGCGAATTGCCCTGTGAATTGCCCTTTGAGCAACTCCACGGAGCCATCCGTAGAGCCATTATCTGCCACCACTATATCGACCCACGAGGGGGTATGTTCGACAACCGAGGGGAGGAATTTTTTGAGATGCTCCTCGCCATTCCAGTTGAGTATTACAATTGCTGCACTCTCCATTAGGTTCTTTTATGTTTCCATCTCCTATGTGACCAGAGCCACATTTGGGGACTTTGACGTATGATCTGCTCTAGGCGGTGCACATATCGTCGCGTTATTTCGTAGGGTTCGACCTCCTCAACGCCATCGTGCAGGCGGTCGTAGGCAAACTCATAGAGCCCGCGCCCCACACGTCTTTGGTAGACGAAATATATGGGAAGTTTCAACTTAAGTGCCAATTTCTCGCCTCCATCGAAGAATATCGTCTCGCGCCCCAGAAAGTCGATCCATC